>NZ_CP012036.1:950099-1305152 GCF_001298445.1 Nostoc piscinale CENA21 | reverse complement strand
TTCGCCCTTCAAGATTCGCCACTTGAAGATTCGCCCGTTGAAGAATCGCCCGTTGAAGAATCGCCCGTTGAAGAATCGCCCGTTGAAGAATCGCCCGTTGAAGAATCGCCCGTTGAAGATTCGCCTCGTAAAGATTCGCCTCGTAAAGATTCGCCTCGTAAAGATTCGCCCCTTGAAGATTTGCCCACAAAAAATCTTTCGCAACTAAAATACAGTTTTGTAAATCTAAAAAACTGAGACAATCTAAGCACAATACATCAGCACCCCAACTAACTCGTTGCCCATGTAAACGAGAAATCCAAGCCCCAAAAGCATTAGAGGCTTTTGGTTTTTCAGATACTTCAGAAGTTTCAAGATCAGGCCATTCAATCTTGGAAATCTTTTGCGTCACCCTAGCGCAAGCATTTAAAACAACTAATAATGCTTCTTCTGCGTTACGTGCTTGTTGATTGGCTTGATGAAAGCTTTTGATTTCCGGCAAAAGTTCCATCGGCATTCCGTGACGTAGCATAAAACCAATTAAGCTGCACAACATCTCTTGCCATTTGCCAACATCAACTTTATCTTTATCTTGCTGTAAACGAATTTCATTAATCACGAACTGAAAGAGGTAATTATCCATAGCAGTTGAACCAAAAAGCTCTGCCCACTTTTTTAAAGCATCTTTTTCTGTCCAGGTTATATATGAATTTTTTTTTACTCAGTTCTTGCATTTCATACAGGCGTTTTACTTCCCAGACTATACGCCTTGCAGTTAGATACTCACCAAAGCTTTTATGCGTAAATTCAAAAGTTTCTTCATCTTGTTTATACCCACTCTTACGGAAATAAAAAGCAGTTAACAGACGAGTTATACCAGCTTTGCTATCTGAAGCTTTAAAAACATCTAAAACACGTTTGAGAATCTCCTGTTCACAAAGACTTTCGATTTTTTTAACTGTTGTGGTGCGTCCATCACCTCCATGCCACGCCGCAATAGCAATACCTTCTAGGATTCTGATAAAATCTTCCTCCTCAACGCCCCTAATATGCGGATTATCATCAGCCCAAACTCGCCGATAAACTCGCGTTAATAAAGATGCGTAAATATCATTGAGGTTACTATTTTCAGAAAGGAATGACTGATCTTGGTCATAACTTAAAGCAACTAAATAATTTAGCAAAGGTTGAGCAGTAATTTCTCGCAACTGGCCTTTGTCTAATTCTGTTGGTAAACCATCATATCCGCGATTACTAGCTGAACCGTAAGAACGCCACCACAAATGTCTTTGGTCTTCATCTAACAATTTCTTTTCATCAACGTAATCAGTTTTTTGTGCCTCCTCTATTAAATAAGGCAGAATATACAAGATTTGTTTTTCTTTGCGAAACTCACTGCTGTTATTTTGGACTACTAATTCTCGACCACTAATTAAAACTTGCAAACGAGTCTGACTGGTGTTTGCTCTAGTTACTTCTCCTCTGACTTCGCTTACAAATTTTTGAGCAACATCAGCGCCTAGTTTTCCTTGCATTGATAGTTCATCTAAACCATCAAATATAATTAGCAACCTTGGCACAAAATTATCTTGCTCTAATGGATTAGATGACAGAGGTGTATCTCGTCGCATTGAGTTGATAAATTTGCCAATTTCAGTAACTAAATCACCTTCTGGATTAAACAAGTGTAGAGGAATAAATAAAACATAAACTTTTGGTTGATTAGTTTCTTTGCTTAACCAAGTTTTTGCCTGTTTAGCAGCAAATATTTTAGTAAAAGATGATTTACCACTGCCTGGACTACCACTAATAACCCGAATAGCATCTTTAGGGTTAGCTGCATCTAGCCAAGTTTGAAGCTCTGTGTCTAAATCAACAACAACTTTTTGAATTTTTTGTTCTCTTTTTTCATCGTTACGTTCTTCATAATAAGCACGCAATGATATATAAACTTGCTGCAAGGTAAAAACTTCATCAAACATTCTTTGATTAATTTGGTTTTGCAGCCAAGCAAAATAACGTCGCCAAGAAAGTTCCCGTTTAGCTTCTCGTTCTACTGCTTTAATAAATGGAGTGTCTAGTTCTGCTTGTAAACGAGCATATTTATCAGAATTATTTGCCCATTCTTCATGCAACGCCGAGATAAACTGAATTGGTAAACGTTGACTGATAGCTTCTGATTGTGCTTGGTTGAGATTTAAACTTTGTAACCACTCAGCAAAAGGAGTTTTAATAGCTGCAACAATAGATAAGTCTTGGGGATTTTCAAAAAAGTCTTGGTAAATAGTAATTTCTTCTTGGTCGAGTTTTTCTAAAGATTGGCTGAGGCGATGTTCTGAAATTATTTTTAAATCATCAAGGTTGACTTCTTGATGTTTGTTAGCTTGTAGGATTAAATCTTGATTGTCTTCGACTAAACTAGCCATTGTTTTGATGAGAGACTGAAAAATCAACACCCAAGCAAGTTCTCCTGGTTCTTTGGCTAACCCAACGGCTGCACCAATATCAACAATATTCTCTGGTAAGTTCCCCCAATTAGCAGTAGCCGCATTCGCTCCAACTTTAATAATTCCTGTAAAGAAACTCCGCCAATCAACATTAATATCTTTGTTTAAAATACCGATAGGCTTGGTAATGAGAATCCCAGGTCTTTTACTCATAGGTGTTGGGTAGTGCTGGTAAAGACATTTAATTTGTAAGTAAGTAGACAAAAATATTTACAATCATTGCGAGTGTAGCGAAACAATCTCACCTTTTGCGATCGCTACCATTCGGGAAGCCGCTTTTTGTCTAAGTTCTGCTTCGCTCTATTTGCAATGACATTGTGTAATTAATTGTGTCTCACTACTTATATATACACAACATTAGTACAACAAGGCAAAAGTACAAAGTCAAAAGGAAAAAGAAAGAATAGTCATACCACAAGCCTTTTAGCAACTCCTCTGCAAATGTCAATTTACGCCGCGCTGTACTAGTTGTTTAATCAGCAATGTCATAATATAGCCTCACATTGTAAATTCACTCAGTTACATTGTTAATGGGTTGGCTTACACTATGAATGTACCAAATCATATTGTGAATGCGTTGCCTCACATTGTTAATCTACCAAGTCACATTGTGAATGCGTCGCCTTACATTGTTAATGCGCTGGGCTTACTTATTAATTCATCATGAGAAGTCTTTTAAAGAACAAAATATAAGGCAATACAGTTTATTTAAGTCTTAAACTATTGGTTCAAGTCAATTTTTTGAACGAACCGCAAAGAGCGCAAAGAGCGCAAAGAGAAAGAAGAGATTACTAATTGAACCTGTGTATACAGTAGGGGTATGAGAGGATGTTTGAAAAGTCTCTGGTGGTGTATCAAATAATTTTAGATCCCCCTAAATCCCCCTTAAAAAGGGGGACTTGAAGAGGCTCTTAGCCCCCCTTTTTAAGGGGGGTTGGGGGGATCTATAAGTGCCGATATACACAACCAACCACTTTTCAAACAACCTTTAAGATAGAAAAAGTTTTTTTAGCTACTTAATTGCAACTAAATTGTTGTAAGTTGAGTGGAGCGATCGCTCTACCCAACTTACTTTTTTATAACCTGTTAGCTGTCGCCTCTTCCCTGAATATTTAAAGCTCGTCCTTGAACTGTGGGAGCGGAGGGAACGTTTAGTAAACTGTTGATGGTTGGTGCAATATCAATATTGCGAATTCTGCCAATATTACCACGACGCTGAATGTCAGGGCCAGCAGCATAAAAGATGGCACTGAGACTTGGTATTGTAGGATCATAACCATGCGCCCCGTAAAAATTTGGTACAGAAAATACAGAATTATCATTGTCTCCTAAACGGGTGACGATGGGGCTTTGTGTACCGTCAAAGTTGTATCCCGATCGCATGATTGCAAACACATCACCAGTATCTTGACCAACAAATTCGCTTGTACCCAAGCCAAATTTTGGATCGTTGACATCGCTGGGTAATGGGCGGGGGTAAATTAAGTCAAAGACTGCTTGTTGTCTTCCCCGGACGTAATTAGGATTGGTATCAAGCAATTCTCGCAATGCTGTGATTAGTTGCTGTTGTAAAGTAATATATTCCGCACGACTGACAACACCGTTTGGTTCACGTCCTTGCAGATTAATATAAATGTTGGCGGCTGGCCCTGATGTGACAGCGCGGACTTTAGTTAAGTCAAAGCCGCGATTTCTGAGGTAGTTATTTAAGTTAACGGCTGTGTGGAAGGGAGCAAAGCCGTGATCGGAAACAACTAAAATGTTACTGTTGGGTGTACTTTGGCGATTTGTCCCCACTGCGTCGATGATGCGCTGAACGGCATTGTTAGCAGCTTGATAACCGACTTGTACGTAAGTTCTATATCGCGCCACTTTGGCTTTATCTTGTCTAGCGCCAATCGATAATGGATTTGTCGGATCACTAGGTTGACGGGAATCAGTTAATAAAAATTGGTGTTCTGAGCCATCTGGTTGTTCAATATAAACCATGACTAAATCTGCATTGGGATTTTTGTTAATGGCTCTCAATGCTAGTCGAGTTTGATAATCGACAAACAGTTGTACTTGGTCTTCGTAAATTGCTTCTAATTCACTGTCAGGGAAAGTGGTAAATCCTGGGCTGAGGCGTTCTGGAATGCGGAAATCAGCTTGGGGAGACCAAAAACCAACATGAGTCAGGATATCATCGACACTGGTTTGTACTCCGGGATTGCGAGGAATTGCATTTGCAGAATAACGTGCAATGCGAACAGTACTCAAGTCTGGCGCAAGATTGCTGACGTAAAATGCTGTACCTGCTTGATTAGAACTGCCTTCGAGATAAAATAAACTAGATTTGCGATCGCTCGCTTTCACATAAGCCGGGCCAGTTGCAGGTAAACTAAAAATACCTGTGGGAATGCCAATTTGAGCATCAAAAAATACTAATGTATCGTAGTTGGTGCGGCGATCGTTAGTTGTATCTAGTGCCGCAACTTGAATATCATAATTGACACCACCAACAGTAAACTGATCATTTAAACTTGCTTGTAAAATCGGACTGTAAGAAATTCTGCCTGCGTTATTCAATTGTGTCACTATCAAACTAGCAGCAGAACTAAAGTTAGCAGTAGTTAAACTAAAACCCCTCGCACCTGTTCCAGCAAATGCCCCAAAGGGAACGGTGTAAGATACAGTTCTGGTGCTGGCTGGTTGAATAATTGGACTATTAGTCAAACCGGGGACGCGCACATCAACTCCATCTGCACCGGGAAATGTAGCCGCCACCACTTGCTTACCATTGCGCTGAAGCCCGACCCAAATTGGTTCCGCCGTTGGTTGTACACTGGCGCTAGGGCCGATTGTGGAATAACCGCCAATTGGTGCGCCAAAACCACTAATGTTAGAGGTAAAGGGACTGGCGACTAAATGGAATGTATTAGAGTTAATATCGTTGCGAGCAGCAGTGGAACCTGTGCCAATGGCTACGTGACAAGCCGCAGTTAAAGAAGCACTGCAAGTAATATTTCTTTCAGCATAAACACCTTGTCTTCTGAGTAATCCCAATCCCTGGCGGCGATTTAATACACCATCTCTTAAGTACTGCTCGACAAAATCTGGTGTGGCACCATCAAGAGAAATTAAAATTACTTTGGGGCTTGGTGTATTTGATGCTGGTTGAGATGCGAGAGAATGCACACCAAAACTCAAGAAAACAGTCACCAGCATTATTGCAGACAGGCGGAAAAATAACTTATGTCTAAAAGTCTGCCTTAGCCACTGCCATGTTTGATTTATGCCATAAAATTTTAAATACTTGCTCACTTGTCCTCCGTTAGTCTGCGACCGTCATTTGTTTGGGATGATTGCAGATCAAATTTATTGACGGTACGTTAACGAAAGACTATGAAAATTTTAAGCCAAGAATTCTATCAGAATCTGGTTTGATAGGTGAATAGACAAGGGAGAGAGGAGAGACAAGGTAGATAAGGGAGATCAGGGACAATTGCCAGCGCCGAACCATTTGGGAGAAAATAACAATGGAATGCGCTCTCACTTGGGCGATCGCATTTTAGAAGCCACAGCAATAGCGGTGAATGCTTTACTTAGCATTGATAACTTTGATGAAGCGGTGAAGACGGCTTTGCAAGTGATGGGAGAAAGTTTAGATTGCGATCGCTTGGGTGTGATTGAACATTTTCCCATTCCATCAGCGACTTTACCAGGTTGGCGATCATTGTATGAATGGAATGCACCGAATATCATTGCTCAAATCTCCCATCCCACTTCAGCCCAAGGAACCTACGCCGGGATTGAGGAATGGTATCAACGGCTGCAAGCAGGTAAAAGTATTAGCTGTTTGCTAGAAGAAATGCCAGAACCGTTTCGCAGTGGACAAGCTGTTCTGGGCGTGAAAGCATTGTTCGCTGTACCGATTTTTGTCGAAGAACTATTTTGGGGAGTTTTGAGTTTTGATCACTGTCGTCAAGTCAAACACACTAGTACTGCCGAATTAACATTGTTAAAAACTGCCGCCGCTTGTATTGGTAGTGCTATTCAGCGTCAACGTATCCGCCAAACCGAGCAAAAACGCACGGAAGAATTAGCAAAAGTTAACCAAGAATTACAACAACGCGATCGCTTACTTTCTGTAGTTGCTCAAGTTACCAAAAATCTCTTAGACACAGAAGATATTGATGTGGCAATTCCTCAAGCTTTACAAGCCATTGGTGAAGTTGCCAAAATTAGTCGCGTGCAAGTCATCCTCGAACGCCAAAACCCAACCACTCACAAATTACAACACTGCGTCACTTACGAATGGGTAGCTGGAGGTATTTCTGCTCAAATTCATCATCCAACAATGGCAATTATTGATAATGATGATGCCGAATTTTTACTGCGAGAACTATATGCAGGTCGTTCCATCTGGCATTTAGTAGATAACTTACCCCATCCCATCAAAGAGCAATTCCAATCACTAAACATTAAATCATCTGGAGGTGTACCCTTATTCATCGAAGGGCGCTACATCGGTTGTGTGGCTTTTGATGATTGTGTCACACCGCGCCATTGGAATCAGCAAGAAATGGATGTCCTCACCACTGCGGCGGAGGGAATTGGAGCCGCACTGCACCGCAAACAATTGGTTGCACATCTCATTCAAGAACGCGCCAGTACTGTAGAAAAACGAGTTGCAGAATTAGTCAGAGCCAATGAATCACTGCGTGGTTGTGTGAATCGATTGGCAGATGAACCAGATTTAGAAACCTTCTGGGAACATATTTTACTAGAAGCATCCGCCCAAGCTCAATCTTATGCCGCCGCTTTGTTTCTGTATGACGCATCAACTAACACGAGTTTGATGAAACGTTATGTCAGAGAAGGTAAAGTGATTCCAATTCACACAGATCCAGAATTTGTGCAATTTCGCCTGCCAATTTCCGCAAATATTTTTTCTTATTGGCAAGAGGCGCTATTTAAAGGCGAGGTAATTTTTTTTTAATGTTGAAGATAACAAGAAACTGCTCGGCGCAAGAATTAAATGGCATCGCGCTCAAGGACATCGTTCCATTGTACGTGTACCTTTAATTTTGGGCGATCGCCCCTTGGGATTCATTGGTTTGTGTTTTCGAGAACCCAGAACTAGTTTACCTGCAAATATTGAATTAATTATCGCCTTAGCACAGCAAGCCACCTTAGCCATCCATTTAACTTCTCTTGCTGAACAAAGTCGTCAAGCCGCAATTTTAGAAGAACGCAACCGGATGGCTAGAGAAATTCATGATACTTTAGCGCAAGCCTTCACTGGTGTGATTGTCCAATTGGGTGCAGCTTCCCGCATCATCCCCCAAGATTTACCAGAAGTCCAAGAACACATCACCCAAGCCAGAGAACTAGCGCGAGAAGGTTTAGCCGAAGCGAGGCGTTCGGTAAATGCTTTACGTCCCCAAATTTTAGAAACGCAAAATTTACCTACAGCTTTTCATCACTTAGTAACGCAGATGTCGGCGGTGATTGATACTCAGATTATCTGCAAAGTGATTGGGGACGCTTATCCCTTAACAGTCGATGTTGAAAATAACTTGTTACGCATCGGCCAAGAAGCATTGACAAACGCCATTAAACATGCGTTCGCCAGCAAAATTGTGATTGAATTGGTGTATGAACCGACGCAGTTTATTTTAAGGGTGAAAGACAATGGTAAGGGATTTGCACCAGAAAGTTTAGCTGTTGTTAAAGGTTTTGGCTTGATGGGAATCAAAGAAAGAAGCGATCGCATCAAAGCCCAGTTAACCATTAAAAGTTTGCCACAACCAGGCACAGAAATTACCATCCTGATTCGTCGAGACTAAACCATGACTGACAACCACCCCATCCGCATCTTGATAGTTGATGATCATCCCGTCGTGCGTCAAGGTTTAGCCGCCATGATTGATCGCGAATCAGATATGACAGTTGTCGGACAAGTTTCTAATGGATATCAAGCAGTAGAGATATTTCGTCAACTGCAACCTGATGTCACCTTAATGGATTTGCGAATGCCAGAAATGGACGGCGTAGCAGCAATTACTACTATATGTAGTGAATTTGCCAATGCTAACATTATTGTCCTCACCACCTACGACGGCGACGAAGATATTTATCGTGGGTTGAAAGCTGGGGCGAAGGGTTATTTACTCAAAGATGCAGAACCAGATGAATTACTCTTAGCAATTCGCATCGTCAACACCGGACAAAAATACATTCCCACATCCGTCGGCGCTAAATTAGCCGAACGAGTGGGGATATTGCAACTCAGCAGTCGGGAACTAGAAGTGATTCGGTTGATGTCCACAGGGAAAACCAACCAAGAAATTGCGGCGGTATTGCAGATTTCCGAAGGCACTGTAAAATATCACGTCAATCATATTCTCAGTAAACTGGGCGTAAGCGATCGCATTCAAGCCGTCATCACCGCCCTCAAACGCGGAATTGTCACTTTGCAATAAATGAATTTATATCATTACTATTCGTGAAATAGAATGACTACACAATTTTCTTCATTTCATACTTCACACTTTTTCCACTAGCCAAAAGTTAAGGTCATATCCCTATCTCTTAGTTAGTCATCAACTCACCTTGTGGTCTATGTAAAACTTCAACTTTGGACTAGGGACAAATGTTAACTGATTTTATAAAGTAAACCATAGATGTTGAAAGCCATACCAAGAGTGATGTTCGGGGTTTTGGTGTTAGTTTCTATACCGAAGAAGAGAATTTAGACATAGTAATATCATGTCAAAACAAAAACTGAGCCGGATTTTGCTTTCAGTTGTAATTCTGAATACAGCAGTGGTTTCTGTAGCAGTGGATTGGAATGCCACCCATATCTTCAATCCCACTTGGGTACCTCATGCCCGATTTCATGATGTAGTGATGTTGTGGCTACTTAGTAGTTTATCGGTAGTTGCTCTTTGGTTACTGTGGAGGCGATCGCCAGAACCAGATATCAGTGTCACTGTGGCAACTTTAGTTCCTGTACTTTTCTGGACACCTTTTTTCTTCACAACCTTACTAGTTCCCGGTACTGATTTGAGTGCATTACCGGATGAACCCCTACCCGTAATTGTTGGGATACCAATTTATCCTAACGTTGTCGTTGCTACCATTAACGAAATCTTAGCGGCAATTGGTTACTGGCTCTACCGCAGTAGCCCCAAGACATCTACAAAAATTATCTAGCTGGTTCAGATGTGGAGGTAGGGAATGACAATTAACACTAAATCTTCAATTTAGCGTGGTGTTTCACCATCTATTCATTCGCGGCTTCGTACAGAATTTATACTGAATTCTACTTCGATAATTTATTTTTGGAGTACCCTTGTGCTACCTGGATTGCTAGTACTGGCTCATATTGGACATAGCGAATTTTATACCAAAATCTTGATTCACCAACAGCTCACTCCAAGTTTGATCATCACTGGATTGGGTATAGCCTTTTTATTTGGAGCCGGACACGCCTTTTCACCAGGACATGGCAAAACAATGGTGGCGGCTTATCTTGTCGGTTCACAGGGAACACCAAAACAGGCGCTAGTATTGGGACTTGTCACCACTATTACTCATACATTAGGAGTTTTTATCTTGGGACTTGCGGCTTTGGTGGCTGCACAGTATGTCTTGCCGGAAACACTATATCCAATTCTCGGTTTGCTCAGTGGTCTAACTGTATGCGGAGTTGGTTTTTGGCTTTTAGATGAACGCCTTACTACTCCTGAACATACACATAAGCATCATCATCACCATCATTCACCAACCAAATCGCTGATTGCATTAGGAATTGCTGGAGGTATTGTACCTTGTCCATCGGCACTGGTTTTATTATTGAGTGCGATCGCTCTGCATCAAGCGGCTTACGGTGTAGTGTTAGTTAGTGCATTTAGCTTCGGATTAGCATCGGTGTTGGTTGCAATTGGTTTGGTTGTTGTTTATGCCCATCAATGGATAGATCATTTACCCAACAGTGCCAAACTGCTGCAAAACTTATCGATGGTGGGTGCTGTTGGCGTAATTGTCATCGGTGCAGCATTAACTGCAATTTCTGTGATTTAGGGCAGTCAAAGTTTGGCACTACGTTTGCAATATGGCAGTGGCAGAATTTTTGGCAGTGATTTTGCCGCTTGAGGATTACAAATTACAAATTATGAAAGAACCATGTCAATACCCATCGCCTGGTGTGATTGCGATCGCTCGGCGTGTCAAACCAGGGTTAGAAGAAGCTTTTGAGGAAGCAACCAAAGGCGTGATTCTAGCAGCCAGCACCTTTCCCGGCTATATGGGGAGTGATGTGTTATATCCGCTAACGAAAAAAGGCGAGTGGCAGTTAATTTTACGGTTTGACACCGCTAAACATTTACAAGAGTGGGAAGAATCTGTAATCTGTCAAGGTTGGATTGCTCGCGCTGAAGCTCTCACAGTAGATGGAGCCAAGGTGATGCGCGTCAATAGCCTAGAAGCTTGGTTTGCTCTCCCAGAAATTCCCAACGCCTTACCGCCACCCAAATGGAAAACTGCGATCGTCAGTGCAGTTGGTCTTTATCCCGTGATTTCAACTCTGCCGAATTTTCTCAGACCAATTACCAGTGGGCTACCTATTTGGATAGCTAGTTTGGTGAACATTAGCATTATGATGCCCTTGATGACTTGGGTGATTATGCCCCAGGTAACACGTTTATTTAAAGGTTGGCTTTATCCATCTCAGAGTAAGAAGAAGTAGGACGCATAACACATGACCAACAATCAAGATTTATTCTCACCCATCCAGCTTGGTGACTACACATTACCCAACCGAATTGTGATGGCTCCGATGACACGCAATCGTGCTGGGGAAGGCAATGCACCAACACTACTAAATGCTACATACTACGCTCAACGTGCCACGGCTGGATTAATTGTCACAGAAGGTTCGCAAGTATCACCCCAAGCTCTGGGTTATCCGGCTACACCCGGAATTCACTCTCAAGCACAGATTACAGGTTGGGAAGAAGTGACAAGAGCAGTACATAGTGCAGGTGGCAAAATCTTTTTGCAACTATGGCATACAGGACGCATTTCTCACCCTTCTTTACAAGCAGATGGCGCATTACCTGTGGCTCCTTCAGCGATCGCACCTGCTGGTAAAGCCATGACTTACACTGGTGATCAACCCTTTGTTACACCTCGCCCATTGGATTTAGATGAGATTCCCAGTGTGATTGATCAATTCCGTCAAGGCGCGAAGAATGCCCTAGAAGCTGGTTTTGATGGTGTGGAAATTCACGGAGCCTTTGGGTATTTAATTGATCAGTTTTTACAAGATGGCACTAATCAACGCAGCGATCGCTATGGTGGTTCCATTGAAAATCGGGCGCGATTTCTGTTGGAAGTCACAGAAGCAGTATGTAGTGTTTGGGGTTCAGCACGGGTAGGCGTGAAACTATCCCCCAGCAACACATTTAACGATATCCATGATTCTGATCCAAAATCAACATTCAGCTATGCGATCGCTGCCCTCAAAAACCTTAACTTAGGATATCTGCATTTAATGGAACCCACACCAGCCGATATTCGCCACGGTGGTAAACCAATTCCCGTTGCAGAATTTCGCCCTTTATATCCTGGTGTGTTAATTGCCAATGGTGGTTACGATAAACAAAAAGGTAATGTTGCGATCGCGAATGGCATTGCAGACTTAATTTCTTTTGGTGCATTATTTCTCGCTAATCCCGACTTACCCAAACGTTTCCAGTTGGATGCACCCCTAAATCAAGGCGATCGCAATACATATTATGGTGGTGATGAAAAAGGTTACACAGACTATCCTTTTTTACCTTCTTAGTGCTGAGTGCTGAGTTAGAAAAAAGTACTCAGCACTTTGCGCCTATAGCAATCCTAAATCATTGATAAACATCTCTCCCTTGTCCCCCTTGTCTCCCCTATCTCCCTTGTCTCCGTTCTTCAAACACCTATAGCCTTAAGCTCTCAACCCTAATTAGCTTGACTAATCGTAGAACTAGAAAAACTACGTTTGAGCATAAACACAGCTAACACAATTCCTAAAATTGCTAGTGCTGTTGTTGGATAAAAGAAAACTGTATAACTGCCAAAAATATCTCGAATTCTGCCAGCTAACAAAGTTCCGCCTAATGCACCTGCGCCATAAGCTGTGAAAACTACACCGTAATTTTTGGCATAGTCGGCGGCGGAGAACAAAATTAAGGTGGTGGTTGGAGCGATCGCTAACCAGCCACCAAAAGAAAAATAAAATAGGGCAAATGCTATTAAATAAGTAGCTACAGTTCCTTGACCAGCTTTTAGCATCATCAAGGATGCAATTAATACTAAAGTAAAAGAAACAATTGCTGCTAACTTCGGACTAAAACGGTCAGTAAACCACCCAAAAAACAACCGACCTAAAGCATTAAATACTGCAAATAAAGAAACTGTACCTGCGGCTGTGGTTGCATCTAGTTTAATGATTTCTTGAGCTAGAGGGCTAGAAATACCAATTGCTGCCAATCCTGAGAATGTGCCGATGGTGTAGCACAGCCACAAACCATAAAATGCTGGTGTTTGCAAGATTGTCTCGGAATTGGTGAGTGCTGTACTTCCCGAAACTGCAACATTGGGATTCCAATTGGCTGGTTTCCAATCTGGAGGCGGTGTTTTTAAAACAGTGGCGATCGCTAAAATAATCAGTGTAAAAGTTATACCTAGAATCACAAAAGTTTGCCGTACTCCGTAAGCATCAATTAGTGTTTTCGTCAAAGGTGCAGTAATTAACGGCGACAACCCAAAACCAATCACAGTTAAACCCACTGCAATACCTTTCTTATCAGGAAACCACTTAGCGATTACAGCCAACGGTACACCATAAACTATACCTACACCCGCACCAGCGATCGCACCGTAGGTAAAAGTTAATAATTGTAAATTGCCATCCAAACTCGACAAAATATAACCCAGTCCCATAATTACACCACCAACTGCGGTAATCGTCCGAGAACCAAAGCGGTTAATGTAAAAGCCGGTAATTGGCATCAATATGGCAAACATGATTAGCAAAACCGTAAATGGCAACAAACTTTCTGTTGCATTAATATTCAGTAATTTTTCTAGAGGTTTTCTAAAAATACTCCATGAATAAACAGTGCCAAGACAAAGTAAAACAATTGCACCTAAAGGAATTAGCAACCATCTGCCTTTTTCTACGGGCATACCAAAAAGCCGCATATATTACATCTATCCTGTGAAATTATTTTTTCAACAGTATCTCACTTTTTGGTCTGGAAAATAATGTGAACTAATGCTTTTCCCACAATCTCCTAGTCTCTCTTTTGACTTTTTATTTTTAACTTTTGCCTTGTTTTCCCAGCCTGTGTTTAAAAAAACCTAAAAGTCTGGAGATAGATAAAACTAACAGCTAAATTTGTTACAGTTACCTAGCAATCACAGTTAAGTAGTTTGAATGAGTAGCCAAGCAGCCCGCACCTACGCTTTTTTATCAATTGCAGCAGCAGTTGTAACTATTGGTTTAAAGTTTGGAGCTTACCTGCTAACAGGATCAGTAGGGCTACTTTCTGATGCTATTGAATCATGTGTAAATTTGCTGGCGGCACTAGTGGCATTATGGGCATTGACTTATGCAGCGAAACCCGCCGATGCTGAACATACCTTTGGACATTCTAAAGCCGAGTATTTTTCGAGCGGTGCTGAAGGCGCATTGATTGTTGTGGCAGCTATGAGCATTGCTCTAGAAGCTTGGGGACGCTTGCAGCATCCCGAACCACTGACTCAACTGGGATTAGGGCTAGTGCTTTCATTAGTAGCTACAGTAGTGAATGGTGTGGTGGCTGTTGTCTTACTCAAAGCCGGCAAACGCTTACGTTCTATTACCTTGCGAGCAGATGCTCATCACCTCTTAACCGATGTCTGGACTTCTGGTGGTGTGATACTCGGAATTTTGCTGGTGCAGGTAACAGGTTGGTTGGTACTTGACCCCATCATTGCCCTATTGGTAGCAGTTAATATTATTTGGGCAGGATTTAATTTACTGCGAGAAACCTTTTCTGGACTACTAGACACGGCTTTACCAAAAGAAGAACAAGAAATTATCCGGCAGATATTTAGTGAATACGAACATCAAAATATCCAGTTCCATGCCATGCGCTCTCGATTAGCAGGAACTCGTCGCTTTATTTCCTTTCACGTATTAGTACCAGGAGCCTGGACAGTACGCCAAGGACATGATCTATGTGAAGAGATTGAATTGAAAATTATTCAAGCACTACCAGGAAGCAGTGTTATTACTCATCTTGAGCCTGTGGAAGACCCTACATCTTGGGACGATTTGGAATTGGAACGTCTGAGTCAACATTAATAGGACTGACATACAAAAATTGTTTGTAGAGACTGGGTGTCAGGGTTTAAAGGTATCAGCACTCAGCACTATCAGGACTTACGCACCAAGATTGTCTATGAAGATTGGGTGTAAGGGTGTAAGGGTGTGTGGCGGAAGGGTTTTAGATACATACACCCCTATACCCCTGTACCCCTACACCCTCGCCAAAACCCTTGATTTTTCGTTTTTATGCGTAAGTCCTAACTATTTCGGTAATCAGCCACAAGTAGTATGAAAAAACTGAGATGTCGTTAATTTTTCTTTCTTAGGATACAAGACATCTCAAGAAAAAATAATGCACATTAAAAGTAGTGCGAAAATTCTCAAATTACGATTCATATTTAATTTCTGAAAAAAAGTATACCCGACAAATACTTTTGCCTACTCTCTACTCTCCACTGACACAGATAATTTCACAAAACACAACAGATTACTGTAGGAGATGAATTATTATGGCACTACAAAATGCTGCAAGATTTTTTAAGGCAGTCAAAGCAGATCAAGCATTGCAACAAAAACTCAAAGCCACAGCTAATCCCGAAGCATTTGTCAAAATGGCGAAAGAACGTGGCTATGATTTCACAGTCGCAGAATTAGAGGATGAAATAGATCATTTATCACCCGAAGATTTAGCTGCGATCATAAATCCAGGCTGGGGGCCAAGACGGCATATTAATCCCAGATAGTTCGGGAAATAAAAGGCAAAAAGCCTATACTCAAGACATAAACAGGATTTACACACCAAGATTGTCTGTGGAAATTGGGTGTAAGGGTATATGTATCAAACACCTCTACACCTTTACACCCTTGTCCAAATCCTTGATTTTCCATCTCACTGCGTAAGTCCTAGATCACTTGTATATGCTTTTTGTCTTGGATTTATGATGCTGAACGCGCCTGTGCTAAATCACGTATCAGCAAAGTCTTAGAATTAATGTAATCCGTCAAATTCAGAGTTTCTTCATAATTTAGGACTTTGTTGCTTTCAATCTGTCCTAACAATAACTTAACCAAGTCTTTGTCGTTAAGTCCAAGAAGAGTACTGCTTTGGGTTTGTTCCACTACAGCCCAAAACTGACGTAATATTTTGGAGTTGACAACGCACATCTTCATTACCATCGCTCCTGGCTGAAATGAACTCAGATCAGTGCTGACACAATCTAAAGAAAATCTTAAATTATTGAGTTTAACAGAATCTCATATATTACAAAAACTTATTAATTATATTTAGATTTACATATTCAACAAAATTTATTCATTAAAACCTTCGTCTTTCGTCAGTACAAGTTACCAATGATTCATGACACCCCTACACCCTTACACCAAGTCTCTAGAGATAATCTTTGTGCGTAAGTGCTACACTTATCCTCCTATATTGGTAGACGAGTCATACTTGTAACCGATGGCAAAGACTCTCAAAAACTGGTCAAATACAAGTAGTGTTGCCCATACCGGAGTAATGACAGACCGCGTTTTAATTCTTGGAGGCAGGGGGCGAATTGGTAGTAGTGTCGCGCAGGACATTGCGAACCATACGCAAGCTAAAATCACCATCACTGGGCGTACTCCAGAGATGAGAAATTTGCCATTGGCAGAACGAGAGCAGTATTTAGTTTTAGACTTGGCGGAAGTTGATAAACTACGAGAAGCGATCGCTAATTCTGATTTAGTCGTTCACTGTGCTGGCCCGTTTCACTACCGCGATGCCAATGTTCTGAAACTATGTATTGAACAAGGCGTTAACTATGTAGATGTTAGTGACCATCGTTCTTTTACTAGCAAAGCTTTAAGTTATCACGAAGACGCTGTTGCTGCTGGGGTTACAGCAGTAATTAATACAGGCATCTTCCCTGGTATTTCTAACAGTATGGTGCGCCAGGGTGTGGAACAATTTGATGAAGCAGAAACAATCAAGCTCTATTATTTAGTAGCTGGTTCTGGTGGTGCTGGTATCACAGTTATGCGAACAACTTTTTTAGGCTTGCAGCATCCGTTTGAAGCTTGGTTAGATGGTAAATGGCAGCAAGTCAAACCTTATAGTGAAAGAGAAATTGTTAACTTTCCTTACTATCAACGTAATGGAGTTTACTGGTTTGATATGCCAGAAACCTTCACATTGCCCTACGCCTTTCCTACTGTTAAAAATGTAATTACTAAGTTTGGTTCATTTCCTGATTACTATAATCATCTGACTTGGATAGCAGCACATATTTTTCCTAAATGGTTAATGCAGCGTCGTGGCATGATTGAGTTTTTATCTCATGTCAGCCATACAATGACAGATTTTACCAATCTTTTTAGCGGTATTGGTGTAGCAGTTAGAGCAGAAGTTACAGGCAAAAAGAACGGTTCAACAGGGGTTTATGCTTCTACTGTACTGCACGATAATGCTGCTGTAGCAACTGGCTGTGGTACAGGTACAGTTGCTCAATTAATTCTTGAAGGTAAACTAAATAAACCTGGAGTTTTACCTGTAGAAAATGCCTTACCAACAGATTTATTTACTCAAGTGATGGACAGTCGAGGCATTAAAATTGAACATTTCACTAAATCTGCCTAAAATCATCAGCAACATCCTCATTAAAATCAATAAAATAGTTATCACTGCTTGGTTTAATTACAATAAACCATTTTAATATTTATCTATTAATGGGGTAGCGATCGCATTTTGTTCTTCTGCTGGTAATTTTTCAACTTCTGCGATCGCAATCACAGTTGATATCATCATTAATAGTTCACCAAAGTTACATTCTAGTAAGATGAATCTTATTTGTGAAGCTATTTTTCAGCAACCTTTATCCTAGTGTCAATATTTCTGCTAAAAAAATTTACAGATAAAGGCAATATTTTCAACCACTGTAAACCCAACAGAGGCTCAGGAATCCCATTACCAGCTAAAACAGGAATTATATACTCCTGTCCATCTAATTTTACTTTTCCTTCATAGACATCAAAAAAACGCCTCACCCCGTGCCATTTGCATAGTTCGATTTTGTTCAATTAAATTCCATCCCAGGCTTGCAGCATCTTGAATATCAATTGCTAACCAACCTGTAGTAAATCCTGTATCTAATAGCAAGTCAATCGAATACTCCTCTCCATCAACAGCTATTAGCTCTATCTCAAAAATTAGCTCCCCAATTTCCCCAAACTTGCCTGAAATCATATTCTGTCGCAAGCACCTGTTTCATTGAGACGGAAAGTGACTAGCCACCCATCAGAATATTTTTGACGTGCTTTTTGTTCAGCAATTTCTATATCTGGATCAACAAAATAATCACCACTATTTGGTTCAATTACAATAAAGCAGTTGTAATGTTCATCTATTAATTGCGGAAAAACCTCATCAAAAACGACACGCGCTTTTTGTCCACGAACATTTTTTTTCAGCTTCCCGTCTAGCTAACTCTTCTGGTGGTACTGTAAATTCTGGAAATATTCTACCTTGATGACGACGGCGAACAGGCTTTGTATTCGTCATAGTTGCTTTACCATAGGCTTGTGTTTATCGTAGCTTACAATAATGTTGTGAGCGATCGCTCCAGTTAGAGTAATTACAAAATGCTGAGATAAACAATAACAGTTGCTCAAAAATATTCAACTACCGCAGCAATAGCTGTAGCTATTTCTTCCATAAATTCACTTGAACATTCTCCAACTTTGCGAATTAATCTTTGCACATCCATACCGCGCAATTGTAAAACATCTACAGCAGAAACTTTTGTCAGATTATTAGTTGTGTCTGGTTCAATTTTGACGTGCCAAATATTGCCAGTGTAATATTCTTTCCAGTCTGTTATGGGTGCAATTAATTTAATTGGTAATTGACCAACACCATCAGAACTGACCACCACAGCAGGTCTGATTTTTTTTGATTTCTGCTCCTAGTGTTGGGTCAAAATTAGCCAGCTAAATATCACCCCGTCTAGGTATAGGAGAGCTAGTAGTCAAGCAAGTCTCCTGTCTCTAATTCTTGCCACTCTTTATTTTGTTGGTAATGTAGTAACATTCGCTCGGCTTGTTCTGCTAATATGCGTCGCCGTTCTTCTAATGGCAACTTCATAAACTCGCGTCTGTTGATAGTTTGAGGTTTTACAGATATGGCTTTTGTCTCAATTTGTGTGTTTTCTATCTCAGAAGTAAATTTTGGTATTTCCATAAATTAACGTTTGAATAGCTTTTTACAATTTATGATATCAAGTATTTGATTTTGTTAGCGTAGCTTACCGTAGGTATCACCTATGCTGAACCCTTCTCCTTTAAGCTTTCTCTGCTGAGAAAATAAACACCTCTTCTGATGTAGTTGTCCAAACAAACAAGTTTTGCTTGTCAATATCCAACTCTATCGCAACTGCTTCTAGTTGATGGATAGTGTTATCTTCATCTCTGTATTTAACTAAAGTAGTGAATTGACCAATTTCTAAACTTGGTTCGGTAATTGTAAATTTAACTGGTCGATTAAGCTTGTCTGGTTTCCATCCAGCTATGCCAGTATTTTTTATGCTTTCAGTATGATATTTTGTCACCAATTTATTATCTAAATTATGCCACCATTCAGTAATTATCTGAGATTGTTTTTTATATTTTTCTGTATTATCACAGTACCAACGAATAGAATTATTACTGTACCTGATTGCCTCTATGACTTTTTCTTCCCAATTCTCATCATCTGGATTTATAGAAGTCATTTTCCCTTCAGCTTTTGAGAGTTCTACATAGGCATAAAAGGCTTCAGTATCTTCTCTGTGTTTGAGAACATAATCACGTAGTTCATCACGATTCATACCTTGATACTTAGCTAAAGTCATGCTTTATCCTCCGATGATTTATAGTATCCACTCGGTTCAATCTCGAATTCTATATTTTCTCCAGCAAGTACGTATAAATTACCTGTACGTTCGTCCAGCCTTACCAGTTCTATACTTTTATATATTTTAGTAAGTCGATAACAAATTCTATAGAGTGCTTGAGTTTGTGCGTTTGTGGGTTCCATGTACCCTGTACTTGGTATATTTATTATATATTTTTCAATTAACAGTATATATGTCTTAGGTTAAGAGACGAAACCCAACAATGGTAACGTGTTTGTTAGGTTTCGCTATTGCTTACCCCGACCTACAACTTAAATTTCAAGGTAGTCTCAAATGACCTCCTTCTTTACGAATTTTTTCTAACCCTTCAGGATCATTCACTTCAACTATTCCATCTACTAAATATTCCCACTTTGGAACTTGTGGGTCTAGCGGCACACCTTGCCAATATTTTTCAATGTACTCTTGCTTGGAATCAGTGTAGTACAGATCAACCATGCGTATCGAACTTTTGACACACCAGTTGCACTTGGAATTGTTACTTTTAGTATTAAAGTATTTGCGCCTAGCATCGAGCGGATATGTGCGTATCCAATAGATGTATTTTCCGCAACCCAAATACAAGCCAATCTACTTACAGCATTTGGTGCAATATTTCGACGTACTTCCTCGAAAGCTAATTCCATATCACCAATCGCAACATTTCTATCTATGTCCGATTTTTGAAGCCACTTTGTATCAATACTACCAACTCCAACATAACCACCTGAACGAATAATAGCAGCAGTCGATACATACCAAGCGGTGCGAGGTGATACAACACCCATCGGTATACGACTTTTTTTCAAAATTTCTATAGGAAGGTCTTGTACGCAAAGGTAAGATACTGAAAGGCCAGGATCGGAAATTGCAAGAAAATTTGGAGAAGATAGACGACCAGATGAGGCAATATTAGAACATGGATACCAATCATCTAAATTAATGCCATGAATGAAATCACCAGGATAAGGACTGATCCTCATAAATTTTTGTCCACTGCTTGCTATAAAACTTCATAACAGCCTAGCCATAATATCAATAAAACAAAAACGGTAGAGAAATTTCTCCTCTACCGTTTTCTAAAATTTACTTGAGACTTAATCCCAAACGTTAATTACGACTCAATTCCTTGAGGTAACAATTCCCGGCGCTGTTGAGAACTGACTTGCACATTGCCGTTTTCATCGACATCAACAAGGGCAGTATCGCCATCTTTGATGCGACCAGAGAGAATCTCTTCAGCAAGGCTATCTTCTAACAAGCGCATAATTGCCCTACGTAACGGTCTTGCACCGTAGCTGGGGCTGTAACCTTCTTGGATGAGCCTGTCTTTGAAGCGTTCGGTGACTTCTAAGGTGATGCCTTTTTCTGTCAGGCGACCAAACACTTCTTTGAGCATGATGTCGGCGATTTGGGTGACTTCTTCGCGGTTGAGTTGACGGAAGACGATAATTTCATCCAAACGGTTGAGGAATTCTGGGCGGAAGTACTGTTTGAGTTCTTCGTTAACCAGAGTTTTAATGCGGTTATATTGCGATTCACCAGCATCTTCATTAAATTCAAAGCCGATGGTGGAAGCGCCTTTTTCAATTACCTTAGAACCGATGTTGGATGTCAAAATCAGCAAGGTGTTCTTGAAGTCAACGGTGCGACCTTTAGCATCGGTTAACCGACCGTCTTCTAAAATTTGCAGCAGCATATTGAAGACATCGGGGTGGGCTTTTTCGATTTCGTCGAACAGCACCACGGTATAAGGACGACGACGCACAGCTTCGGTTAATTGACCACCTTCGTTATAACCAACGTAGCCTGGAGGCGAACCAATTAGTTTGCTGACGGTGTGGCGTTCCATATATTCCGACATATCCAGGCGGATCATTGCTTCTTCGGAACCGAAGAAGTAAGAAGCCAAGGATTTTGCCAACTCAGTTTTACCTACCCCAGTCGGCCCGGAGAAGATAAAGCTGGCGATGGGTCGGTTGGGGTTTTTCAAACCGACACGCGCCCGACGGATTGCCCGTGAAACTGCTTTCACTGCGTCTTCTTGTCCGATGAGGCGCTGATGCAAGGTGTCTTCCATGTGCAGCAACTTCTCGGATTCAGACTCGGTGAGCTTGTTGACTGGTACACCTGTCCAGGAAGCGACGATGTGAGCAATGTCTTCTTCGGTAACAACTGGTTCTACACCGTCACCACTTGCACCGTTGGTTTTGCTTTGGGCGATCGCGCGGATTTCGGCTTTGATTTCCATTTCCCGATCGCGCAGTTCCCCGGCTCTGTCAAAGTCTTGGGAACGCACTGCATCATCTTTTTCTTTTAAGATTTGGCGCAGTTCTTTATCTAACTCTTTGGCTGCGGGGGGCAGTTGGGAGTTGATTAACCGCACGCGCGAACCTGCTTCATCAATCAAGTCGATGGCTTTATCTGGCAAGTAGCGATCGCTGATATAACGGTCAGACAATTTCGCTGCTGCGATTAAAGCTTCATCAGAAATTTTCAACTTGTGATGTTGCTCGTAGCGATCGCGCAATCCATGCAATATTTCTATAGTTTCATCAACTGATGGCTCACCTACCATGACTGGCTGGAAGCGGCGTTCTAAGGCTGCATCGCGCTCGATGTGTTTGCGGTATTCGTCGAGGGTGGTGGCACCAATACACTGCAATTCACCTCTTGCCAAGGCGGGTTTGAGGATATTTGCTGCGTCGATCGCACCTTCGGCTGCACCTGCACCAATTAGGGTGTGTACCTCGTCAATTACGAGAATTACGTTACCCGCCTGGCGAATTTCATCCATGATTTTCTTCAGGCGTTCTTCAAATTCACCCCGGTATTTGGTACCTGCTACCAGCAAACCAATATCTAGTGTGACTACGCGCTTGTCTTCCAGGATGTCGGGGACATCTTTGTTGGCAATGCGGCTCGCTAAACCTTCCGCGATCGCAGTTTTACCAACCCCTGGTTCACCAATCAGCACTGGGTTATTTTTTGTCCGGCGACCCAAGATTTGAATTACACGCTCAATTTCTTTCGCGCGTCCTACGACTGGATCAAGTTTATTGTCCGTCGCCATCTGGGTTAGGTTCGAGCCGAATTCATCCAAGGTAGGAGTTTTAGTGCGTCCCGATTGCCCGGTCGCCGAAACCTCTGCTGTTTCTCCCAGCATTCGGATGACTTGGGTTCTTACCTTAGATAGATCCACCCCAAGGTTTTCTAGCACCCTGGCTGCTACACCTTCCCCTTCCCGGATCAGGCCCAACAGCAGATGCTCGGTGCCAATGTAGTTATGCCCTAATTGGCGCGCTTCTTCTAGGGATAGTTCCAGAACCCGCTTTGCCCGTGGCGTAAACGGAATTTCCACGGCCACAAAGCCTGAACCCCGGCCTATGATTTTTTCAACTTCAATACGGGCATCTTTGAGATTGACACCCATTGATTTCAGCACCTTGGCCGCAACTCCTGTGCCTTCCCCAATCAGACCCAGGAGGATCTGCTCGGTTCCCACAAAGTTGTGACCTAAACGGCGGGCCTCTTCTTGGGCCAGCATGATTACCTTAATGGCTTTTTCTGTGAAGCGTTCAAACATGGCATTTTTCCCATCACCTGCGTCGTGCCGGTACGCTGATTTTAGCACAGGCTAAGGTTTTGGGTGTCTGTATCAGAGATAATAGACATCCAAGGGAGACTACTCAAATTGATGGGTGGATTTGTCAACTGTTGATGAATTTTGCTACGGCTACCGAGTTGAGGAGCTTTGATTTACTAGCTTTTCAGCTTGAGTTGTAAATAGTTAGCCGTTGTTATGATAATTTAATTTTACCAGTCACAAATATTAATTATTAGCATATTTTGAATTCAAAAGTCAAAATTTTTCTAAAAATATTTTTTATTTAAAATATAAAAATTTTTCTTATTAAAAATTCTAATGAATTAACTAGAGGGCTAGGGGCTAGAGAAGATGGTTTTCTTGTTTGGTTATGAGTTTTCCCCTGAGTAACTGATACTATGTCGCCAAAAAATGAGCCAGATACGGAAGTTGTACCTCAATCTAACCTTTCAATATCATTCCGGCTAACCCCCAGCCTCTAGCCTCTAACCCCTAACTAATCAACTGCCAAGAAAATTCACTCAACTGTTTGCTCACAATGGTGTGCCACTGGTCTAAAGTTTTTTGAAAATGTGGATATTGCAATTCTGATAACCACAAAATCAAAGCATCTTCGTTGTTGTCTTTGTAATAATGTCGTCGCCGCCCCGCCGTTTTAAAGCCAAATTTCTCATATAAGGATATGGCGGCAATGTTAGAAGCTCTAACTTCCAGGGTGGCGCGTTCTAAACCGCGATCGCAAGCAGTCTTCAACAGAGCATACAATAAAGCCTGACCCAAACCCTGACGGTGGTATTGGGGATGAATCGCCAAAATAGTAATGTGGGCTTCATCGACAATCGACCAAAAGCACCCCATACCCAAGAGTTTAATGCTTGACAATGGTGCAAACAAACCCAGTAACTCGCTGTTCGGGCTTTCTAGTTCGCGTTGATAACCTGCTAAAGTCCAAAGACCACCAAAACAAGTTTGATCAAGTTCGAGGATGGTACTAAGGTCATCAGTTGTGAGCGGCCGCAATTTTAATTCTGATGAAATCACATTTAACTGATCAAAATTATAAGGGGGACTTACTGGCAAGGTTTTCAACAAAACTCTGGTGTTCTGGACTAGCCAAACCTTGCTGCAAAACTGCTAAAACTTTTGCTAAATTCCCGGCTAATAATGCCGCTTTATCTAAGCATAAACCCGGAAAGACACGAGAGTAAATCACACCCTCATGATTAGGTGCAAGTTTGATATATTCCCCTTGCTCTAACTTGAACCAATCAAATTCATTATCATACACACGCCAGACTAAATATTCTTGCACTTGATTGCGGCGGTATACTTTTAACTTGTCGTGTAAATCCAAAGAAACACTACTAGCAGCAACTTCTACAATTAACTCTGGCGCACCTTCAATATAATCATCATCGCTAACACTGGCCTGTCCGCCATTAGTAATTAGCAAACAAGCATCTGGTTGGGGTTCATTATCGGCATCTAAGCAGACAGTGGCATTATCTCCCAACTCTACTCCAGGCGTAGCAGATTCATATAAACCCAACCAAGCCATAACATAAGCATGGGGTTTACCATGACTTCTAAAACGTAAGGGAGATGCCATATAAACAATTCCTTCAATCAGTTCCGCTTTTTTCACTTCCGGCATAGCATGATAACGACGCTCAAATTCTATACGGGTGAGTTTGTCGCCGTTTTCCAAAGGTGGCAGGGTTGATAGAAGAGTAATAGGAGAACTAAGCGTCATAATTTTTTCTCCAAAAATTCGACTGTGAGCCATAAACCCTAATAATCAATAGATTAAAAGGATCATGGTCAACTGAAACAGCGTTGATCAAAAGTGCTGCATTCAAACTAACTGACCTTAAGAGTTGATTTCCGGCTATGGGAAACTTTTCTTGTACTTTTTACTCAGCACTGAGTTGGTAAACTGAAAATCGGGACACTTCCTCAAGCTCTTAATTTGTATAAGGACAACTTACATAGTTATGGTATCGACTCACCCCACTGAGGTTCAACATACTGGGACTCAGTATTTACCTCAAAAGCGCAATCCAAACGAAACTGTTTCGCCAAACCAGGAACTTTTACCTTTAACAGCTAAGGTTAATAGTGATGACTGTCTGGAAATTGGTGGGTGTGATGTCACAACCCTAGTGCAGCAGTTTGGTTCGCCACTCTATATTTTAGATGAAGAAACTCTCCGTGCGGCTTGTCGGCAATACCGAGATGCTTTTAAGCAATATTACCCTGGTGTATCTCAAGTATTATATGCTTCTAAAGCCTGGAATTGTTTAGCCGTTTGTGCGATCGCAGCCTCGGAAGGTTTGGGAATTGATGTCGTCTCTGGCGGCGAACTTTACACAGCTTTAGCTGCTGGCGTTAGTCCTGAAAAAATTTACCTCCACGGTAATAATAAATCCCAGCCAGAGCTAGTTTTAGCAATTGAATCAGGTGTGACCATTGTTGTCGATAACTGGCAAGAATTACACAATTTGGTGCAATTGACCCAAAACACCCAGCCAGTTCGGATCATGCTGCGGCTAACTCCGGGGATTGAATGCCATACCCACGAATATATTCGTACAGGACACTTAGATAGTAAATTTGGCTTTGATCCCAACGACTTAGACGAAGTATTTTCCTTTGTCAGCAAGCAACCTTCCTTGAACTGCATAGGCTTGCACGCTCATATTGGTTCCCAAATTTTTGAACTGCAACCCCATCAAGATTTAGGGGCTGTGATGGTGCAGTGGTTCCGTGATACTGCTAAGTATGGTTTAAGTTTAACGGAATTAAATATTGGTGGTGGATTAGGCATTCGCTATACAGAATCCGATGATCCCCCAAGTATTGAAGATTGGGTAAAGGTAATTTGTGAAGTTGTTCAAGAAACTTGTGCTGCGGAGAATTTGCCTTTACCAAAGCTATTATGTGAGCCAGGGCGATCATTGATTGCCACAGCTTGTGTTACTGCCTATACCGTTGGCGCAACAAAAGTAGTACCAGAAATTCGTACCTACGTATCTGTTGATGGTGGGATGTCCGATAATCCCCGACCCATCACTTACCAGTCAGTTTATCGGGCTGTAGTTGCTAATAAAATGTCTGCTAATGTAACAGAAACAGTCACTGTAGCTGGCAAACATTGTGAATCAGGAGATATCCTAATTAAAAATGCCCAACTACCCAAGACTGAACCAGGAGATATTCTCGTGGTTATGGCAACTGGTGCGTACAATTACAGTATGGCATCTAACTACAACCGCTTACCCCGACCCGCAGCCGTAGTAGTAGCCAATGGCGAAGCAAATTTGATTTTGCAACGCGAAACTTATCAAGACTTGATTCGGCAAGATTGCCTCCCGGAAAGACTAAAAAGAGGTAATTAGTCCTTGGTCATTAGTCATTTGCAAAAAACTAATGACTAATGACAAATGACAAATGACCTACAGTATTAAAGACAGAAAGATAATCCAGATGTCATGAAAGATTGGTCAAAGCATTGGCTGACAAACCTAGGATGGTCACAGTCCTTGCTACTTGGGACTCTGGATATAGTATTAGTGCTGGCGCTGACGTACATGATACTAGTGATTATTAGTGAGCGCCGGACACTTTGGATGGTGCGAGGATTTATTATTTTAATGTTGGCATCGGCACTCAGCGGTAGATTAGGCTTACCACTGCTGAACTTTGTCTTGGAAAAATTAGTGATTGGTTGTGCTGTGGCGATGGCGGTAGCCTTACAATCAGAATTTCGGCGTTTTTTGGAACAATTAGGGCGCGGAGAATTACGCCAGTTGTTTCAAACATCAAGTTTATCCATCCCCAAATCTGATAGTGTGATTGATGAAATTGTGGATGCGGTGAAAGAACTTTCCAAAAACCGAATTGGAGCTTTGCTAATTCTGGAAACCACTGGCCCAATTGACGAGCGAGATTTTTCTGTGCCTGGAGTTAAGCTGAATGCCGAGGTCTCTAAAGAACTTATACAAACAATTTTTCAGCCAAAAACTTTGTTACATGATGGAGCGACATTAATTCGCGGCTCACGAATTGTATCATCAGGTATAATTCTACCACTTTCGGGACGCACAGCCTCGCGCCAGTTGGGTACACGCCATCGGGCAGCGATGGGAATTACTGAGCGGGTCGAAAATTGTATTTGTGTAGTTGTATCAGAAGAAACTGGTTCTATTTCCTTAGCGGAACGGGGAACTCTAAATAGACCACTGACCATTAGAAAACTAAAAGAGTCCTTAGAGACTCGATTATCTCCAACTGTAGATCGGGAAGCCGTTGCTCCGGGATTATTAAGTTGGGTGCGTCAGATTGGTAGTAAAGCACTGGTACTAGTTTCACGTTTACTTGGATTACCATCGACCGCTTCACGAGACAAAAAATGACTGTACAACAAACTGAACTGCTATATTTGCCTCCCGACTTGAAACGGGAACTACTGCCCAAACACGTTGCGGTGATTATGGATGGCAATGGTCGATGGGCTAAACGTCAAGGCTTACCGCGAATTATGGGACATAAGCGTGGTGTCGATGCTTTGAAAGATTTGCTGCGTTGTTGCAAAGATTGGGGAATTGAGGCACTGACAGCTTATGCGTTTTCCACGGAAAACTGGAAAAGACCGCAGGAAGAAGTAGATTTTTTGATGACTTTATTCCAAGTAGTTTTACGTCAAGAACTGCGGGAAATGGTTGAGGAAAATGTGCAAATTCAGTTTGTAGGAAATTTGCAGGCTTTACCAAGGTCGCTGCAAGCAGAAATTACCCGTTCAATGGAAGCTACCAAGAATAATCGCAGTATTAAATTTTCTGTGGCAACTAATTATGGCGGACGACAGGAAATTTTACAAGCTTGTCGAGCGATCGCCCAAAAAGTCGAGCAAGGTATCCTCAAACCAGATGAAATCGATGAAGCGGTCTTTGAAAGTCATCTGTACACAGCCGGAATTGATGACCCTGATTTATTAATCCGTACTAGCGGTGAAATGCGCCTTTCTAATTTCCTCCTCTGGCAAATGGCCTACGGAGAAATTTACATTACTGATACGCTTTGGCCGGATTTTGACCGGGCTGAATTTCACCGGGCTTTGTGTGCTTATCAGCAACGCGACCGGAGATTTGGGAAAGTGTAACAAAGGGAGTAGAGAATGGGGAATAGGTATTAGTGAAAGAAGATACAAGGGAGACAAGATACTAGGACTTACGCATAAAAACGAAAAATCAAGGGTTTTGGCGAGGGTGTAGGGGTACAGGGTATAGGGGTGTATGTATCTAAAACCCTTCCGCCACACACCCTTACACCCTTACACCCAATCTTCATAGACAATCTTGGTGCGTAAGTCCTGGGTACATAGGGTAAAGGGAGAGATTTTTCCTCTTCTCCCTGCCCTCTGCCCCGTTTCCTCTTACCACTCACCAGTTCACGGGCCAGAAAACACAGCTTGTTCAATATCTTCCCGGCTGAGAGAATACTTGAATGAGCGTTGAATTTCTTGGCGATTTTCTCCAGCTTCAAGATATCTCACTACGATTTGTTCAATATCTAGCCAAAGTTCAGCTTGCCAATCAGGTCTTTGCACGCGCCAACAATGAAGTTGTGTTTCATCTTGTTGACAACCTTGGTCTTTTAACCATTGCTCAATTTGTGGCAGAGGATGATTATATAAAGGAGTATCTGCTGGCAGAAGAGACATAAGAATTTGAGATGGTGCGTTAAGAAATGGTTGATTTGAAGAAGGGAAAGTTATAGTTTGGCAATTCCCCAGAACTAGGGAATTGGGAGAGGGAAGATATTTGCTGTTTTGGGGTTAGTTGGGGTGATTGAGTTTGAAAAGCTGCTTCACCACGAGCGAAGCCAATGGCGATCGCCAGTAATAAACATCCCACAAAAGTCAGCCCCAGAATAAATAAAGCAAAAATTTCCCCAGAAGAAAGGGGGCGATCGCTGGCATCCAGGTAAGCCGATTTCGAGTAATCATAAGAATAACGCACCGGACGATGCAAATCCGCAGGCGCTTGAATTACACCAAAGCGGGAATAACCAATTTTCAAATCATAGCTGAGTCGCCTGTCTGGATGGCTTAAAGTGGCGTAGGCTTCATTAATTTGCTGAAATTTAGCAGTAGCAAGGGACGCAGGTAATTCTGTAGTGTCAGGATGATAGCGTTTACTCAGTTCCCGATAAGCACGGCGAATGTCGATTACCGATGCTGAGGGATGCAGTCCTAATAAAGAATAGTAGGAGGTTTCACGACTTTGTGGCATTGCCCCGTTTTGGTTCACGGCTGTTTGAGGTTTGCAATCAAGTTTTTTCTAATATTGTAAACCTGCCTGCCTGTTCCACAGAGGGAAAAATCATTAGACTTCAACGCTATTTTTCAGTACAGACTCCTAGCAAATCCAATAATTGTCAGGACTTACTGTTTTTTGAGAATGGGTGTAGGTATGTAGAATTAATAGGGGTGATGAGGGAGACAAGGAGGACAAGGGAGACAAGGGAAATAAGATAGATTATTTATTGGTATTGCTGAAAGCAGTGTGAACCGATGCAAAAAATTATCCCCACACTCAACAATACCAATAGTATTTCGATACTTACATTATTTTTTCTGCATTTCTTGGCGCTTTTGTTCTAAAGTCGCCAGTAATTTCAGCACAGGCGCTTCAAATTCGGCATTTCTTTTGTTGACGGCTTCAATAGGTGGTACAGAAAGAGTATCTGGAAAATTGAAAACTAAATCACCGATACGGATTCCTAAAGGTCTTAAATGTCCACCCTGGAGTTTGGCGCGGAAATTTTCTGGTGGCTTTTGCAAGCTATTATAGAACCATTCCCTTGTAGATTTGCCAATGTTATCTAAAGGAAAATAAACTAAACCCAGCAAATTAAATAAATTACTGTTTTTAATTAAAGCCTCGGTTTCTTGGGGAGTTGGTTTAACGTTAAAACCAAGACTGATAATAAAATCTGCTAAGGCTTTGGGTTTAATTGCGCTGTCTAGTCCAGTATTAACTGGTGCTAATAATAGAGATGCTTGGCTTTTAATAAAAAGACTGTTAATCTTGACATTCGATGAATCAAAATATGTTTGGTTCTGGTCTATATCTTGATTAACATAATAGGAAGTTAATTCTTTAGCATTGGTACGTTGCTTTTCTAAGTCACGAATTAGGTTTAATAAATCATTGACGATACTTTGAACTTTTTTTAGCTTGTTTTTCTGGGGATAAATTTCCTGAAGTTTCTTTGATTATTTCCCAAACAAAAGCTTCTATTTTTTCTGGCTCTTTAGGTAAAGCACTAAAAGCTTCTAAAAGAGCAATATACTTACAACCAATACTGTGACCTATCCAAGAAAAGTTAGAATCATCTAGATATATTTTATAGTCATAACCTGCTACTTCTGCCATTCTGACTAGTTCTGGTATGAGCTTATATTGTTCTCGAATGAGAAATCCTGACTCCCTATAATGGTCAAAAGTAAAGTTGAATGGCAAGAGAATAATTGTATAGCCTTGCTTATACAAGCATTCCAGCAAATAGCGATAAAAAAACATTGGCCCAAATGTGCCGAAAAAAGCTCCACCAATGAATTGAATTACGCCTTTAGGTTGGGGATGTAGTGCTACCCAGCTAAAAGAAACTGGTTGAAATCTCAATTTTAAATTCTTCATGTTTGTGCTTGATAAACAGTACAAATTGCGGGTGTGCTGATGAATCAGAACACGCCTGAGAAAGATAAGATGAGATAACTAATAACTTCTCAGAATCTCATTTGATTCGGAAGTAGCAGTAATTTACAGCAGATGATAAGTGACTGAAGTACAAAGTTTAGTTCTCGAATTGAGATAGAGGACGATTGTGATTTTGAATTCTGCTGTATGTTTGTGGTTTGTCATTAAATACTGCACGTTAAGTAATAATTACGTTAACTGTAATCTTTCTTTACAATTGATGATATTGTCTTGTAGTGTCTTCATCTGAACTACTGTGGCAAATAGGTTGATAAAATCTAGACGCAGATAGCAATTATGCACCAAAAATAGTGGAATTTGGAGATTTTATGCCCAAGCTCAACGTTAAACAAAAAAACTGGTTACTTTCAGCCCATGTTGCATTTGGTAGTATTTGGTTTGGTACAGCGTTGAGCATGATAGCGATCGCCTTAAAAAATAGTCATACTACTAACGGTGATGAATTGTATGCGGTTAATGCTGCTTTGAAATTGCTTGATGATTTTGTGATTATTCCCTCTGCGAACCTGTCTTTACTGACTGGTGGACTGCTTTGCTGGCTAACTATTTGGGGATTTTTCAAACATTATTGGGTAATCTTCAAATGGGTTGCGACAGTGACTTTGATTACAACTGGAACTGTGTGGTTAGGGCCTTGGTTGAATGCTGCTACTAGTATTTCAGATGTTGAGCGATCGCAAGCCTTGAGTAATCCTCTGTACAATTTTGATATCAAAGGTGTTTTAATCGGTGGTGCTATTCAAACTTGCTTTATACTTGCGATTATTGCCGTTTCCGTACTGAAACCTTGGGGTAGAAGAATTATCAAATCCGCAGAAGCATCTCCGGCTTTAAAAACTGAGACGAAAGTAAATTAAGTGTCGGAAATCAGAATTCAGAATTTTGAATGAATCATTCTGAATTCTGACTCCTGAGTTCTGAATTCTTACATTTTTTGATAGCGCATTCCAGGGAGTTGGGAAACCAAACCCATGAGTTCGAGTTGTAATAACAAACCAGAAACAGAACTAGCGGGAATGCCGGTTGTTTGGACGATCGCATCAAAGGGTAAAGTATTACAGGCGATCGCATCAATTATTTGTTGCATTTGTGGTGATAAATTCGGTAAACTCAACGGTTCTGGGCTTGGGGAAGGTGTGACTGTATCTAATTTGGGGACAGCTCCCAACAAAGTTAATAGTTCATCTAATTCTCGAAAAATTATCGAAGCACCTTGGGAAATTAACTTTAAACAACCTTGGGATGGATAATCATCTAATCTTCCTGGTAGTGCATAAACATCTCTGCCAAAATCGTTGGCGTAAGTAGCAGTAATCAACGCACCAGATTTTAAAGGCGCTTCCATCACTAAAATTGCCCGACTTAAGCCGGCAATAATTCGATTACGTCGCGGAAAATGAGTCCGGTCAGGTGGGGTTTTGGCGGGATATTCACTTAAAACTAAACCTGCGCCTAAAATCTGCTTGTACAAATCTCGGTTTTTGTGGGGATAAATCACATCTACACCCGTTCCTAAAACAGCGAGTGTACGTCCGCCAGCTTTGATTGTGGCGCTGTGGGTTTCGGTGTCAATTCCCTCCGCCATCCCAGAAACCACGGTAAAGCCATTTTTCGCCAAAGCTGTGCTGATTTGACGAGTCCAACGAATCCCATACTCCGAAGGTTGACGAGTCCCAACAATTCCCACCATCGGTTTTTGCCCGAAGTTTTCAGCTAAATCAACTTCACCCCGATAATACAAAACAGGCGGCGGACTAGGTGTTTCTAGTAATAAGCGGGGATATTCAGCATCGGCTGGTGTCCAAAAATGCGAGTTTTCTTGCTGGTGTTGGGTAAGTAATTGTTCTGGATGTAATTGCGATCGCATTTTGATTACTTTGCCCAAAGTTTGCAAACCAAAACCCTCAACTTCCCCTAATTCAGCTTTACTAGCCTCCCAAGCTGTAGATAAACTACCAAAATGCTGTTTTAAACGTTGCAATAAAACTGGGCCAATTCCCGAAATTTGCCCCCAAGCTAACCAATATGCGCGTTCTTCTACCACTTACTGACCTCACACCCACTCTAGTTGAGTATTCCCAAATCATCCGCAGTAGCTACAGTTTTTTCATTTCAACTTTTTTGATGGAGCAGCACCTTAATTTTTAACAACTTTTAAAGTTTGCAAACTTGAATCTGCACATCCACTGATTATCCCGCCCATTGCTTGAATTTGTTGCAGATATGCTAAAGCTGCTTTAGTAATTATTTCTCCTGGCATTAAAACGGGGATTCCCGGAGGGTAAGGACAGACAATTTCGGCACAAATGCGATCAATTGTTTGTTCTATTGATAAAGTTTCACTAGGGGCAAAAAAACGCTGTCCGGGGAGATACCTGCACCTTGTACTCAGCAAAATTCTGCTCAATTGGAGTCTTAATCAAGATTCTGTGACGGTGATACTTTTCGGCAAGAATTTGGCAAGCTGTAATTAATTGCTCAATATCGTTGATTGTGTTTCCCAAACTAATAATAAAAGTCAAATTATGTAAGGAAGAAAATTCCGCAGTTACCCCCAACTTTTCATCTAAAATTTCCTCCGCCTCAAACCCAGTTAAACCTAATTTACTGACGTTAATTGTCAACCGAGTTCTATCTAATTCCCGAAAACCAGGTGATAATTGTGGCGACAAAATTGATAAACCGAGAATTTGACTGATTTTGTTCCTGGCTATATCTGCAAGTTGCAAAGTCCGTGACATGAGTTGTTCACCATTCAGCGCCATTTGTTGACGTGCAGCATCTAACGAAGCTAAAAGTATGTAACTCGGACTGGTAGACTGAACTAGTTGCAAAGCTTGACTAATGCGATCGCTATCTATTCTCTGTCCTTGAATATGCAGCATCGATGCTTGTGTCATCGCACCAAGAACTTTATGAATTGACTGCACAGTTAAATCTGCACCTGCGGCTAAAGCTGGGGTAGGTAATTCAGGATGAAAAGCGAAATGTGCGCTGTGGGCTTCATCAACCAACAAAGGAATATTATATTGATGGGTAATGTTGGCGATCGCACCTAAATCTCCACAAACACCGTAATATGTGGGATACACTATCAACACCGCTTTGGTATCGGGATGCTGTTGTAAGGTAGTTGCGACAGCTTCGGGCGTGATACTGTGGGCAATATCAAAAACCGAGTCATATTCAGGATTGATAAAAATTGGGATCGCACCAGAAAGAATTAAACCCGCGATCGCTGAAGAATGCACATTGCGCGGCAAAATGATTTTATCGTCTGTACCACAAGTAGCGAGAATTGCTGCCTCAATGCCACAAGTAGAACCATTGACAAGAAACCATGTTTGTGAAGCACCAAACGCCTCTGCTGCTAATGCTTGGGCGGCTTGAATTACACCTTGGGGAGAAAACAAACTATCTAACTCAGCTAATTCGGTTAAATCTGTCCGAAATAACTTTTCACCCAGTAAATCAGCCAATACTGGCGATATTCCTTGACCCCGCTTATGTCCAGGAGTGTAAAACGGCGCATGAGGCTTAATTGTACAAGCTTTGAGCGCATCTAATAAAGGTGTTTGGTATTGATTAGGCATGAATAAGTTTCAGACTTCACACTTCATACTTTTAATATCTTCTTAATCTCCGCTTGATTGTCGGTTGATAACTTCATCGCATTTATACAGCAAATTCATTAAGGGTGGATATGGATTTTATCAATTGCGATCGCCTCTTATCAAATCGTTATAAACGGCGGAGTGTTTTACTGGGTGCGGGATTTTTTACAGGTTTAGCATTAACCAGCCAATGGGAACCAGCATTAGCAACATCGAGATTTTCTAGCTATCCCTTTACTTTGGGTGTAGCGTCTGGCGACCCATTACCAGATAGTGTGGTGTTATGGACAAGGTTAGCACCAGACCCCTTAAATGGCGGTGGAATGCCATCAAGAAACGTGGTGGTACATTGGGAAGTCGCCCTAGATGAGAAGATGCGAAAAGTTGTCCGACGTGGTAAAACTTTAGCGATCGCAGATTTAGCCCATTCAGTACATATTGATGTTCAAGGCTTAGAATCTAACCGTTGGTATTGGTATCAGTTTCGCGTTGGTAATGAACTTAGCCCCATTGGTCGGACTCGCACAGCGCCAGCCTTTCATAGTTACATCAGACAACTAAACTACGCCTTTGTTTCTTGCCAAGATTGGCAAAATGGCTTTTACACCGCCTACCGCCATCTAGCCGAAGAAGATATTGAGTTAGTTGTACATCTAGGTGATTACATTTACGAGTACGGGCCAGAAACAGGCGGGCCGCGTCAGCATAATAGCCCAGAAATTATGACTCTGACAGACTACCGTAACCGTCACGCCCTTTATAAAACCGACCCAAATTTACAAGCGGTTCATGCAGCCTTTCCTTGGATAGTCACCTGGGATGACCACGAAGTAGAAAACAACTACGCCAACTTAATTTCCGAAGATAACATCAACCCAGAAGTCTTTGCCCAACGTCGCGCTAACGCCTACAAAGCCTACTACGAACACATACCATTGCGTTTATCTTCATTTCCTAATGGTGCGAACCTGCAACTTTATCGACGCTTGAGTTATGGCAACTTAGCCCAGTTCCACGTTTTAGATACTCGTCAATATCGCACAGACCAACCCTGTAATGATGGACTCAAGCCCCGTTGTGTGCAAGCCTTTGACGCAAATGCCACAATGACAGGCTCACTGCAAGAACGCTGGCTATTCAACGGATTAGACCTATCTCGCGCCTGTTGGAATATTATTGCCCAACAGACAATGTTTGCTCAATTTGATTTTGATGCCCGTCCTGAGATTGGATTATTCAATGTAGACCAATGGGATGGCTATGTAGCGGCACGTAATCGAATTGTGAACTATCTCAACTATCGCCGACCTTCTAACCCTGTAGTAATTACAGGCGATATCCATTCCAGTTGGGTACACGACATTAAACTTGATTTTAATAATCCCGCTTCCGTAACCGTAGCGACTGAATTCGTTGGTACTTCCATCACCTCAGACTTCCCCACCTCATTCATTGCACCAGTGCAAGCCGCCTTGAGAACTAATCCTCATACCAAGTTTTTTGATGGTGCATTCCGGGGTTACGTCCGTTGCCAAGTTACTCCTAAACAATGGCAAAGTGATTATCGGGCAGTTTCTAGCATTGTTGATCCCAATGCTTCTATCAGCACCCTAGCTTCCTTCGTTGTCCAAAATGGGCAACCAGGAGCATATCGGCAAGCTTAATTTTGCCAATCCTGTTAATAACTAGATTGTTGTAGGTGGGCAAATACCACCTACAATTTTTGCGTAATTTCATAGAGGAAAATCTGAAGTTTTGTTAACCAATGCGTAATTCTTCGTAGTCACTCTGAAGTTATAAATAGAGAGAAAAAGTTCACACCTCAAGCTTGTGACTTTTAACTCAGCAATGCTAAACAGCCAAATTCATTTGTCTACTAAATTAAAAGGTCAACCAAAATCTATGCAATCCCAAGAAACAGAACCAACAGTTATTGATTCGCAAATATTACCAGAGTTACACGCTGAGTTATCCAAAGAAATATACAGTAATCTGAATCATGATAAACTAGCTGAATTATTAGAAAAATATGGTCTGTCAGATCTAGAATCATTTCAATTACAGTTCTTAATCGACCTAAGTCAAGTTAAATCTAGCCAAGAAAATCAAGGAATTTTGCCTAGTATTACCCCGCCAAAGGTTAAATTACAAGGTTATTACTACAATGGACAATGGTATAGCTGTGGTTTTCCTTAAAAATACACTGCATCTTGCTCATACAAGACAAAAAGCAGATTGAGAAACATTTTTTCTGTAGTAAATATTAGAATGGTGTAATCTTTCTTTTACTATTACTAATAAGTTACGAAAACAAAATAAAAATTTTCTCAATCAAAAAAAGTGGTGTTGTCTTTATTCAAGATAACACCGCTTTTTTCATACATTTAGTAATATTTGATAAAACTCTTTTCTCTAAAAATAAAGTTGCAGAATAGCAGTAAAAATAAACTTTGATAATAAGCACAACAAACGAATTTTGTCAATTATTCAACAGGTTATTGCATTTTAAAAGTACAATCACAATTGTTCAGTGAGTTGTGCGGAGATATGAGCAATCTTCATTGGTGGTCAAGAATTTTAGGCAGTGCAATAGGCAGTGTTATAGCTTTTTCTGCTAACTCAACTTCTGCCCAAATCATGCAGGATGGGACATTACCCACCAATTCTCAAGTTACAACCCAGAACAATACTACAACAATTACAGGGGGTACTCGCGTCGGTGATAACCTCTTCCATAGTTTTTTGAATTTTTCTGTCCCTGCTAACACTACAGCTAGTTTTCAAAATACTGCTGGTATTCAAAACATTATCAGCCGCGTCACAGGTAATTCTATTTCTGAAATTGATGGTACTCTCCAAGCTGGAGGTACAGCTAACCTGTTTTTGATTAACCCCAACGGAATTGTGTTTGGGTCTCAAGCGACATTAAATATTGGCGGTTCTTTTCTGGCAAGTACAGCTAGTAGGATTAACTTTGCTGATGGCAAGACATTTAGTGCGACAGATACACAAGTTTCATCTCTATTATCTGTCAGTATTCCCATTGGTTTACAATTCACAGCGATCGCGGCTCCTATCCGCAATTTATCTCAAGCAAGTCCCAATGGTGCAATGAATGTGATTGATCAACCTGTTGGCTTACAGGTGCAGTCAGGTAAAACATTAGCACTAGTGGGTGGTGATTTATTCTTAGATGGAGGAAATATAACAGCGAAGTCGGGAAATATTGAATTAGGAAGTGTTTCCCCTAATAGTCTAGTTACTCTCAAGCCTATCAGCCAAGGTTGGGTCTTGGGATATGAAAGTGTCAATAATTTTCAAAATATTCGACTAGTTCCACGAGTAGTTGGTAGCACGACGATAGGTTCTGTCATAGATGCTAGTGGTGTAGATGGTGGTGGCAGAATTACAGTACAAGGTAACATTGTCGAACTAATTAGCCGCCATGCAATTGTTACAAGTCAAACTCTAGGTATGAGAGACGGACAAGACTTAACAATTAACGCTAAGAACTTAATTCTTCGGGATGGCGCACAAATTCGTGTTTCTACCTTCAACAAGGGAGATGGGGGAAATTTGAATGTCAATGCTTCTGATTCAGTGGAGTTAATTGGTGGGAGTTTTGAGCCAGTTATGAATCGTCCTATAGCCACTGCATTGGTGAGTGATACTGCTGGTGATGGTCATGCGGGTGATATTACAGTTAACACTAGTAGATTGCGCCTACAAAATGGCGCAGAAATATCAGCTAGCTCTGGTGGTAATATAAATCCTTCAACTTCGACCTTGATACCAGCTAAAGGTAACGGAGGAAATATCACAATAAATGCTTCTGATTCAGTGGAGATAACTGGTATCTTAGCAGTAGGTTTTCCTAGCAATTTGTCTGCCACAACCATAGGCCCTGGAGCAGCAGGTACAGTGGCAGTTAATACAGCAAAATTATTGATAAGAGATGGCGGTATAACTGTTACTAGTCGAATTCCAAGACTTCCACCTGGTACTAAATATCAAGGAAATGTCAATGAACTAGGTACAGCAGGTGAAATAAATGTAAATGCTGGCTCTATTCTACTGGATGAGAAAGGACAAATCACCTCTAATAGTCAAGGTGGTGGAGGTGGGGATATTACGTTGCAGGTGCAAGATGTATTATTATTACGCCGCAGTAGTCAAATATCCACTAATGCAGGTACAGCCAACGCTCCAGGGGATGGTGGCAATATTACTGTTAATGCGCCTAATGGTTTTATCGTCGCTACTCCCCAAGGGAATAATGACATTACAGCCAATGCCTTTTCTGGTGCTGGTGGTAGGATTATCATCAATGCCAATAATATATTTGGCTTTGTGCAACGGAGTCGCGCTGACTTAGTACAAATATTAGGTACTGAAGATTCTAGACAACTAAACCCCAACCGACTCCCCACCAGCGATATTACCGCCTTTTCGCAACAAAACCCTTCATTAAACGGTACTATTCAAATCAATACTCCCGATGTTGACCCCAGTCGCGGTTTGCTCGAACTTCCCGCAGAACCTTTTGATGCTTCGCGGCAAATTGCCACATATTGTAAACCAGGGGGTAAATTCAAAAAAGGTTCTTTGATTGCTACAGGTAAAGGCGGAATTGCACCTAGTCCTACAGACCCCTTAATGGATGATTCAGTTTTAGTAAATTGGATTACTCTTGATGGTGAAAGTGAAAATAGTGTTAGTCATTTACCCCATCATATAAGCAGGCAAAAATTAGATTCTGTAACTCAAGAAACTCAAATTGTCCCCGCTCAAGGCTGGGTACAAGATGGTAAAGGTAATGTAACTTTAGTTTCCCAAGCGCCAACTGTGACACCCCATAGTCCATTACTTAATCCTGTGTCTTGTGCTGCTAATTTGTAATTAGGAGTGTGTTGTGTCAAAACTTAATGCACAGAAAAAAATGGTGTATTACGGCTAATTCGCACTGTCTTAAGTGCTGAATCTTTGCATAGCTGTAATACACCCTAATTATATGTAGCAGTCCTAGTTGATATGTGAACAACAAAGACAAGGGAGAGAGATGTTTATTCTGAGTTATGAGCCAATTTTTCTAAGATAAAGAATCTAAATCCAGGGCTTGCATTCCTTGAGTTTTGGCAAAGGTGAGCATACTGATCAATTGCAACCATACTAATAAGCAAGTCAATAAACTCATTGGTAAACCAACTCCCAAGGCCAGAATAGGGGGAAAACCAAAGATGGCTAAACCTGAATAGAGAAAAAGGCTAATACCAAAAGTAATACCGATAAATGGTACTAATAATTGTTGGGAATAAACATTAGATTTGGATTTTTCTGTACTATTTTTTTGCCATTTCTGCACAATAGTTTTAAGTGTGCCAGATAACCCAGCACCAGAAGTTACAGCAATGAATAAGCCAATAGCTAGGAGAAAATAAGGTGGTTGTTCTGGGAAGTAGTACATGGAAACTCCGAATTATATTAAAAGGTCAGAAAATTTAGTGTTTGTAATAGTGTGCTATCAAAATGATAGGAGGTAAAATTACCTCCTGTTATCCGATGGGAGTTTACAGGTTTTAGTGTGTGATACCTGATGCCGAATCTCCTAAATTAACAAAAGCTGTAGCTCTTGGTAAAATAGCGGCTACTCCTTCTCTAGAAAATTCTGTCAACAAGCGAATTGCGACATCGATTAAACGATTGGGTTTAATGTCATCTTTGACTAAATCCCACAGGCGTTGTACTTCTTCTGTATGCAGACGGTCATCTTCTGTGAGGGCTAATACTAATTGTCGCCGCAGAAATTTACCTTCTTCTGATAACAGAAATTGCAGTCCCATTTGGGCTGTCGGTAATACATCAAAGTTAATATCTGTGCGAGCGATCGCAATTAAATTTTCCAATCGCTGCCATTGGAATTTACCATCTTTGAATAGCACATTCAGCAACCGTCGGCGCAATTGGGGAGACTCGCCTGTAAGTAAGCGTCGGGCAATGTAAGGATAACCAACCTCAACAATTTTAAAATTGGGGTTGAGGCTGAGGGCAATTCCTTCTTGTGTGACTAATGACCGAATAATTAACGCAAACTTAGCCGGGACTCGAAAGGGATATTCATACATTAATTCCGAAAATTCATCGGTAATGGTTTTGAAGTTAAAATCCCCAACGTTTTTACCAATTGCATCACCTAACACAGCTTCTAGTGCTGGTACAATTGGCTCAATATTTGTGTCGGCAGTCAGAAAACCCAATTTGACAAAATCTGTAGCTAAGTCCAGATAGTCTTTGTTGACCAAATGTACTAAAGCATCAACTAAATTTTCTTTGCTGGTTTCTTCTAACTGATCCATCATGCCAAAGTCGATGTAAGCCATACGACCGTCGGGCATAGCAAATAAGTTACCAGGATGGGGGTCAGCGTGGAAAAAGCCGAACTCTAGCAGTTGACGCAACCCACAAGTGACAGCAATTTGGATAAGAGCTTCTGGGTCTAACCCAGCAGCGCGGATACTTTTTGTATCTGTTAGCTTCAAGCCATTAATCCATTCTAGGGTTAATACTCGACTGCTAGTGTAACGCCAGTAAATTGCCGGGACTTTTACCTGTGGGTCGTTGCGGAAGTTGTTGGCAAATTTTTCGGCGTTCCGGCTTTCGTTGATGTAGTCAATTTCTTCAAATAATTTTGTCCCGAACTCGTCCACAATTAAGGTCAAATCGTGACCGAGATTTAGGGGTAGCCAAGGTGCAAGCCAACCAGCAGCCCAGCGCATTAAATAAAGGTCTAAGGTGAGAACTGGTCGGAGGTTGGGGCGTTGTACTTTGACGGCAACTTCTTCACCACTAATCAAACGTCCCCGATAAACTTGACCTAAACTTGCCGCCGCTACAGGTTTTGGTGATAATTCGCTGTAAACGGCTGATATTGGGCAATCAAGTTCTTTTTCGATAATTGCATAAGCGATCGCATTATCGAAAGGTGGCAGTTGGTCTTGTAATTTTACCAACTCTTCTAAGAAATCTTTGCGAATCAAGTCAGGCCGGGTGGAGAGGGCTTGACCGACTTTAATGAATGTGGGGCCTAGGCTTGTGAGTAGTTGACGCAACTGGGTAGCTCGCTTTCCCCGATTCTGCTCTACTTGATTTTGCCATTCATCCCACTTTAGACTCAAAATGAATCCAGCAAAAGACCAGATAATTCTCAGCAAGCGTCCCCATGCTGACCAGGGGCGGTAACGATAGTGACGAGCGATCGCTTCTGGATTATATCGCTTTAGCTGAGCAGGTTGATACTGACCCACGCTTTTGTTTGCCTCTTCAACTGGGAAATCTACACTGTTGTTTTTCAGCATCCTAAAATACAAGCTGATTGCTCGTTAGGATAACCTGAGCTTTTTATAAAAAACTATTAAACTTTACCTTTTTTCGGGTACACACGCAGCCATAAAAGCTTACCGTGCTTACCTAAATTTTTTATCTTTTTCTTAATTATACTTTATAAAAGTACAAAAAATCACCGCGAATCGGGCAAAAATCAATGTGCAATAGTTAAAGAATTGTTAAGAAAAGGCTTTTTTGGGTATATTGTTACTGAGCCGGGATGTAATTATGTTTATTTGCTACAAGTTATCAAGTTTGGAGGGTGACTTGTAGCGATCGCACTTGCTTACTAGTGGTTCTTGTCAGTTTGCTGCATTTGAGTTGTTAGATCGCGCTTGGCTGACAAGCTAACAACTGTTCTACCGCTTTCTGCTTGCTTCTTTTGCCAGTCTGCAAACATCGCGTCTAAGTCGTATTTAAAAGACTTGAAGTGTTCTTCACGGATTTTATGAATTTCATCTAAAATTTCGTCTTGTAAAATGATTCAATCTCCTAATAGTTCGTAGGGAGTTCAAATTACGGGTAACTGATATCCAAAATCAAAGCTAATCTCTGCAAGTTTTCTTTGAATTTGAGCATTTGCAATATGCTTACAGTTCCACGTTAGCAAGTAATCCAGGCTGTGAAAGGTTGCTGCTGCAATATGAACCGCATCGTCAGATGCTTTGGGAGGAAGATTGCTTCGTCTGAGAAATTGCGCCACCAGATTTTGTACAGCTTGATTAAGTTCTACTAATGGCATCCTGTTAAGAAGTTCTAGACGATTAGCTGCAATTTCAGAGTCTCCCCGCGACACCTCATCTATGACAACTTGTGAAATGTAAAGTGTAAAGGTACTTCTGCGAGATTCTCACCACTCTTTTGTGACTTCTATGTTTGCTGCCAGAACTAGATTTATGGTTGGTCTAGCTGTCAGGAAAAACGTGCCTTATTTACTAATAAAAACTAACTAAATTGTCAAAATAGTCTAGATAATTGCAAAAATTAAAAAATAGATAAACAAATTAAATTAATTATTTACTAAATCGTAAATTAGTTTATTTTTCAGGAAATAAATCTTGATTCAGCTAAAATTAGCTGAATATCTAGGAATAAATAAGTAAACTTATGACTCAAAATAAGTGAAACTCTCAGTTTCATTATTCACAAGTTAGTTTAAGCTAATGATCAAACTCTCTCTAAATAGTTATTATCCGTTGCTGCCAGAAACTGTTTATTTTTAATTCCGCATTTGATCCACTTTTCTTTACCTAACAGATTTACTGTTATCTGCCTCATGAGTGCAAAATTTTGTGGAGCATTATCTTTTCTAATCCGACAGTCATCTTCTTTTAAAGCTACATCCAATAACGGCAGTCGCTACAACGGGGGGAACCCCCGCAACGCGCTGCCTCCCCAATGTAATGAATTTTCTATTCCCCAGTGATGGCGAACAGAGTTAGTAAATTGTTTGGCATCATCTTCAAGACTACAGAAAATATTATCTCTTTACCTGATACACCTGCAGAATGTAGGTTATATGTAAATTTCTTAACTAATTTCTGGATTCAGTAATATTCTTATTGTATGTAAATGTATAGTTAATTCTCCAGTCTTATGTCTAACCAAAAATCAAACACTAACCCACAACCCAATAAAAAATCTAATGAAACCTCAGCGCCCCGCAAGAAACCTCTGAACAATGGTAAGCCTAATAAAACCGAACCCTGATTATCAATAATTATTGATTACAAATAATGCCTCAACAGTAGAGACGTAATTACTAATTACGTCTCTAAATTAATGTCTATTTATTCTTCACCTGACTTTTGGCTTGTTCTAATGCAATTTCTTTAATGGCTTGGTAAGAATTGACATTTGCAGTTCCTTCAATCGCCTTAACTGCTAAATCTTGTACTTGTTTCAGTGCAGAGTCTAGTTGTTTCGAGAGATTTTGAATACGTGTTTCTTGATTGGTGATAGTTTGTTCTAGAGATTGTAATCTTTGTTCATAAAAACGCTTTTGTCCTTCGACTTCTTTGCCATATAAATCAGCTTTTACTTTAGCTTGGTAATGAGCAATTCCTTTACCTTCTTCTGTAGCTTTTTTGATAGCTGCTTCTTTCTCTTTCGGAAATGCTTCTACCTTTGCTTTTGCTTCTTCAAATTGCTTTTCGCGTTCCGCAATTTGTTTTTCCTTTTCAGACAATTGCTTTTCTGTTTCTTGCTGAAATTCTTCTAACTGTTTATATAAAGTTTTTTGAGCTTGTTCATATTCATCAGAGCTTAACTTACGTTGCAATTCCAAATCATATTTATACTCGGCTGTATCCCGCTGTCTGGTTTTATTTAAATTATCATTGCGTTCTTTAATTGATTGCTTATATTCATCCTGTTCTTTTTGCCAAGCAATGCGTTGCTCAAGTATTTCTTGTGATAATACTTCATAACGCTGATTATATTCTTCTTGATATGCCTTAGAATTATCTTCATAGGCTGTAATCAAAGTGTCTAAGGTATCCTCAGCAATTTCTAAATTATGTAGTTGCTTTAAGGCGGTAATTTCTGTTTCTACAGATTGTCTAATTTCTCCTAATTTAGAAGCTTGGGTGGTTAACTGTTCTGATAACTCATTTGCCGCACTACCAAAACCCAATTGAATTTTAGCTAAACTTTCAATTGTATAATTCATCTTTTGTTGGATAGTTGTAGGCTGAGTCATAGTTGTATTTTGCTCTAATTTTGGCTTTTCTACGTTGGCATTTTGATTTGCTTTTAAGGCTTGATTTAGTTGAGTTTTTAGCCCTGATGTTTCTTTTGTTAACTCTTCATAAGCTTGCAGAATTTCAGCTTTAGTATTCTTATCTGTGAGTTTCTTACTAGCCATATTTAACCTCCAATGATTATCAATAATTCAGATAAGAATTATCTATTTAGTCGCCGAATTACCAAAAGCTCTCATTGCTAAATCTTGCGCTTGCTTCAGAGTGGCTTGTAATTGTGTGGAAATACTTTCAATTTGTTCGACTTGCTTGGTAATTGTCTGTTCTAAGCTTTGGATTTTGAGTTCATAGCTTTGCTTAGTAGATTCCCATTCTTTCTCAAATAAATCAGCCTCTATTTTGGCTTTTTGACTAGTTTCTTTAATTGCTTCTTCTCGCGCCTTTTTCACTGCTTCTTCCAACTCAGTGGGGAAGGCTGCTACTTTTTGCTGATATTCTTTAAATAAAGCTTGATTACTAGAGAAAACTTTCTCCCGTTCAGTCCAGTTTTTTTCTTTTTCTTGTGTCTTTTCTTGGATATCTCTTTCTAAGTGACGTTTCTTGGCTTCATAAGCATCTGTGTTAAGCTTACGAGTAGTTTCTAATTTATATTGATATTCTTCTTGTTCTTGTTGACGTTCTTTGTTGGTAGTATCACTGTATGCTGTGACAGCTTCTTCATACTCTGATTGTTCTTTTTGCCATTCTTTGCGCTTGATAGCAATTTCTTTTTCAATAGCTTCTTTTTTACTGGTAGTATCTTGTTCTAAAGTTTTTAACTTTTCTTGATGTTCTTGTGTGAGGATATCTAATGTATCTGCGACAATTCTAATTCTTTGCAGTTCTTGAAGGTTTTGAGTAGCAATTTCTATCGCTCGGTTGAGTTCATCTAGTTTGGAGTTTTCTTTAGCCAGTTTTTCTGATAGGGAGGTGACAATGCTACCAAATTCTAGTTGTAAATCTGCTAAACCTTTAACAATGCTATCAACTGTATATGTAGAAGCCGCAGTTAAAATTTCTTGGTTTTTGGCTTTTTCAGCTTCTTCTTGTTTAGTTGCAATTTTTGATTCTAATTTTTTTTTGTTCAGCTAAAATCTGTTGAAATGCTTGCATAAGTTGCTGTTTACTGTCTTTAACTGCAACTGAAGTCATACTCAAACTCCCTTAATTAGCAATGAATTGATTGGGTAGCAAACCATACCAATAGCTACCCTATGCAGACATCAGAGTAACCTTTAAAACAGTGATTTTTGTTCAGTACAAATACTGGAATGAAGAAATACTGAAAATCCAGTACGATGTTGATTAATCGTACTGCTTTGTTGTTGGTATGGCTTCTACGAGAAGCTTTATAGTAATTTTGTACTAACAAATATACTCAAACTCATTCACCCTTGTCAAGAGAGAATGATGGTTGACGTGAAAAGCTTGTTTTTGGGAGATGTGGCAGTGTAGAATCACCTAGTCTGCAACTTAAAGCAGATAACAGCAAACTACATAACACCTGAGTGTGAAGTTTGACAACAAGTTTTTTGCTAATATGCAACAAATGTGCTTTATAATGTTTGTAGACATGACTGTTATATATGTTACTTTTTGCAAAGTAATTTGCTCAGGTGCGACAGTAAATGCACCGAGAGATTAGATAATTGACTCGTTTCTCATATTGATACAAGCACAGGGCAGACTTTTGTGATATCAATGTACACCAGTGAATCGACCAAGTATTCTGCCAGAGCAGATATCGGACACACAAGTCAGATTCTAGTGGTAGAAGATGAAGAGTTAATCCAAGAGATGCTATCTGTAGCACTGGAGGAGGAAGGCTATGGGGTCGTGACAGCGCCAGATGGAAGGGTTGCGATCGAGTATCTCAAAAGTTATGAACCCAACTCCGGTGAGTTTCCTTTTGATTTGGTGATTCTTGACTTGATGTTGCCGCAAATCAATGGTTTAGATATTTGTCGCTTACTGCGCCATCAAGGCAATCCAGTGCCGATTTTGATGTTGAGTGCTAAGGGTAGTGAAACTGATCGCGTGTTGGGTTTAGAAGTTGGCGCAGATGACTATCTCACCAAACCATTTAGTATGCGGGAATTAGTGGCTCGCTGTCGCGCACTGCTGCGTCGTCAACGTTTAAGCACTTTACCGCAATTACCAGTTCTGAAATACAAAGACGTTACCTTAAACCCCCAAGAATGTCGGGTACTAGTGCGGGGTCAAGAAGTCAATCTTTCCCCGAAAGAATTCCGGTTGTTGGAATTGTTTATGAGTTATGCGCGGCGAGTTTGGTCGCGGGAGCAGTTGTTAGATCAGGTTTGGGGGCCAGATTTTGTTGGGGATAGCAAGACTGTGGATGTTCACATTCGCTGGTTGCGTGAGAAGTTAGAGTTAGACCCTAGCCACCCCGAATATATTGTGACTGTGAGAGGATTTGGCTATCGTTTCGGATAATTGGTGAAGATAGTTGTTAGTTTTTATTAATCACGACGCAACTAGCAACTGGGACTCACAATGTTCTTATTGGGATTAATTCTAGGTTTGGCGGTAGGTATTGGGTTTTGGATTTGGCAACAGATTCAATTAAACCGTTACTTGGGGAGAGTTCTTCAACCCTACTCTAGTTCTAAGGATGTTGCTCTACCGCTATTACCTCGTTTGCGTCAGGAAATCAAGACATTACAGCATCAGCGCCAAGATTTACAGCAATCCCTACAAACTTATCAAGACCTATTGGATTTTGCACCGATAGGATATTTGCAAGTAGATGAAGAAAATCAATTGCTGTGGTGCAACGAACAAGCGCGAGAAATTTTATATCTGCAACGATGGCAACCAGGACAGGTGCGCTTGTTGTTAGAATTGGTGCGGTCGTATGAATTAGATCGGTTGGTTGAGCAAACACGCGATCGCCAAAAACCCCAAACCAAAGAGTGGTTATTTCATCCCTCATCCGACAATCCAGCCGAATTACCTACCATCAAGTCTATGACCTTACGCGCCTCTGGTTTGCCCTTACCCAATGGTCAAGTAGGCGTATTTTTAGAAAATCGTCAACCACTTTTGGACGTAAATCAACAACGCGATCGCTCATTTTCCGATTTAGCACACGAACTCAGAACACCATTAACTTCTATTCGGCTGGTTGCAGAAACCTTACAACATCGCTTAGAACCACCTTTAAATCGCTGGGTTGACCGCCTGATGCAAGAAGTTGACCGACTGATTAGCTTGGTACAAGGCTGGTTAGAACTGACGCAAATCGAAGCTAACCCCAAAATGCAATTGCATTTGGAACCAGTGGAAATGCGATCGCTCATTACATCTGTTTGGGAAACATTAGAACCCTTAGCACAAAGACAACACCTTTCCCTGCACTATTCTGGGCCGGAAGATATTTGGGTAAAAGCTGATCAAGCCAGGATTTATCAAGTTTTTCTCAATTTGCTTGACAATAGTATTAAATACAGTTCTCCTAGCACCAACATTCAAGTAGAAGCAAAAATTAAATTTTCTGAAGATAATCATCAAAATAATTCGATATCTCCCTTGTTAGAAATAAATTTAATTGATGCTGGGACAGGTTTTTCCGAAGCAGATTTACCGCATATTTTTGAGCGATTTTATCGCGGAGATCAAGCCAGAACTCATTCCCCTTTACAAGATAATTCCATTGGTTCAATTGTTGGGAATGGTTTGGGTTTAGCGATCGTCCGGCAAATTCTCTTAGCACATGGTGGTTCCATTAAAGCCATGAACCATCCCCAAACAGGTGGGGCTTGGATGCAGCTAACCCTCCCTGAAGTTGTGGCGAACTCTCAAAGCCAAGACTATAGTTAATAGTATCTTCACTTTTGAGAATACAAGTGTGGAAGCTGTCGTTTATAATCCCAACCCTGACAGTTCTCAGTTGGCGCGTGCCATCAGGCGCTTAGAACGAGATGTTTTACGTATGGGGGCTTTGGTAGAACAATCATTTCGCCTCAGCCACCAAGCGTTATTTGCTCGTAACCTCACAGCTGCTGAAGAACTTCCTCAATTAGATAAAAAAAATTGACCGTTTTTATAGACAAATAGAATCAGACTGTACAGCTATCATGACCCAAGCACCAACAGAGCAAGATTTGCGCTGTTTGAGTGCTTTTATGCAATTAGTCCGAGATTTAGAACGTATAGGAGATTATGCCAAAGATTTAGGCAAAATCGCAGTTAAACTTTTCCCTTATACACCTCATACATCTTTACCAGAAATTGAAATCATGTCACACCATGCCCAAGCGATGTTAGCAACTAGCTTGGTAGCTTTGGCCGATTTAGATGAAGCTGGCGGACGGGGAATTAAGCACTTAGATGATGCTGTAGATAATGCTTACGATCGCCTTTATCAAACTTTAGCTCAACAACGGGATATTCCGGGAGTGGTAGAGCCAATTATTTTGTTGGCACTGGCAATTCGTTGTCTAGAACGGATGGCAGATCACGCTACTAATATTGGTCAGAGAGTAGCATATATTGTCACTGGTCAACGTGGTTAATAACAATCGATGAGAAATTTTTCCCAATTATTGAATTGATGATTTAGCAAATCTTTTGTTACTAAATACAACATAAAAAAATGGAGAATTGGAAATTTAGATATGCCAATTCTCCATTTTTTTAGCTGAGAAATCAAGAGATCCTCGACTTCTTTGAGAAGTCGAGGATCTGAACTTGCTAGTATTTTGAATTACCAAAAAGTTAAAACTTGCTTAACTGAGTTAGATTTCACTGAATTTTTACCTATTCTTAACCTTGGGTGATTAAAGTATCGGAAATCACAGGAACTATCGCTTTACTGATATAAATGAGTATCAAGCGTCGAGATTTATTGCTATTAATGGGAGGTAGCGCAAGTGCATTGGCACTGGCTAATCTCACAAGTTGCGGTCAAAAGACAACGACGCAAAGAAACACATCATCAGTAGGAGAATCGGCATTTTCGTTTAAACCCATCAAAGGGCCGATTCCTTTAGAAACGGCAGACTTCAATCGAGAACAACAAGTCCAATATAGTAGTTATGAAGTCGTAGATGACTTGGTACTGCCAGAAGGGTTTGGATATCAAGTCATTGCTGCTTGGGGTGATCAAGTCGGGGATTCGCGGTTTGGTTACAACAACGATTATTTATCGTTTATCTCCACCACAGAAAATGCTGGCTATCTGGCAGTGAACTTTGAGTATATCAGTGCGATTCCTTGGATGGAAACCTATCAGCAAGTCATTGGTCAATCATTACCGTTTGCTGAGGTGAAAACAGCTTTAAACAGCCCAAATTCAGTAAAAACTGCCATTAACGCATATAATTTGCCAGATAATGACCCAGTAAAATCTCAAATTGCCGAAATTTGTCAAGCAGCCTTAATCGACCAAGGGTTAGGTGTCATTTCCCTGCAAAAAACAGCCAATGGCAAGTGGGAAAGAACCAATTCCCCAGCAGATAGACGCATTAGTGGAATTTCGGGCTTAAAAGATAATCGCTATTTAAAAGCTACAGGCCCAGCCGTGGCAATATTTCGCAAGCAAACAGGTCAGGGGTATATAGATAAACTGGGCGATCGCATCATTGGTACTTTTGCCAACTGTGCAGGGGGAACAACACCTTGGGGTACAGTGCTGAGTGCCGAAGAAAACTTCCAAGCCCAAGTACCTGAACCAGTTTATGCTGATGGTACAGCTTTTGACCCTGGGACATTGCCCTTTGCTTTGGGTGATGAAGAATTATTCGGACAAGGAAATGTGTTTGGTTTAGCCGGTAATAAATATGGTTGGATTGTGGAAATTGACCCCGCTAACCCCCAAGATTACGGGACGAAACACACTTGGTTAGGACGTTATCGCCATGAAGCTGTCGGTGTGTGGGTAGAAGCAGGTAAACCACTAGCCTTTTATTCAGGATGCGATCGCCGTGGTGGACATATATATAAATTTGTCAGCCGTGATCAAGTCAAAAATCCCCAAGACAAGGCAAATTCACGGCTATTACAACAGGGAATGCTGTACGCCGCCAAATTCAACGCCGATGGTACTGGTATCTGGATACCCCTAAAAGCCGAGACTCCTGTAAATCCAGATGTGCCGAGTCAGATTGCTGGTAATATCATTTTGTTGCCACTCGGAACCAAAGCTGAAACAACCGAACCCACTGCGGGTTATTTTGCAGTCACCAAAGATGAAGCGATCGCCCAGTACAAACAAAAGTATCAAAAACTCGCAGACCTTTACACAGGCAACTCCGAAGAAAAGCAAGGCGCAATTTTAATTGATGCACATTACGCAGCCAATGCCGCAGGTGCTACCTGCACAGCGCGTCCAGAAGATACAGAAATTGCCCCCAACGGCGATTTATACATCAGTTTTACTTCTGGTGCGCCAGACAAACAAGGTGGTTCCGACGTGCGAGTGTTTAAAAGTCCCCAAGGTGAAACAGGTTATGAATACGGCTGGGTGATGCGCTTAACTGAAGATAACAAAGACCCCGCCGCTATGAGTTTTCGTTGGCAAATGTTAGCCACAGGTGGAGAACCAGCCGCAGGTGGGATGGGTTTTGCCAATCCAGATAACTTATTACTAGACCGTCAAGGTAATGTCTGGATGGTGACAGATATTTCCACCACCAAACTCAATAACGCCGTGAACAACCGCAACACAGAACCCGGAAAATCTGTGAGTTTATCTGGGTTGTTTGGCAATAATTCTATGTGGTTTATCCCTACTAGTGGTGGAGATGCAGGCAAAGCATTTTTATTTGCAATGGGGCCAATGGAATGTGAAACTACAGGCCCTTGTTTCACAAATGATCAAACAACTATGTTTTTATCTATACAACATCCAGGTGAAACAAATGGGACAAGAAAAAACCAAGCAATGGAAACCAGACAATTTGTAGTTACCTCTACCACGGGTGAAGAATTTTTGCAAACTCGTCAAGTTCCCATTGGTTCTAATTGGCCTGACAAAACACCAAATGCACCACCAAAACCTGCGGTTATCTCTATCACAAAAACGACAATATCTACTAACAAAACATATCAAAATATTCAATTAGCCACATAATCAAACATTTATTATTTAGCTAGAAATTATTATAAATTTATCAAGCAAATAGCTGTTAGAAATTAACCTCAATAATTTTGCTGCGATCGCCTTGTAAAAAATCAAAACTTTCACCAGATACCATAAAATTTATAATGACATCTACTAGTTTGACACCAACATTATCCACGGCATCTGTTAGTGAACAATTATCACTAAAAATCTTTGCCCGCAAAGAAATTATTCCCCTAAGAAACGAGGTCATCTGGCGCATCGAACGTGGTGCAGTTCGTACCCTCACTTGGGCTGAGGATGGAACCTTCATCACTTTAGGTTATTGGGGGCCAGGAGATTTGATTGGCTCTCCCCTATCGAAAGTCAAACCCTACCAAATTGAATGTCTAACCAGTGTCGAAGTAAGTATTGTACCTGCTTATCTCTGGCATCAAGATATAGCAGGTTTATTTGCTCATATTCAACAATCAGAAGAGCTTTTAAGCATTGTCCATCTCAAGCCCATTTCCCTGCGTTTATGGAAATTTTTGGTTTGGCTGAGTGACAAATTTGGACGGAATGTTGAACAAGATCGAGTTATCGACATCAACATCACCCATCAAGAAATTGCCGAAGTTTTAAACACCACTAGGGTGACAATTACCAGACTATTACAACAATTTGAAGAAGAAGGGGTATTGTTAAGATACAAGCGGCGGATTATTTTGCGTTTACCAAATAAATTTACTACCCAAACTATAGTTAAAAACAATGTTTATTAACTTGTGTTGGTTGCATCCCTTCTGATATATTGATGCCTGTAATTATTAGTGAATACCCTGAAAAAAAGCAGCAATTGTAGCCAAAATACAGCCATATATTGCACTAGTGGGTGTGAGTGAGAGTTAAGATAATGAGCAAAATTTTTTGGAATGTACTAAAAGTTAGTCCAGCAGTTTTAGCTGCGTCTTTATTAGCAGCTAACAGCGCCTTAGCTGGAGAAGCTAACGAGCAGATTACAACTGTTGCACAATTAACCCAACAAAATGACAGTATGGGTCAAGTAACATCCGTATCCCAGTTTTCGGATGTACAACCAACAGATTGGGCATTCCAAGCGTTACAGTCTTTAGTAGAACGTTACGGTTGTATTGCAGGTTATCCCAACGGTACATATCGGGGTAACCGGGCTTTAACTCGTTATGAGTTTGCGGCTGGTTTGAATGCTTGTTTAGACAGGGTTAACGAACTAATTGCGACAGCTACAGCCGATTTAGTTACCAAAGAAGACTTAGCCACATTACAACGTTTACAAGAAGAGTTTTCTGCGGAATTGGCAACTCTGCGTGGTCGAGTAGATGCGCTAGAAGCTCGCACTGCTGAATTAGAAGCAAACCAATTTTCTACTACCACCAAGTTAGTTGGTGAAGCAGTTTTTGACGCAACTCAAGTTTTTGGTGACAACCAAGCAGTACCCAATCCTCAGACACCAACACGGGATTTAACTTCTAACACTACTTTTGACTACCGGGTACGTTTAAACTTATTAAGCAGCTTCACAGGCACAGATCAACTGCAAGTCCGGTTACAATCTGGGAATAACGTCAATGCTACACCCAATGTAACTGGTACAAATCAAACCCGCCTGGCTTTTGTAGACAATACTTCTAACCAAGTTCAAGTTGATAAACTTAACTACGCTTTCAATTTGAGCGATTATATTCGGGTAAAAGTTGATGCCAACACTGCTGAGTTGTGGGAGAACGTCAACGTTTTCAACCCAGACTTTAGAAGCAGTGGTACAGGTGCAATTTCACGTTACGGACGTTTCAGCCCGATTTATCGTCTAGGTTCTGGTGGTGCTGGTTTAACAGTTACTCTCAACCCTAAAGGTGCTATTAGCTTGACCGGAGCTTATTTAGCATCTAAAGCCAGTAACCCCGATGCAGGTTTTGGCTTGTTCAACGGCGACTATGCAGCTTTTGGACAACTAGAATTTAAACCCAGTAAAGCCTTTAATATTGGTTTCGCTTACGCCCATACTTATGACGGTGCCAGAAATGGTGGAACTAACAACGTTAATTTCACAGGAAATACTGGTAGTTTCAATGCGATCGCTCCCTTTGGTACTGGTGTTGCTACCACAGGTAATCACTACGGTATACAGGCGAGCTTTCAGCCTAGTTCTAAATTAACCATTGGTGGTTGGGCTGGCTACTCCAATGCTGTAGCCGAAACTGGCCCAAATAGAGGTAGAGATGCAGAAGTTGTCTACTGGGCTGGAACCTTAGCCCTCAAAGATTTTGGTAAAGAAGGTAACGTACTAGGTGTTGTATTTGGTCAGCAGCCAACAGTTACGGATACTCCTGTTGCTAATCGTAGAGATGGAGACACAGCTTATCATTTGGAAGGTCTCTACAAAATCAAAGTTAGCAACAACATTCAAGTGACTCCTGGCTTGTTGGTGATTTTCAATCCTGAAAATAACGATCGAAACGATACCATCTATGTCGGTACACTCCGCACAACTTTCACTTTCTAAAATCACACCTACGTGATATAATAAAAACAAGATTTATGGGTATTTTCCCTTAAAAAATAATAAGGGAAATACCCATAAACTTTGACGGTATGGTGTGAGTGAAAGCAAACAAAATCATGAGAAATTCTTTCTGGAATGTATTAAAAGTTAGTCCAGCAATTTTGGCTGCGTCTTTATTAGCAGCTAACAGCGCCTTAGCTGGAGAAGCTAACGAGCAGATTACAACTGTTGCACAATTAACCCAACAAAATGACAGTATGGGTCAAGTAACATCCGTATCCCAGTTTTCGGATGTACAACCAACAGATTGGGCATTCCAAGCGTTACAGTCTTTAGTAGAACGTTACGGTTGTATTGCAGGTTATCCCAACGGTACATATCGGGGTAACCGGGCTTTAACTCGTTATGAGTTTGCGGCTGGTTTGAATGCTTGTTTAGACAGGGTTAACGAACTAATTGCGACAGCTACAGCCGATTTAGTTACCAAAGAAGATTTAGCCACATTACAGCGTTTACAAGAAGAATTTTCTGCGGAATTGGCAACTCTACGTGGTCGGGTAGATGCGCTAGAAGCTCGCACTGCTGAGTTAGAAGCAAACCAATTCTCTACTACTACCAAGTTGGTTGGGGAAGCAATCTTTACCATAGCTGCACCGTTTGGTGATGATCGCGCTGATACAGACACAGATTCCAGCAACAATGCCGATCTAAATGAAAACGTGATCTTTGCTGACCGGGTGCGGTTGAACTTGTATACCAGCTTCACAGGTTCAGATAGATTGCAAACTCGTTTACAAGCTCGAAATGTTACCCCATTTGGTACTTCTGTTACAGGAACCAACATGACTCGCTTAGGCCATGATGGTGACAACGGTAACAGCGTTGAAATTGATAAACTTAACTATGAATTCAACCTGGGAAGTGATGCAGTGCGAGTCAAGGTTGATGCGTTTGGCGCACAATTATGGGATAACGTCAATGTCTTCAACCCAGATTTAAGAAGCAGTGGTACAGGTGCAATTTCACGCTTTGGACGTTTCAGCCAAATTTATCGTGCGTCATCTCCTGGTGGCGCTGGTTTGACTGTGACAGTCAACCCCAAAGGCCCTATTAGCCTCACAGGTGCGTATCTTGCGCCCAACGCTAGTGACCCCTCTCAAGGTAATGGTCTGTTCAACGGATCTAATGCCTACTTTGGTCAAATAGACTTTAAACCAAGCAAACAGATCAACGTTGGTTTTGCCTACTCTCGCACTTATCAAAATGATGGTGCTGATATTGATGTCAACTTGTTTGGTAGCCAAGGTAGTTCTCTTTCCAACAGACCTTTTGGTAATATTGGTACCACAGCTAATAACTACAGTTTCATGGCTAACTTCCGCCCTACTGACAACATTGGTGTTGGTGGTTGGGTAGGCTACACAGATGCGGAAGCTGTACAGGGTACAACCTCTGGCAGTGCAGATATTTGGTATTGGGCTGCTAATTTATCTATCAAAGATCTGGGTAGAGAAGGTAACACCTTGGGCATCATTTTTGGTCAACCACCCAAAGTTACTGACCTAAATTTTGGTACTAGAGCAAATACCGACAGAGACACTTCTTATCATTTAGAAGGTCTTTATAAAATCAAAGTCAGCGATAACATCTTAGTGACTCCTGGCTTGTTGGTTATCTTCAACCCAGAACATAACGACAATAACGATACTATCTACGTAGGTACATTGCGTACCACCTTCTCTTTCTAGATTTCAGTTTTGGATGAGATGAATAAAACCCCACCTTTAGGTGGGGTTTTATTTAATGTGAGTTCGACTACTGATTATGCCTAAATCTAGACTATCGTTAAGCTTCAGAAAGAATTATATTAAACGAAGTACGAATATCCTCTAGTGGTTTTGCCAATAAAAGACTCCATTCCACACCAAATAGAGGTTGAGCCTGTTTTCCCATTAGCCATCCTCTGGTAATTGCATCCATATATTTTGTTGAAACCTCAATATTGTAAATAGTAGCTTTAACAAGATTCTTAGCTAATAAACCCAACCAAAAACGTGAAAATTGTAGTTGGGCAACATAGAAAGCTTCTAATTGAATTTCTCCGAAAATATCTGTTTTGCAATCAGTGACAATATGCCAAATGTCATGTGTCTCTGTGAGATGCGCTCCTAAAAATTGATAATCATCCTCTACTTTTCCTGCTGCTAAAGGTTTCAAATTATTTTTGAGCAGATGATTAGCGTAAGCATATCCCAAGGTATTAGTTGGTAAACGATAGAGTGTTTCTAAATCCACATTATCCAATCTGGGACGTTGCTCAAATGCTTGCTGTCCTTGAGGAGTAGTACGAAGAAATTCTACTAATTTTTGTAAACTTTGCTCATCTCCAACGGCATTTGCAAGTTTACCAAGACTATCAAAGTCACCATCAGGTGCTTTTATCATATTTATAATGCTTGATAGTGCTTGATCGTGCCATGTTTTCTCTAGTTCTTCTATAGCACTCATGGTTAATAACCTTTGTCTGATTTCCGCTTTTTAGTGTGACATAAAGAAAACAACGTGGGAAGGCGGCGCTTGATATCAAATTTCACTCCACATAATGGGCCTGTTATAAATATTTATCAGAAATATTTCAGGTTATTTGTATATTAATTAGTGCCAGTAAAATTACTGTTTAATTCTAGGTTAAGAATTAGACCTATTTTCCCACGACGAACAAAAATTAGTAAGGAAGATATAGAGTGAAACGCCAGTTTCCAAAATACTACAGACTACTTATCTTATTTGTCTGTACAGTGTTTATTGCCTTTACAGGTCAAGTAGCCCTTGCCCAATATAATTATCGTTGGGGCAATCAACACAGACAGCAAGTAGAAATGATTGTTGGCGGTGATTTTGTTGTCACCATGAATGATGCACAACCCGTAATTAAAAATGGAGCGGTAGCCATCAACAACGGCAAAATTGTTGCCGTAGATACACAAGATAAAATTTTGGCAGCTTACAGAGCCTCTAAGAGATTACCAGGTGAAGGTAAAGTACTGATGCCAGGACTGGTAAACGGTCACTCTCATACCGCAATGGTTTTGTTTCGCGGTTTAGCGGATGATTTAAGCTTACAAGATTGGCTACAAAATTATATATTTCCCGCAGAAGGACAGTTCGTTAACGAAAATTTCATCCGTGTTGGCGAGACACTGGCTTGTTGGGAAATGATTAGTGGTGGTACTACGACGTTTGTTGATATGTACTTCAAACCGGATGTTGCAGCTAGAGTAGTTGAGAGATGTGGACTGCGGGCTGTAATTGCACCTTCATCTATAGATTTCCCTAGCCCTGGTTTTCGTGGTTGGGATGATGCGTTTGCTGCGGCTGTGGATTTCGTGAAACGCTGGAAAGGACGTAACCCACGAATTATCCCTGCCCTCGCTCCCCACGCCCCTTATACTGTCTCGCCAGAACATCTAACACAGGCTATACAGGCAGCACGTCAATATGATGTGCCTTTGACTATTCATTTGGCAGAGACACAAACCGAAGTCCAAGACATCCAACAACGCTATAATGCCACCCCAGTACAACATCTAGAAAATCTCAGTTTTCTGGAATCGCGCGTTTTTGCTGCCCATGTAGTCTGGCCTAATGAAAGTGAAATTGAGCTGATGGCAAAACGCGGTGTTGGCGTGATTCATAATCCTGACTCTAATTTGAAGTTGGCTTCTGGCTTTGCACCAGTTCCAGCAATGGTGCAGGCGGGAATTCAGGTTGGGCTGGGTACGGATGGTGCTGCATCCAATAATGATTTGGATATGTGGGAAGCAATTCGTCTTACTGCCCTTATCCATAAAGGCAAAACCCTTGACCCCACTACTTTACCTGCCAAGACAGTTTTACGGATGGCAACCTTGGGAGGTGCAGAAGCTCTTGGTTTGGCAGATAAAATTGGTGCAATTAAGGTAGGGCTTCAAGCAGATTTAATTCAAGTAGACCTCACATCTGCACACTTGACTCCTCTTTACGATGTTATTTCCCATCTCGTTTATGCAGCGAAAGCCCAAGATGTTGATACTGTGATTGTAGATGGTCAGGTTCTGATGTCTGAGCGTAGGGTATTCACAGTTAATACTGAGCAAATTCGGCGTGAAGCGATCAGAATTGGTGAGCAAATTCAAGCCGAGTTACGACCATCGAATTAACTACTGTTATTACTAAACAGAATTGTTCCTTATCATTTGAAAACCCATATCTTTGTATATTGATTCGGTGGTGTGGGTTTTTTAATTGGTAAATCAAGATGGCGTGTTCGCCTGATATCGAACACGCCTCTAACTATAAACAAACTGCTGAAAATAGCTTTTTATCTTACTGGCAATATTCGTCCACGAATTTGACTTAGGTTTTTTACGTTCTTTATAGTGACAAATCAGAGTTAAGCACGATTTTCACAAATTAAAATTATCTTCTGGTTTGACTAAATCTGATGGCGGTCTGTCGCTACTCCAAGCCCACCATACACAACCACAATGGCATTGATAAAACTCTTGCCATTTGCGGCGATGTTCTTCTGAGAATACAGGCGATCGCCGATTGATCCAAACCTGTAATGCTTCTAAACTACTAGAACGGCAGGTAGGACAGCAAAATTCATAGGCGTGAACTGCCTTAGATGTCCATTCAGGTGGGATGGGAGCAAAAGCGTCCATGTAATTTAAAATTTAATCTCAGTAGGCAGCATATCAGCCCGAATTAATATATATCTGTTTATCGGGTATTTTGCTAAATTCGTCTGTTTTTTTACAACTCTTAATTTGTCTAAAGTCACCTTAAGCCCCGACGAATGGAATTCGCGGCTATGAAAACAAAGTCCGCCTGCGCGGACTAATAGAAAATTAAGAGGTGATTCTAAGCATTATTTTGCCTGTATTTCTTACAAAAATCACAAAAATGGAACAGAATGCTGAAATTCGCCGATTATTAGATGTGATGCCGGCTTCTGGGAGAATGACAATTAAAATCGTCAGTAAACCAGAACAGGCACAGGTAATTGATGCTACTTTTCCCTTACCTTGGCAACAGTATAGACCGATATGTATTAATTTTGATTTGTGGGGACGTTTAACCAAGCCACAACGGGATTTATTGCTGTTGCAGAAAGTGAGTTGGTTGAGTGGGGTGAGATGGTTTAAACCGGATATTTATCAAGGTGTAGTGCTGCTGGGATTGTTGGCAGGATTAATTGAATCCTCACAGTCGGATGCTGTGGGTGTGGGTGTGGCTGTGGGATTAAGTGCGATCGCAGCTTTCCGCATTTGGCGCAGCAATAAATCATCAGAATCAGAGTTAAATGCAGATAAAGCAGCTATTAAAATCGCCCAACGTCGGGGTTATTCAGAAACAGAAGCGGCTCAATTTTTACTATCTGCTATTGAAGCAATGGCAAAAATAGAAAAACGTTCTGGGTTAAATTTTACCGAGTTAATTCGTTGTCAAAATTTGCGAGCGATCGCTGGTTTATCACCTGTGGGTATTCCTGAAACTTACAATTAAAAAAATTCACAAAGAAATTTAGCTCTTTCTCTGACTAATTTTTTGTTGGCATCACTGACTGTCATGATTCAGAAATGATTTTGGCATTGAGCAAAGTAAAAATTCTATCAAGTTCTAATATACCAGCCAATTCAGCATCTTCCTCTGAAGTTAGCAATCCGGCTTTTTTCTTCTCGGACAACTCTTCGAGTCGAGACTGTAATTCTTCAGCGAATTTAAATAAATATACGTTTCTAATTTGACTGAGTTTGATTCCAGATTCTACCCAGAATGAGGGTTGAACCATCATTTGAGTAATCATAAGCTGTGTGTCTCGTTTAATTGAGTGAATTGGTCGTATTGTAACAGTGACTTGCCAGCTTTGCTTGAGTTTGTATGGTATTTTAGTTGACTATTCACAATGATAAATCTTGTATTCATAGCCGTTGACTGCTGGTAAAGATTTAGTTTCAGCAATACATTTTTCGGTTTCTGCTGCTATGGGTGCATGGAAATTTACTAACCACAAATCAAAAGGTTTTGGTAAGGTTTTTAAAATATTATTGAGGGTGTTTGTAGATTTATTTGGGTCTTGGTCTTGATGAGCAAGAATAAACTGTAGTGATGGTGAGGGTTGATTTTGAATTTTCCATTCTCTGGCAACACCCATCATTTCACCTATTTGGACATGAGTAATTTGAGTAGTGGCAATTACTGCCGGAACTTGAGATGTTTGTCTGATGAGTTGTAAAAATAAATCAGGACGATAGTATTTTTGATATCCCAAATTACAAATTACAGTGACGGCACTACAAAACCCCATTAGCCAAATTATAGCTAGGGCTTGTTGACCTGTGATTTTATAATTGTTGTGCTGAGTTTGCCAACGAACTGCTAAACTGGCTCCGAGTAAAAGTATGACAGCCGGAAAGTAAACAAAGTTATAACGTGCGCCTCTAGTTAAATCAATTCCCAGGAAATAAGTGAAGACAAAAAATAAAGCGATCGCAGCTAAAATAATTCCCCAAATCACCTGAGTTTCTGGTTGTTGTAATTGCACTTTGATGCCCCGAATCAATATTGGTAAAAACCAAATAAAGAAAATCAACATTACTAAACCAGAAATTAAAATAATTGCTAGTTGTGGGGATTCAATTGGTAATAAAAATAGCATTGTCACCCAAGCAGCAAAGGCTTGAAAGAATGGGTTTAGCCATTCAAATCCTTGACGCGGTTGTTGTATCCAATCGGTTAATTTATCACCATAGTTATTCTCTAAAAATATGGGTAGCCAAACTATGCCTGAAACAGCAGTCCCAGCAGCAACCGCATAAATTCGCCGCCAAGGTGGAGAGATAAAATTACGTTGTCGCCAACCGAGGAAAAGTAATACTAAAGCTTCACTACCAAGGGTAAGAACAAAAAAGTAATGTGTCGCAATTCCGAAAGCGTTAATTACTACCCAAGCTAGTGCTGTAGTGATGGGTAACGGTGTCCGATTTTGAATGTGGCGTGTAGCGATAATGAAGCAAGCCAAAGATGCAATTACCCACAAAATTGCTAAAGTGTAATGACGTGCTTCTTGTGCCAAAAAAATTGCGTAGGGTGATACCGCCATAATGGCAGCAGCGATATGTGCAATCAAGCGAGAGCGAAAAGTTAGCCATCCTAAACCATAAATAGCGGGAATAGATATCGCACCAAAGATTGCGGCGAGCGATCGCGCCCCCCATAATGAAACTAGACCTTGTTGTGTGGGAAATAACTGCATCCACCAATGAGCCAAGAAAAAATATAGTGGCGGATGATTAGTTTCGTGGCTCAAGTGCGTCCAAACATCTTGGATAGTATCACTTGCTTGGGGTTGCAATGGTTGTAATAAAATATCAGGTGCGATCGCTTGGTCTAAGGGTACTGGTAAAAAACTATTCCCCAAGCTAAACACTAAAGTCGAAAATTCATCAGTCCAAGGTGGCTTGGCTGTTAAATTAGTTAACCGCAAACCCAGACCGATAATCAACCACAGCAGTAACAGCAAAGGATGAAACCAGCGACTATTAGTCACAAAATGCCAATGTCCCGACATGGTTTGTGGGGTAACGCGGCGGTTAGCAAAGGTAGATAACAACAGGATCGCATTTTGATAAAACTTCGATGCACTCCAAAACAAAACTTTCATAGCCGCGCCATTTACAAGTCAACTCTTTGCTATTTTGACTTGATTTGTAAATTTAAGTTCATTTAGGGTCATCCAAAAAAGAAATCAATAACACTTATATCCCCCTTGTCTTCCTTGTCTCCCGTGTCCCCCTTGCCTTTTTTATCTCCCTTCCCCTCAAACAACGAACTCCCTCATTTCACATCAGTTACGCGCCAACTCAGTTTTAAATTCACCCAAAAATTCCAGATAGTCGCAACTGCGATCGCAATCAAATTAGCAATATAACGATTGGGAATCACAAAATTAAACACTAAATTTAACACCAAAACATTGATTAACAACCCCGCCAAGCACACCAAATTAAATTTCAAAAACCTCTTTGCACGATGATGCCATTCTTGCTGCTGCATCGCCACATCGGCAAATGTCCAAGCATCATTCCACAAAAAATTGTTGAAAATGGCAATTTCACCCGCAATGATTTTACTGCGTGTCAACGGTAAAGCTAAGGTCGATGGGTCACTCAGTAAATAAAGTATTGCCATATCTACAAATACACCACTTAGCCCTACCAAGCCAAAGCGGAGAAATCGACCAATAGGAAAAGAAAATTTTTGTCCCACTTGTGTTGTAGTCAGCCGTAAACGCAATAAGTGATGCAAGTATTCTACATATTGCTTCCAGGTAACTTTGCTTTCACCTTGTTTGCGCTCACAGAATACATAACCCACCTCCGCGATTTCTGCTACATTTCCCCTAGCAATTACTTCTAAGAGAATTTTGTAGCCTACGGGATTAAGTGTCACCCCTGCAATACAACGGCGACGCACCATAAAATAACCACTCATCGGGTCAGAAACTCTCCCTAATACCCCTGGTAAGAAAATCAAACCCAAAACTTGAGCGCCACGAGATAAAAAACGTCTTACCGCACTCCAACGGCTTACCCCACCACCGTCTATATGACGACTAGCAACAGCCAAGTCTGCACCTTGTTCAATACTGCGTAACAACTGTGCCAATACTTCTGGCGGATGTTGCAAATCCCCATCAATCACTCCTAACACACTTCCCCTCGCAACTTGCCAACCCCGAATAACTGCTGAAGATAATCCCCGTTCTTGTTGGCGACGCATCACCCGCAAATTGGGATATTCTGCCATCATTGATTGCGCGACTTCCCAAGTGCGATCGGGACTATCATCATCTACCACAATTAACTCATAATCATCGGGAATCACTTCCTCTAGCAGTTCACTCAGTACTTTGACGAGCCTAACGATGTTTTCACGTTCTTTATAAGTAGGAATGATCAGCGAAAAATAAATTTTTGTTTTATCTGTTATGAGCTGGGGAGGTGGAAATTCTGAAATCTGCAAACCGCCAGATGGCACTGATAATAATGTATTGCTTGGGCTGTTTCTCATAAAGCTAAATTTCGGAGGGGAAGAGAAAATCAGAATGCTAACCTATTTTATGTTTCTTTACATAATTTATTTATCCCCAAGTTTACCCATAACAGGAAATTAGCTCAACTCCCTGCCGGAGAGGAAACCCTTTGACAAGCTCAAAACATCGCCAGGAACAGGCAACAGGATAAGTTTGTTTGTTCCCTCTTTCCACCGATGGGTTTGAGTTTCTCACCTTGGATGGTAGTAAGTTGCAAAGGGGCGCTGAAATTTCCTGTCATAAGCACTTCTTGCCCCCTGCGATTTTAATGATGAGTTTGTTGCCGAACATCATATAAGTCAGATCACTTATAAAACAAATGCACCTAACAAGTAGGTGCAATAATTAGGTAATTACAGAATTAGTACTACTATGTAAAAATAAGTAGGTAATAACTCAGGAGCTAATAGAGTTTATCTGAATCACGAATAAATCGTTTCCGTATAACTACTGAATTTTCTATTAAAAAACATCAAATATTTTTTAATAAGTATTTTTACGATTAGCAAATTTTCTTAAGTAATAAATCTTAGATTTATAATGTATAAATGAAAATTCCTAGACAAAGCCCTATATCTTCGCTAGATAAGAGCAGTAAAGAAGAATTCAGGAGCGATGCCGCCAACGATACACGGAGTCTGCCGAAATGTTGTACCGAATTACCCTACTGAATTCTGACTTCTGACCCCTGAATTTTGTTTTGATAAAAGTTATAGGATTAAAAAACAGCCAGGGTTTACTAAAAACAATACATTTTTAGTTATTAATTGTGATCAACACTTCTGTTACAAACATTCTTGAGCGTGCCTTAATGGGATACGATTTATCTCCTCAAGAGGGAGTATTGTTGTTAAGGCAGACTGAACAAGAAGCGATCGCGGCAATTCGTCACACAGCTGATCGACTCCGCTACAATCAGGTAGGCGACACTATTACTTACGTAATTAACCGTAATATTAATTTTACTAACATTTGCGAACAGCATTGTAGTTTTTGTGCTTTCCGCCGAGATAGCGATGATGTTGGTGCGTATTGGTTAGACTGGGGGCAAATTTTAGAAAAGTCCCAAGATGCAGTTCGGCGGGGGGCAACGGAAATTTGTATGCAGGGCGGATTAAACCCCCAAGCACAGATTGACGGGAAATCTTTACCTTATTACCTGAAGTTAGTTGAAACTATTAAACAGGAATTTCCTCAAATTCACTTACACGCCTTTTCGCCCCAAGAGGTGCAGTTTATCGCCAGAAATGACGGGCTAGATTATGCAACGGTGATCGCAGCTTTGCGGGATGCTGGTGTTGGTTCCATGCCAGGAACGGCGGCTGAGGTGTTGGATGATGAAGTGCGAAAAGTATTGTGTCCTGAGAAAATTAACACAGCGACTTGGTTAGAAATTATCTCCACAGCCCATAAATTAGGTTTACCTACCACCAGTACCATGTTATCGGGGCATATCGAAACCCCAGAACAACAAATTGGGCATTTAGAAAAATTGCGATCGCTCCAACAAACAGCCATTAATCAAGGCTATGCAGCACGTATTACAGAATTTATTTTATTACCCTTTGTGGGTCAAGAAGCGCCAAAATCTTTACGCCGTCGGGTAGGACGTGATCAACCAGTTTTAGCGGATGCTTTACTTTTAGGTGCAGTCGCGCGAATTTACTTAGGTAATTGGATTCCTAACCATCAACCCAGTTGGGTAAAGTTAGGGTTAACTGGGGCAACAGAAGCGTTAGTTTGGGGTTGTAACGATATTGGTGGCACATTGATGGAAGAACACATCACCACAATGGCTGGTGCTGTGGGTGGTACTTGTATGGAAGTGGACACCTTACAAACTGCGATCGCATCTTTAGGAAGACCTTACCAACAAAGAGATACTTTGTATCAAAAAGTGTGAAGAAGAATTCAGAAGTCAGGAGTCAGGAGTCAGAATTCATACGGAATCTGGAATACTCACCTCTTTGATAAAATTTGTTGCTGATTGTAGCCTTCATGCTTCTCATGATCCCCTAGATACCATTCCAAGATAGGATGGACGATGATTTATGTGTAGTTTCAAATAATGCTTATGAAACGCTATTGGTCGCGTCTGCTTGCTTTGGTTTTAGTTTTAGCTATTGGCTTAATCGGTTGTTCTAGCCCTGATAGCTTAACAGGGGATTATCGCCAAGACACATTGACTGTAGTGAGTACCCTAAGAAAAGCCCTAGAAGTAACTGACGATTCACCGGATAAAGCAGAACTTCAAGCAGATGCGCGGCAAAAAATTAACGATTTCTCAGCCCGCTATCAACGCGCTGGTTCAATTTCTGGTTTAAGTTCTTTTACAACCATGCGTACCGCCCTTAACTCTCTAGCGGGACACTACAGTTCTTACCCAAACCGTCCAGTTCCGCAAAAACTGAAAAGTCGTCTAGAACAGGAGTTTCAGCAAGTAGAGTCTGCACTGAAGCGTGGTGCTTAACTATTCCTTTAGTTATATTTTTTCAGATTCAAGAGTCCAGAGTTATGACTTTGGACTCTTGATTTATTTATTTTGACAAAGTTATATCTGTTAGGGCTTACGCACAAAGATTATCGGTTGAGACTAGGTGTAAGAGGGTAAGGGTATAGGGGTGTAAGGGTTGTTAATACCTAAACCCTAGTTACTGAGTGCAGTCGAAGTACACCCCTATACCCCTACATCCTTAATTTTTCGTGTCATAGCGTAATTCTTAGATGCAATAGCTGTATTTAAATGAAAGAGGATTTTCTCAGCGTCAACGCTAGAAATACTAATACTTTCATCTGATACCTCTTGCTATAACAATTGATACACCTTAATCCTCAATGCCCGTGAATTTGTACATCTACCTTGTCGGCATATCTAACCGTTCCGCAAAATTATTATGGCAACGCTTGTGGGTTGTGGTTTTTAGTAGTAGTCTTTTGCTGCCTAACTTGATCAGCCAACCAGCACAAGCACAAGTTAACCAAGATTGTCAGTTATCAACCACGGCGGCGCAAACAAAGGAAAAATTACGTTTGTTGGCACTCAAAGGCGATCGCGATGCCCAAAGCCAATATCAAAAGCTAGTACGCCAACACGCCCAAGATGTACAAAAATGTCGCAATCGTACTTGGCCCAAAATTCAAGCTGTTTGGTTGCGTTTATATCCCTGTGACATTCAACCAGGGATAATTGACCAAATTATGGATCGGATGGTCAACCGCGGCTATAACCAAATCTATATAGAAACATTTTATGATGGGCAGGTATTATTGCCCGCATCTGATAATCCTACAGCTTGGCCTTCCGTACTCCGGACTCCAGGGACGGAAAAGATGGATTTACTTTCTGTAGCGATTCAAAAAGGGCGAGAAAGGGGACTCAAGGTTTATTCCTGGATGTTTACCATCAATTTTGGCTATACTTACGCCAAAAGAGCAGATCGAGAATCTGCGATCGCCCGTAATGGCAAGGGGCAAACTAGTTTATATGTTGTAGATAACGGTTCGCAGGTATTTATCGATCCCTACAATATGCAAGCCAAACGCGATTACTTCCAGATGGTACAGCAAGTACTACGCCGTCGCCCGGATGGTTTGCTATTTGATTATGTGCGTTATCCCAGACAAGCCGGTACGGATTCTATTGCCACAAAAGTCACGGATTTATGGCTATTTACCCCAGCTACTCAAGAAGCTTTATTTCGGCGGGCTTTGAATACTAAAGGGTTGGATTTGATGCGGCGGTTCTTGAGTAAGGGATATGTCACCGCCGGAGATATTGATGAAGTTGATAAACTGTATCCCCAACAAGGGGAACCGATGTGGCAAGGGCGCATTCCACCACCACAGGAAAAAGCACTGTTACCAGCAACTGACAGACAACCGACTTTGCAAGTTGAACTCTGGCAGTTAATGGTTGCCCATGCTATGCAAGGTATCTTAGATTTTGTCGCTTTAGCCAGTTACCCAGCACAGCAGCTAGGCATTCCCGCCGGAGTAGTGTTTTTCCCCGATGGCAACCAAATGGTGGGACAAGGCTATGATTCCCGCTTGCAACCTTGGGATAGATTTCCCAGTAACTTGCAATGGCACGCAATGGCTTATGCAACTTGTAGTGATGTTAGCTGCATTGCCGAGCAAGTGCAACGGGTGATTAGTGCTGCCAAACCGGGGACAAAAATTATTCCTGCCTTAGCAGGCGCATGGGGACAATCCACCAGTACTCGCCCATCCCTAGAAGCCCAAATGCAAGCCCTACGCAAGTATGCACCACAATTAGCAGGTGTTAGCCATTTTGCCTATTCTTGGCAATACCCAGAAAATGATAGCGATCGCAAATTCTGTCGCCTTCGTTAATCACGCTATGTCCGGGATTTTCTAAACTTCAATCAGAGTGTTTATAGACTCACATCCCCAATTTTCATATTCTTGACTAACTCTGATTTTGAATTTTCCTCTGCTTAGAGTGACAAATGACGGTTATTTAATCTCAAAACACACCGACTTTATCTGTTTTTTCCCAGGGTAAATCTATATCCATTCTTCCTACATGACCATAAACTGCAAGCTGGCGATAAAAACCGCCTGGATTAATTGTGGGTAAATGTCTTAAATTAAATTGTTTAATAATTCCTGCCAAGCGGAAATCAAAATGCTTTTCTAATAAATTAGTAATTTCTTCATCCGAAATTTTGCCTGTACCAAAGGTTTCTACTTGAATACTCACGGGACGAGACAAACCAATGGAATAACTGAGTTGTACTTCGCATTCATCTGCAAGTTTAGCGGCGACTATATTTTTGGCTGCATAACGGGCAATGTAAGCGCCGATTCTATCAATTCTAATTGGGTCTTTACCACTTAATGCTGAACCGCTATGTTTAGAATATTCACCATAAGTATCGATGGCATTTTTTCTGCCGGTTAAGCCTGAATGCACTGCTGGCCCGCCTTTAATAAACGGCCCATCAGGATTAATAAATATTCGGGTTTTGGCATCAGGGCGAATTTCTTCATTTTCAAACACAGGATTAATCACTGTTTCTTGAATATCATTTTGTAATTGTTGATAATCTGGTTTACCTGCTTTATTTTGACTGGCAATGACGGTAATACTATGGATTCGATAAGGACGGCGATCGCGGTATTCTACTCCTACTTGAGTTTTACCATCAGGTGTTAAATAGGGTAGAATATTTTTGTGTCGGACTTCACTTAATTGTCTGGCTAATTTATGCGCTAACCAAATTGGCAAGGGCATAAGTGTATAGGTTTGATTGCAGGCAAAGCCAAAGACTGTAACTTGATTTGTCACAGTAATTTTTTCAATCTCTTCATCAGATAAATTCTTTTCATCAAATAAGTGAGTTTGACTGGCTGGTAATTCTCGCAAGCTGGTCAAAATACTACATGTTTTACTATTAAATTGTTTTTGTTCATAACCAATTTGTTCGATTATTTGTCTGGCAATATTGGTAAAGTCTACGTTGGCATTTGGTTCAAATCGGGCAGCAATAAATAATATGCCTGTAGATGCGGCACATTCGGTAATGACTCTGGCGTAGGGATCTTGTTGTAAGAATCTGTCTACTATGGCATCGCTGATTTGATCGCACAATTTATCAGGATGTCCTTCGGTGACTGATTCTGATGTGAACATGAAGTCTTTTTTCATAAGATTTTACGAACCGCAGAGACGCAGAGGACGCAGAGTTTAAGTTAAATGTATTGCATTGTTATTTGGAGGAAGTGAGGGTAAGGAGCGATTTTGTGGCGGAATAGATTTTGTTGATTCACTTAATAATAAAGGCCACAATGCACTACCAATAATGACGGCGGTATCGATAAAGTTAATTGGGGTAATCTTTAAGAGGTTTCGCAAAGGTGGCAAGGCGATCGCTAAAATTTGAATAGCAAAGGAACCAACAATGGCAGTATTTAAATAACCATTGCGTGGGAGTTTTTCTCTACTAAATACGCTGTGATGTTCGGAACGACAGCTAATTGTATGCAGCAATTGGCTTGAGGTTAGGGTGAAAAAGGCAATTGTACTGGCTTGAGGGCTAAAACCATATCTGCGGATAGCGTAGGCGTAAGCGAGTAAGGTACTGACAGATAAACCAGCAGATTCAAAGACGATTCGCCCAAAGTCGGATTTTTTAATGATTGGTTCGTCGGGGTTGCGGGGTGGCTGACTCAAAACTTCTGGTTCTGGGGCTTCCATTGCTAAGGACAAACCGGGGAAGATGTCGGTAACTAAGTTTAGCCAGAGTAGTTGAATTGCATTTAAGGGTTCGCCAATACCTGCGGCGGTGGCTACTGTCATCACCATGATTTCGCTGAGGTTGGTGGCGAGGAGGAAATGTACAGATTTGCGGATGTTGTTGTAAATTGTCCTTCCCCGACTGACGGCGACAATCATTGTTTCGAGGCGGTCGTCTTCCAGGACAATATCTGCAACTTCTCTGGCGACATCTGTACCACCTTTACCCATAGCCACACCCACTTGGGCGGCTTTTAAGGCGGGTGCGTCGTTAATTCCATCGCCTGTCATGGCGACGACTTTACCAGCTGCTTGCAAGGCTTGGACTATTTGCAGTTTATTGCTGGGACTGATGCGGGCAAAGACATCTACTTTGTCGCTGAGGGCGGTTAAGGCTTCGGGGGTGAGATTATTGATGTTGCTGGAGTCGAGAATTTCTAACTGTTGTTCTTGACTTAATTCTAGTTCTTTGGCGATCGCATAAGCTGTGGGGCTTTGGTCTCCGGTAATCATCACAGTAGCAATTCCGGCTTGATGGAAGTCCCCAATCAGTTCTTTTGCACCTTTCCTAATGGGGTCAGCCATTCCGACTAAACCTAACCAAATCAAGTCTGTTTCATGGTTATTGTTGGTTTGTGACTGGTTAATCTGGTTATAAGCTATCCCTAAAACTCGTAATGCTTTCCCAGCCATACGATCATTTTCAATAGCGATCGCACTTTTATCGGCTGGGGTTAATTCTACAATTTGCCCATTTTTTACCCAAGTTTGGCACAGTTCCACAACTTCGGCGGGGCTACCTTTGACGGCGATAAACTCTTTACCATCGTGGGTTTGATGAATTGTACTCATCAAGTTGCGATTTTCTGACCGCAAGTTTGTCTGCACTAAGGGATATTTTTCTCTCAGGTCAATAATATCCACCCCAGAACTAATAGCCATATAAATCAAGGCGTTTTCTGTAGCGGAACCGATGACTTCATACTGACCATTTCTCTCGCGGCTGACTTGGCTTTCGTTGCAGAGAACTGAGACATGAATTAGTTTTAATAGTTCGTCGTTGCTGTAGGGGTTGATGGTTTTTTCCTTGGTGATAAATTCCCCGTCTGTAACTTTAATGTTATGGGTGTTGCTTTGAATTTCGACGACTGACATTTTATTTTCTGTCAGTGTACCGGTTTTATCCATGCAAATTGTCTGCACAGAACCCAAGGCTTCAACTGCACTCAAACTCCTTACTAGTACACGGTTACGGCGCATATCTCGGATACCAAGGGCGAGGGTGGTAGTCGCCACGGTGGGTAAGCCTTCGGGAACCGCAGCCACGGCTAGAGATATGGATGATTTCAACATCTGTACTAAACCATATCCCCGCCACACGCCCAAACCAAAGACCAGACCGCAAATACCCATACTGATTAAGACTAACTGGCTACCTACTTGGTCTAATTGTTTGGCGAGGGGAGTTTCCATTGCGGTGGCTTCGCCCACAAGTTGTTGGATGTTGCCCATTTCGGTATTCTGCCCTGTGGCGACTACAACAGCCAGCCCTTGACCACCTGTAACAAAAGTGCCTTTATAGGCCATGTTCAAGCGATCGCCTAATGGGATATCATCGCCTATCAGGGAATCATTGATTTTCGTGACAGGGAGACTTTCACCTGTTAAGGCAGATTCATCAACACTCAGGTTATCGGCTTCAATTAATCGTGCATCTGCGGCTACATAACTGCCGGGTTTGAGGGTTAAAACATCCCCTAAAACGACATTTTCTGTGGGGATTTCTCGCTGTTTGCCGTCTCTAATTACCCATGTTGATGGTTGGTCTCGATTTTTTAGGGAGTGAATGATTTTTTCTGATTGACTTTCGGTGGTGTAACCAATGGCAGCATTGAGAATTACTACACCTAAAATTACCGCCGCGTCAATTACTCCACCCGTGAATATCGATACCCCCGCCGCTACACCTAGTAATGCCACGGGTAGAGATTGAAATTGTTCAATAATAATGCTTAAATCAGAGCGTGTTTCTGTGTGTGCCAAGACATTAGCACCATATTTATGCAGATTGATACTGGCTAATTCACTGGATAACCCCCATGTTGGCGAGGTATTTAATTTGTGAACAACTTTATCGGACGGGATTAAATACCAGTCTTCTTGATTTTGCGGTTGATGATTATTAACTTTTTGTTTGTGAGTTTTTAAGTTTTTATCTTTTTTCTTGGTGGGAAGTAACTTACTCTTACCTGAGTAAGTTAATAAAACACTTTCGATAATAATCGCTATGTCTTTATAGCTTTTTTCTTGAGGAAAATAGACTAAAATTTTGCTAGTTAAAGGATTAGCATTCACAAACTTTATTTCTGGATAATTTAATAGCGATCGCTCCAGATAATTTTTGAGTGCTGCTGAATTGCGAAGTTCTTCTACTTTATATCTAGCTCTGCCTTTAACCTTTGTATGTACTGCTTGAATCACTGCAATTTTTGCCCCCGTATTTGCTCTTGCAAAACTGCAATTTTGATATATATCTCCATTAAAGAAATTATAAGGTATTTGACTGTATTACCGTTGATAGAAATATTAAGAGCTTCAAAGTCAATAACTCAATAATTTAGGCAGACTTGATTAATTTTTATTTGTGTTGATTGACGTTGAGTTTTCAGTATCATTAAGTTTTATGAAACTATCAAAGGCAAACCAGACTAATATGTACCAAGGTATATCTTCTAACTTAAAACCTTGTTTGATTAACTGAGTAAGTGCAAATAAACCCAACCCTAATGGTATTATTAACCGTAAATCAGCAGCACCGTTAGTCATTTTATAAACATCGGCATTAAAATCAGACATTATATTTAACAAATCTTTAGCGATCGCCGATTGACCATCTGTTAAATAAGTTTGAGAAATTGGCTGATTTCGATAATTTTGCTCTGTTTGTCGAGTGTGAACATTATCTGTTATTGCTGTAACCGCTTCTTGATAACTTTGTGATAGATTAATACCTTCTTTAATAGCTGTTTTGACTAAAGGTTGTTTGATAACCTCAGCCACAGGTACAATCATCGGGGAAAAAATAATTGCGCTCAACCCCTCAACAATTTCCGGTAAATTCACTTTTTCCCAATCAAAGTTAGACTCCATTATAAATATCTCCTCTACAAGCAACTCATCACTATAGAAGCGTAATCAAACTATTAACTGTTTCCATCATCCAAAAGTCACAGAGAGAATTTTAAATTTATATCTCAAGTATTAATTATGTTTGGACAATTTAGCTCCCCGACTTTTCAAATAAATCAGAATTATATTAGTCTATGCAACAAAATTCTGTCTTTAGGCTCAAGCCATAAATTAAGGTAAACGTTAAGAATAAAAAATAGATTGCACCAGGATTGAATATTGGTTGTAATCAAAAAACTATCCAAATAAATTAACAGAAAAATCTAAGATTATGACAGTTTCTACAAACAGCGATCGCCAAGTTCAACAACTGCAAGAATTAATCCAAGATATTAACTCTGGAATGTTGACCACAGTCAATGATGATGGTAGTCTGCACAGTTGTCCTATGTACTCAATCAATGAAATAGATGCAGAAGGGAGACTCTGGTTTTTTACCAGTGCTAACTCCCATAGGGTCAGTGAAATTGAACAGAATCAGCAGGTGAATGTGAGTTTTTCCTCTTGTGAACAGCAGCGTTACGTTTCCATTTCTGGTACAGCACAACTCCTCAAAGACCGTCAAAAAATGGCAGAATTATGGAAACCAGAATTAGAGACTTGGTTTTCTCAAGGCTTAGATCAGCCGGATTTAGCATTACTCCAAGTCAATATTAAACAAGCCGATTATTGGGATAGCAGTTCGAGTTATCATCCCCAAACCATAAAGTTTTCTTAACTATCACAGCTTTAAAATAGCGGGGTTGATATTTTATGCCATATCAACAAATTGATGAATTACCAGATTCAGTAAAAGACCATTTACCCAAACACGCCCAAGAAATATTCCGGGCTGCATTTAATAATGCGGAAACAGAATATGATGATGAAGAAAGTGCTTTTCGGGTTGCTTGGAGTGCAGTAAAGCGCGATTACGAAAAAGGCGAAGATGGACAGTGGCACAAAAAGCCAAATAACTAATGTGTGATCGATTCTACTATTGATCCAATTAACTGCCAAAAACCTATTTCTTTAGTTAGACGCTAACACAACTACTATAAAGATATTTTTCTTACTGGCAGTAGTAGTAAACTTCCGTCCTGGGAATATAAGCAAATCACAGTAAAACTCTTGATTATTCAAGATGAGTAGCTGAAAGTTTGCCATATTCCCAGGTTATTTCTTATGGGAAAATCGTCTGGAATTGCGATCGCATCATCCAATACGCAAAAATTCTCTCCAACGCTGATAACTTCGTCTCTATGCTGATAAAGCCCAAGCACTGCGTCAGGCGATGCTAACAACCATGAAAACTTATCTCAGTCCTGTTGATTGAGTGGTTTTTACTTTGATTGGAGAGTATTGAATTCTTAAAATTTATCTCTGTATTGGCTAAGAATAGCCACTTACGTAATAAATTACAAACAGGACTTACGCAAAAATAACGTAACTCCGTCATTACGAGCGATAGCGAAATAATCCCCCTGATATTGAGATTGCTTTTCTACACTCGGTTCCGGCCGCAATGACAATATTGGCGTTGCGTAAGTCATAACAAAATATTTATATGTAAAAGCACATGTCTTATCGCACTATTGGCTTAACTGCACTTACTACACTGATATTAGCTGTTGGATTTATCCCTGCAAATTCTTTCATCTTGCAATCAACGCAGGTATTGGCACAAACTCAAAACAGTCAAGAAGTAGAAGCCGACAAATTTTTCAAACAAGGTGTGGAATATTTAAACAATCAAAAAGTTGCTGAAGCTAGACAGTCTTTTGAAAAAGCATTGACACTTTATCAAGCAGCAAAAAAGCCGCAAAGTGAATCTGCAATGCTGCTATTGTTGGGAATTACTTACGGTAAAGAAACTAACTATGATACCGCGATTAATTACTATCAACGCGCTTTAAAAATTGTCCAGCAATTGCCAAAACGAGAAAATGAATATGCCATTATCCGTTTATTAGGCGATACTTATCAACAAGCCAAAAACTATCCCCAAGCCATTACATATTATCAACAAGCCTTGGTGTTGGCTAGAAAAAATAAAGATACAAAAAATGAAAAAGAATTACTAGGTAATTTAGGAATTGGTCATATTTTAGTCAAAAATTATGCCGCAGCTATTGAAGTATCTCAGCAAGGTTTAGCACTAGTCAAAAATTTACAAGATAAACCAGGTGCAATGTTTTTTCTAGAAAAATTAGGTGAAGCTCACTATCACTTAAAACAATATGATAAATCTTTAGAATATGTCCAACAGAGTTTAAACATTGCCCGTGAGATCAATGATAAAGAAACAGAGTCGAGATTAACTAATATTCTTGGCATTCTTAGTTATGAAAGAGATCAAAACCAAAAACGTTAATTGATAAGCTGCTGCACATTCAATTTGCATAATATGGGCAATATATCCATCCCCATCAGAATTTAATTTAGATATGCAAACTAAATGTTTTTTAGCTGATTACAATAGTAATTCTAAATAACAAGCACTCTCCCTTATCTTCCTTCTCTATCTATTTTGTTCATATATCAAATACTAGATAAAAATATGAGCAATTTCCACAACGGGCTACGCCTACACAAAATAAATTTAACCGCATTTTTCACAGCTATTTTGACTATTTATCTTACCCCGGTAAACTTGCCTTTACTATTTTTTAGTTCACCAGTATTAGCACAAACATCTAATAACCAAGCACAACAAGCAAATACATTAATTAGACAAGCGGTTGCACTTTTAGGTAACAAACAAATCACTCCAGCAAGGCAAACTTTACAACAGGCTTTAAGTATTTATCAACAAATTAATGATCGTCAAGGTGAGTCTGTTGCTTTGGTATTTTTAGGAATTAGTTATGAACAGGAAAATAACTATAAAACAGCAATTGATTATTATGAAAAATCTTGGCAGATAATCCAAAAATTACCTAAACGCCCCAATGCAGGCGAAATTTTAGTTAAGTTAGCTAATGCTCACCGCCTACAAAAAAAACTACAATCAAGCGATACAATATTATCAACAATATTTAGCCCTAGACCAGCAAAACCAAGATAGTCAAAATCGCATAGCCGCCCTCGGAAATTTAGGGAGAACTTACGCCGCCCTGAATAATTTACCACAAGCTCTTGATTATTACCAACAAGCTTTAGCACTTTCGAGAGCTACTAATAACCGACAAAGTGAGTTAATATCGCTGTTAAATCTAGGTGAGACTTATCTTAATTTAGAAAACTATGCTGCTGCTATTGAAGTTTCTCAAAAAGGCTTAGTCATTGCTAAAGAATTAACTAATAGTACAGCAGTTATAGATTTTCTACGACATATCAGCAGTGCTTATTATTTTATTGCTGATTATAATCAAGCGATTCAATACAATCAGCAGAGCTTAGAAATTGCTCGAATAATTCAAGATAAAGATAGTGAACGTCAAACACTCAACTCTCTTGGCAATATTTACTATTACCTCAACGATTATGATAAAGCGATTCATTACTATGAGCAAGTTTTGTCTATTGCGCGTTCCCAATCTAACCGTAGATCCGAGGGATTAGCATTAGGAAATATTGGACTAGCATATATTAATAAAGGTGAGGCGGCAAAGGCAATAGATTATTTAGAAAAAGATTTGGCAGTATCTAGAACAGTAGGCGATCGCCTCAACGAAAGTCAAACTTTAGGCTACTTGGGCAGTGCTTATCTGCAAGTGAACAATTATAGTAAGTCTGTAGAATATTATCAGCAAGCTTTGGTAGCTACGAGAGAGGCGAAATATACTAGAGGGGAAGGAATTACACTCTATAATTTAAGTATTCCTTTGATAGAGTTAGGCAAACTCCAAGAAGCAGAAAAAGCTTTATACTCTTCCATTGAAATCTGGGAATCACTGCGCGAAAGATTAGGACAAAATGATAGTTATAAAATATCATTTTTTGAGCAGCCAATTCAAGCTTATCAATTATTACAAAGAGTTTTAATTGCCCAAGATAAAACGAATGAAGCTCTAGAAGTTTCGGAACGAGGTAGAGCAAGAGCGTTTATAGATTTATTATCTTCCCGCCAGCCTAGAAATAGAACTCGCGGTAATGCACCACAATTACCAACAGTAGCAAAACCAACATTATCCCTTCTTAAACAAATCGCTAAACAGCAAAATGCTACTCTCGTTCAATACTCGATTGATTCTAAAACCATCTTTAACTTAGGAGGTTCAGGAAAAGTCGGAAATATTGACCAGGCAATATATATTTGGGTAGTAAAACCCACAGGTGAAATTAGCTTTCGCATAACTGACCTCAGACCCTTACAAGAAAAAGATAAAACTTCTCTTGCAGAATTAGTGACAGTGAGTCGTCAATCAATTGGTGTTAGAGGACGCGGCGGAATTCAAGTTACGGCTAACCCAAATGTCACCAAGGCAAAAAACTCTTTTAGACAATTACATGACTTATTAATTAAACCCATCGCCGACATTTTACCTAACAAAGAAAGCGAAAAAGTGATTTTTATTCCTCAAGAATCTTTGTTTTTAGTTCCCTTCTCGGCACTGCAAGATGAACAAGGCAAATACTTAATTCAAAAGCATACAATTCTCACCGCGCCATCAATTCAAGTCTTAGATTTAACTCGTAAACAAAAGTTAGGGCATCAAAATTCGAGCCAAGGAGAAGTTTTAATCGTGGGTAATCCCACAATGCCAAAAGTAGCTTTAGAACCTGGTAAACCATTGGTACAATTACCAGCGTTACCAGGTGCAGAAAAAGAAGCAAAAGAAATTGCACCGTTGTTCAAAACTAAAGCAATTACTGGTAGCCAAGCGACAAAAGCTGCCATTCTACAGCAAATTTCAAAAGCGCGAATTGTGCATTTAGCAACCCACGGCCTATTAGATGATAACCAAGGATTAGGAAGCGCCATAGCCCTCGCACCCTCCGGTAAAGATAACGGTTTATTGACAGCAGAAGAAATCCTCAATTTAAAATTAAATGCAGACTTAGTAGTTTTAAGTGCTTGCGACACCGGACGCGGGAGAGTAACAGGTGATGGTGTAATTGGTTTATCTCGTTCTTTAATTAGTGCTGGTGTTCCAAGCGTCATAGTTTCTTTATGGGCAGTTGATGATAACTCGACATCGTTTTTAATGACCGAATTTTATAAAAATCTCCAACAAAAACAAGATAAAGCCACTGCATTACGCCAAGCCATGTTAACAACAATGAAGCAAGATAAATATCAAAATCCCTTACATTGGGCTGCTTTTAGTTTAATTGGTGAAGCTGAGTAGATTTTGAAAATTTACGCCTCGTGTGATTTATAACAAATTATGTCTAATATCAAACGCCGCCATTTTCTGCAATTTTCTGCTGCTACCTTCGCCGCATTGGGTTTAAGCCAATGGGATATTATGCAGCAGGGTAATAATCTGGGTAAAGTTTTGGCACAAAATACAGGTCGTAAACTAGCTTTATTAGTAGGCATTAATGAGTATTCTGAAGATGATGGTTTGTCGCCTCTGTTTGGTTGTGTTACTGATGTCAGACTACAGCAAGAATTATTAATTCATCGTTTTGGCTTTAAACCCCAAGATATTCTCACCCTGACTGACAAACAAGCCACTCGTCAAGGCATCCTGACAGCATTTGAAGAACATTTAATTAAACAAGCCAAGCCCAGTGATGTAGTATTATTTCACTTTTCTGGACATGGTACACGAGTCAAAGATCCAGATAGTGATGCACCCGATGGACTGAATAGTACATTTATTCCGATAGATGGCAAATTACCACCTAACGGACGCGGTTCGGTAAATCATATTATGGGACACACATTGTTTTTGTTGATGTCTGCATTAAAAACTGAGAATGTGACTGTTGTACTAGACAGTTGTCATTCTGGTGGTGGTAAACGGGGAAATTTGCGCGTTCGTTCGGTGAATGGTGGTACATCACTACAACCCAGTCCAGAAGAATTGGAATATCAACGCCAATGGCTGAAGCGCCTGGGACTTTCACCGCAAGAATTTATCCAAAAACGCAGACAAGCGGTGGCGAAGGGAGTTGTGATTGCTAGTGCTAGAAGTGATCAGTTTGCGGCTGATGCACCGTTTGAGGGCTTTCATGCTGGGGCGTTTACTTATTTGTTGACACAGTATCTTTGGCAACAAACTGGTAATGAATCTGTAAATAGTGCGATCGCAAATATTGGACGCAGTACTAAAATATTAGCGAGGGAAAATGGTAATCTCCAAGACCCAGAGTTTGAATTAAATCTTAGCCGCAACAAAAACAACCCACCGATTTATTTTATTCCGATTCAAGCTGTGCCGGCTGAAGCTGTTGTGACTCAAGTTAAGGGTAATCAAGTTCAATTGTGGTTGGGTGGTATAGATCCACAAAGCTTAGAAGCCTTCACAGATAATCCCTTATTTTCCGTTGTCAATCCTCAAGGTGATGAAGTTGCTTTAATCAAATTAGAATCCCGTCAAGGATTAATTGGTAAAGGTACATTAGTCAATACAGGTACACGCCAACCTTTAAAATTAAAGCCAGGAGCTTTATTACAAGAACGGATTCGCAGTATTCCCAATAATCCTACTTTAAAAATAGGTATTGATGAATCTCTCAATAATAATAATGCCCAGCAAGCAATCAAAGCTCTCAAATCCTTGAAGCGTGTTGAACCGCAACTTTTAGGGAAACAAGCAGTACAGTATATTCTAGGGCAGATGACTCAGCCTAAATATCAAGAATTACAAAAAAAAGGCATTTCTCAGTTACCAGAAGTTGGTAGTTTTGGTATATTTCTCCCTAGTCAAGATGAAATTATTCCTAAGTCTTTTGGTCAAGCTGGTGAATCTGTTACTGAAGCTGTAAAACGTTTACAGCCGAAGTTCAAATCATTACTGGCTGCCAGAGTAGTTAAGCAAATTTTGGGTAACATTAATTCATCCCGCATTAACGTTGCTGTTTCGATGAATGTGGCTGATAGCAATGAACTACTAGCAGAATCTTTCCCAGTTCGCGGATCTATCTCGAAACAGCCAAAACCACCAAAAGCTGCTATTAAATTGTCTAATTCCGGCTTGACTCAACTTGCTGTCGGCACCAAAATTGCTTTTAAAATTCAAAATAATGAAAATCAACCAATTTATGTCAGCATTTTAGTAATTGATGCGGAAGGAGAAATGACGGTTATATTCCCTAATAATTGGTCTGCCACCCAAAATGCGGCTTTAGTAGAAGCACAAAAAACAAAACTCATTCCCCAAACAGATGATGAGTTTATCTTAGCTGTTGATAGACCTTTAGGAATTTCAGAAGCGTTAATTATTGCTAGTACAACACCCCTAAGAAATTCACTTTTAGCCTTGCAAAAAATTGCTAGTTTAAGAAATGTCGCTAATCGTAGTACTCCTATTGCTGTAACCGATGAAATTTTAGATGTAACCAACAATATATTAGATGATTTAGATGCAGGCACTCGTGGCGGTATTTCTGCACAGCAAGTACAATTACCATCAGGAGTGCGTGGTATTGATAGTAAAAAATTAGCCGCAATGTCTATTTCTTTTGAGGTTGTTGATTCTAAAAATAACTAATAAGCTGTTATACATTTAACTTGATGTAAACTCAACAAGTCTGTTTTTACCTCTACCCTAACCCCTCTTCGAGGCGTAGAAGAGAAAAAAATGTTGTACGTTTTTAACGAAAAATTAGATATTTTAAATATGCAACCTAGTACAGTTCGGTGTAAATAAACAGACCATAAGAAATTGCTAAAAGGCTTGTTTTATTGTTATTCTTTCTTTTTACTTTTGCCTTTTTACTTTTGCCTTATTGTACTAGATACGCCAAACAAACTATTCAGATTCACCAATTAAGGTAAATGCAGCCCAATTTTTTGGGAGAGGATATTTCTGCATTGTTGTCAGCATAGCTTGGCGTAATGCGCTGACTTTATCTTGTTTTTGTTGGAGATTTTTATAAAATTCGGTCATTAAAAACGATGTCGAGTTATCATCAACTGCCCATAAAGAAACGATAACACTAGGAACACCTGCGCTAATTAAAGAACGAGATAAGCCAATAACACCATCACCAGTTACTCTCCCACGTCCGGTATCGCAAGCACTTAAAACAACCAAGTCTGCATTTAATTTTAAATTGAGAATTTCTTCAGCAGTAAGCAACCCGTTATCCTTATCGGAAGGTGCTAATGCTATGGCACTTCCCAATCCCCGGTTATCATCAAGTAAACCGTGAGTAGCAAAGTGAATAATTCTTGCTTGCGAAATCTTCTCTAAAATAGTTGTTTTGCTGGCTTCTTTACCTATCAGTGCTTGAGTTTTGAATATTGCAGCAACATTTTTAGCTTCCTGTTCTGCACCTGGTAAGGATGGTAATTGTTCCAACGATTTGCCAAATTCTAAGGCTAATTTTGGCATTGTCGGATTACCCACTACTAAAATTTCCTCTTTACTCAATTCCTGACTTGCCAACTTTTGTTTGCGGGTTAAATCTAAAACCTGAATTGATGGTGCAGTTAGAATTGTATGTTTTTCAATTAAGTATTTGCCTTGTTTATCTTGTAATGCAGGAAAGGGAACAAGGAACAGAGAAGCTTGAGGGATGAAGATAACTTTTTCGCTTTCTTTTGTGGGGAGAAATTCGGCAATAGGTTTGATTAGTAGTTCATGTAGTCTTCGGAATCTTTGTTTTGTTTTCAAAGTATCAGGATTTTGACTGATAATAATACCACGCCCTCTGACACCAATAGATTGACGACTCATGGTAACTAATTGAGAAAGAGTCGTATTTTCTTTCTGCCACAGAGGCTTGATATCCACTTTTTGGAAAGTACCTTTACCTGTGGGTTTGATTACCCAAATGTAGAGTTCTGATTCCTTAGTTTGTTGTTTACCCTGAATCTTAAACTCATCATAAATAATTGAATATTCAACAAGTGTTGCGTTTTGCTGTTGAGCAACTTCTTGCACGTTCGGTAATTGAGTTCCTAAATCTTGGGTAATACTATCATTAGTTTTAGTAGATAAACGTGTATTTAGTAAATCAACAAATGCTCTTGCACGACCTTTTTCAGCAGTTTCTAGAGCATTATCATAATTTTGCTGCTCAATGAAAACTTGTTGTAATATTTGATAAGCATCAGCTTGTGTTTCAAAAACAGATATTTTATTGATATCTGTTAAATTTTTTTCTGACATCTTCCCATGTATCAATTGCATAATATAGTGCTTTGACCGCTTCATCAAGATTGCCAGATTTACGATAAGCATTGCCTAGCTTGGTTAAAATTTCACCTCTCTCTTGATAACCATTCTGCTCTGATACAGTTCTTTTTAAGAAAATTTCTGAACTTCTTTCTAAATAATCAATTGCTTTTGAATAATTAGTTTCTTGAAGATGAAGATTTCCTATATTACCCAAAGCAGTTGCCTCCATATAAGAGTTTTGAGTTTCTCTTGCTATTTTTAAGGATTGCTGATATTTCTCAAGAGCTTTAGCGTAATCACCCGCTAAAAAATAAGCCTTACCTAAATTACTCAATAGCCATAATTCTCGATTAGTCAAATTATCTAATATAAAAAATTCTGTATTATCATCTTTAATTTCTTTGTTAAATACTAGGCTTTGATTCAAAAAATCAATAGCTTTAGCTGATTCAACCATTTTGATATAAACCAGCCCTAAAAATCCCAAACTCCAACTTTCGTTGTAACGGTCTTTAGCTTTTCTAGCAATAGCTAAACTCTTTTGAAAATAGTCAATAGCAGTAGGAAAGTTACCTAAGTCAATATAGGACATCCCTAAATATCTTAGAGTCTTACTTTCTCCGTAGGAGTCTTTGATTTTTATATATAGATTTAGAGATTTTTGCCAACTTTCTAATGTTGTTTCAAAATCTAAATTTTGATACGAGTTCAATCCTTCTCCATTTATTCGTTCAGCTTCAGCTTTAAGAAACGCAGTAGTCTTGGTTAATGCTTGTGATGTTCTTAATGGTGGGAGTAAATTAGCTGGTAAAGGTGTGGGAAGTTTTTTGATTAAATCTAGATATTCTTGTTTGTATTTAATTGCTGTTTCATAATCACCTAAAGTTAAATAAGATTTATACAAATTCATCAAGGCAGATACTTGTCCTTGGTAATCATTTATTTCTTTGGCGATCGCTAGAGATTTTTCGTAAGATTCAATCGCTTTTTTATCAAAGATAATTGCATGTTTCCAAATCAAATAAGTATAATAAAAATAAAAGTCTCCCAAATTTTCTAAATTCCATAATTCACCTTGACGATATTTGATTTCTTTCGCTATATCTAAACTTTTTGTATAGTATTCAAGGGCTTTTTGATAGTCTCTAAATAAATAATAAGAATGAGTAAAGCCTAAATAGCCTAAAGCCAAGCTTTCGCCTTGACGGTCTTTAATTTCTTGGGCAATAAGTAAAGATTTTTGAAGATAATCAATAGCTTTATTGTAATTATATAAATAGCTGTAAGCAATTCCTATATTTCCTAAAATTCTCCCTTCGCTTTGACGGTCTTTATTTTTTCGATACAGAGACAATGCTTGTTCCCAAGATTGTAATGCTGCTGAAAATTGAATGTTATCAAACTGTTCAATACCTTTGAGCCAGAGTTTATCTGCTTCAGCTTGATGATTTGTAAATGTTTGCGCTAAAACCTGTTTTGTAAAGAGAAATTTGTAGGAATTATTTGCAAATGTCGGTGCAATTGTTACTAGAAAAGTATTGAAAGCTATTAAAATAATTTTGCTTTTGCGTATGTAGATATCACTCATAATTCTCATCCTAATTTCAAATTACAACAAGCCAATTAAAGTAAAAGCTGCCCAATCTCTGGGGTTTGGGTATTTTTTCTTAGTTTCTAGCATCGCATAACGCAAGGCTGCTGCTTTATCTGGTTTTTCATGGAGTTTTTGATAAAATTTTGTCATTAAAAATGCGGTTGGTTGATCTGATATATCCCATAAAGAAGCAATCACACTGGAAACTCCCGCCGACAAGAAAGAACGTGATAAGCCAATAACACCATCATTTGTGATTTTCCCGATTGCCGTATCGTTGGCACTTAAGACAACTAAATCTGCTGTTAATTTTAATTTTTGAATTTCTGCGGGTGTGAGTAAGCCGTCATCTTGAGTGGAGGGTGTGAAAGCTAAACCTTGCTGATTATTGAGATATGCTTTTGTTGCTAAATGAATAATTTTGGCTTGCGGCATTCGTTGTACAACTGCGGTTTCGGTTGCGGCATTACCTATGAGTGGTTGGGTGTTAAATAACTGCGCGATCGCTTTTGCTTCTTGTTCTGCACCTAGTAGCTGAAGCGGTTCTCTTCGATCAGATTGTATTATAGGATTACCCACTACTAAAATATCTCGATTGACATTTTTAATATTGTTTTTTTTCGCTGATAAAGTAAATTTAAGGCTTGAATAGAAGGTGCAGTGGCAATTGCATATTGCTCAATTAAATATTTACCTTTTGTATCTTGTAAGGCGGCAAAAGGTACAAGAAATAATTCGCCTTGGGAAATAAAAACAACATCTGTATTTTGTTGCTGTGGTAATAATTTTTTAATAGGTTTAATTAATAATTCATATAGTTTTTGGAAGTCATCTTTAAGTTGATTACGCTTGAGATAATTATAATTACCTCTCACCCCAATAGACAAACGACTGCGAGCAATTAAATCAGCTAGGGATGTGTTTTGTTTTTGCCACAATGATTTAATATCAACTTTACGAAAGGCTATATCTCCTGTTGGTTGAATTACCCAAATATAGAGTTCTGATTCTCTAGTTTGTTTTTTGCCAGCAATCGTAAATTCATCATTAATAATTGAATACTGCACAAGGGTGGCATTTTGTTGTTTAGCAACTTGCTGAATCTGTTCAGTAGCAGAATTAACAGCGATCGCATCCACATTCAGCACATAGCCCTCAGACTGAAGTCTGGGGCTATACAAACTAAACCCCTTCGGGTTCGGGGGGTCGCAATCGACGGGAACCGCCAAGACTGCGACCCCCTCACCTCCTGCGCGGGTTTTAAGATAATCAGTATAGGCGGACTTTGTTTGTGTAGCTGTGATTGCCAATGGCCTAGTGTTTCTTTCAAAAATGGATGCAGTCTTGACTGCTAATGTAAATATACGATCGCCTAATATATTTACTGGGAATTGCTCTGCATTTATAGTTTGGGCTACAACCTGATCTTTGAAGAAAATATTGATATTATTCAAAGATGCGATCGCCATCATAATTAGGCAAATTGATTGTGTGAAGTAACTCGGCATTTTATCTTTCTCAGTATTTTTATATATAAAATACATTCCTCATCCGCTACAGGATATGTAAATTAACGATTAATCGACAAAAGTTAATTTAGCTACACTTTTTCAGACTCTGTTAGTATACTGTTAATACCAACTTTACTGGTATAGATCCAAGATCATCTAATTTTTACAGATATAGCAGGCGAAGCAGATGTTAGGACTATGTTTATGTTTGAAAAACCTGAGAATACCGGATTCCTACTCAGCACTTCGCTATAGTTAGCATCGTCCCACGATGCCGCATACCTGTATCTGTGCTTACTTTGTCTTTACAGAATGTATGCTAAAGTTTCTCAACTACTGGTTTTTATTAAATTCGCAAAGTTTAAATAATTATGGCAGATCAATCAGATTTTCTCTCAAATCTCTCTGATTTTCTTTATCCTCGCAGTTGCTATTATGGTCAATTCAAACCAGAATACCTAGTGTTTAACGCGAGTCTACAAGAATTTGCTCAAAGAGTCAGCTACATTAGTAATCTGCAAACTAACGGTAAACTTTCCCCAGAAGAAGCTTATCAGCAAATCAAGACTTTGTGGAAACAATTAAAACGTGCCAAAAAACAACTAGAAATTACCAAAGAGGCACTTGGTAGCAATAATCCTCAACAATAGTCAATCATTTTTAATAAAAAGCTTTTTGTTCCTCGGCGCTAACTTCTGCGTTAAAACTAATAGCACTCGGCTTTATATCAATTCGCAATTCACAATTCGCAATTCGCAATGACGCGACGCTCGTTCCTCGCTAACGCAATTAAAAAACTTAGATTTAGCAAGGATTTTAGAGTTTACATCTGTATCAGATTTTTTGTGAAATGGGATTACTCCAACGGCAAAACATCATGGAAATTGTTGTAGTCGATGTAACGATGTCCATTGGAGGTGTGATGCAGGATATCGACAAATCGATGATTCCATAAAATATCGTTAGCACCGTAACTATGACGTGCATGAACAACTTGTGCGACTGTTTCATCAATGCCTGTTAAAGAGATCATCAACATACTATTGGTTTGATTTAAAGAATCTGGTGTCACCCCATATAAAGGGCTAGATTCATCAATGATGTGCATAACTGACCAACTTAAAGCGAAGCCAGGGGTTTGCTGTCGGACAAGTTTGAGGTCATAAATGCGGCGCATAAACTCACCTTCGGCGGTAATTTCATCACGCATCAGATAAACCCGCATCTGCGCTTCTACAATGAAATTACGTCGCTGGTTGGCGGTGCGAAACATAAGAGTTGGCGCTTGTTCATAGGGAACAATCACCGCCACACGGCTAAAAATGACACGGGCTGTTGGCCGAGAAAACCGGGCAAAGGCCAACCCCGTCATCATGGCAATTCCCATGACACCTGCGATCGCTTCAATCGTCACAATAATATTGGCATAGTTTGTCTTGGGATACATTGCCCCATAACCAATAGATGCCAGAGTTTGCACACTAAAGAAAAAAACATCTAAAAAAGAACCGGGACGGGCATTAGCAATGCAATCTCCGCCCAATAAATACGCCAAAGCAAATAGGGTATTAATAGCTACGTAAACAACAAAAATTACTAGTACAAATCCAGACCAGGGAATTGTCAAGAGTAAATGGTAGGGATCGCGCCAGTAAGAATGCCAGACACCTAAACCCTTAATCTCGATATTACCATTGTGGTACTTGAGGTGGACAATGGGTTGTGAACGTTGTCGTTGCTGGCGTGCAGGTTTTTTAAATTGAAATTTCATTGGTGTAGCTAAAATAACGGCAAATCATTATGATCACTAGAGTTACAAGCCCCTGTTTTCTGATACAGTGCAGTGGCTAAGTAATACTGGGCGCTGTGACACTGCCAATGAACCGAAATTTCTGGATTACCGCTTTAGTTGCCTTTATTAATTCCCTCAGTCTGACAATTTTAATTCCTATTATCTATCTTTATGGCAAACAATTTGGCTTGAGTGATTTTCAGACCAGTTTGTTATTTTCGATTTATTCAATATCTCAGTTTTTTGCTACCCCAGTCATTGGTAAATTATCCGATCGCTTTGGACGTAAACCTTTATTAATCATTAGTTTGGCGGGGACTGTGATTGCTAATGCGATCGCAGGTACAGCAACCACCGCAACTTGGCTATTCTTCGCCCGATTTCTGGATGGGATTACGGGCGGAAATGCTTCGGTGGCCCAGGCGATTATTTCTGATGTCACCACACCGGAAAACCGCGCCAAAGCCTTTGGCATTAACGGTGCCGCCTTTGGTTTAGGCTTTGTGTTGGGGCCAGTTACGAGTTTGCTGGCGCAGCAATTTTCTCTGGGGGCAGCATTTTTAGTTTCTGGTGCGATCGCATTTTTAGCACTATTAATTACTATTTTCTTTTTGCCAGAAACACTACAAACCAAAGCAGCGAAAGCAAATAATCTTTTTGACCTCGGCTTAGGTAATTTAATTCGCGGTTTAGCAATCCCAAAAATAGGTATCTTGCTAATTATTAATTTTTTTATTGGGACAACTTTTACAATTTTTACCTATGCCTTTCAACCTTACTTTATTCAGGTTTTAGGACAAAATAGCCAATCTTTGACACTCGTGTTCATCTTATTTGGGGCGCTGGGTACAATTATGCAAACTTGGGGAGTGTCAATTCTCAGCCGCAAATTTAATATTGTGAGTATATTATTTTTGGCTTTATTTATCCGCAGTTTATCATTTATCATCATGCCAATTTGGCACAATATTATTTATTTTGTCGTAGTTAGTATTGTCTATTCACTATTTAACTCTTTAGTTCAACCCATGATTAATACGTTGATTTCCCTCAACGCCAAATCTCAAGAACAAGGTACAGCAATGGGTTTGAACGCTTCTTATTTAAGCATTTCCAACGGCGTTGGGCCTGTGATTGCAGGTATGCTCATCAATCAATCTTATCCCCAAACCTATAGCTATCCCTTGTATTTAGCTGGTACTCTTACCTTTCTGGTTTTATGTTTCGCTGTCTTGACGCGGAAAAACTATACACCTTCAGAAATAAGGGTGTAGGGGTATGAGGTTGAAGGGGTGTATATATTCCAAACCCTTACACCCCTTCACCCTTACACCCACTCTCCACAGATAATCCTTGTCCTTGTGCGTCAGTTCTATTCTTACACCCCATTCTCTACTCCCAATTCCCCACTCCCCAAATCTATAACAGTAATATCCAACTGTGGGTCATAGGTTTGTACAACGGGTTTTCGGGTTCTGTAAGGAATTTCTTCGATCGCTAAATTATCGTTATCGAGGTCATCGTAAATTAGCTGCAAATGTTTTTCGCCCAGATGATGAATGATTTTACCACTGTATTTACTGGCATCTGCGCCTAAACCTTGGATGCGAATTAAACCATTAAATACGGTCGCCCTGGCTAAATAAATTACTGGGTCATCGCGGAAGGGGACATTGACGGTAGTGGTAGCGGTGAGATGCGCCATACCTCTTTCATCCATTTCTTTGCCTAAAGCAATGGCTGTTTTTTCCAGTCCGCGAATAGCGACGATCGCAGCTGCCACAGCCATTGTAATATCTGTACCATCGTCAGCTAAAATCTGCTGGGATGAAAGAAACTCGTAATTTTCTTCGCCGATGTCACGGCGTAGGCGTTGATGGACGATGTTGCGGGAATTGAAATGTGTCAGTGCGCCGACAATTGCCCCACAAGCCGCACGGGGTTCACGCCACAAAGATTCTTGGGTTTTGCCGTAGATTAATTGTTCGCCTAAATCTAAACGTCCGACATGGGTTTTTAAATCGAGGGCGGCGAGAATAAAAGATTGAGAATTACCTGCATAAATTTGGCTGCGCCAAGTTTCATCTAATTGATGGGCGATGGTGACATGGGCTAAGGTTGCACCATCATCAGTCCCGCCACCGGTGGGGAAAAACGTCTCTGTTTTTAACTCGCCAATTTCTGATAAAGTGGCAAACCGGGAAGCAACCACATCACGATAAGTTCTGGTAGACTCGCCTTGGTGAATGCGATCGCCACAGTTAGTATATGCCAAAGTTGTGACAACACTCGGTAAACTCAAATCGGCCGCACAAGCTTTTAAATCCGAAATACTCGCCCCAGCAAATTGTAATTCATCCCGGAGTATTTGCAGACCATTCACCAGAGTATAGCGATCGCTGACAATTTCATTTAAGTAGATGTTTTTTGCACTATCCTCTTGTCCAAATCTGGCGGATAGTTCCCAAAACTTGTCAATTCTGGCACTCGCTAAAGATGGATCAAACGCTGAAGACATAAGTATTTGGCGGTAATAACGGAGTAAATAATAGGACAAGGGGCGCTGACTGGGAGTAGAGGTGTAATTTCAACCTGCCACTGTATAAAATTTATGATGAATTTCGGCTTTTGGCTTACATATAAACAATTTATGCGGAATTTTGATCCCAAACTTGTAGAGATTTTGTATACAACTTCTCTACAATCACTGGGGTTTATTTTTATCGCAGAAGGCAGCCCCGATAAAACCAGTTTTATGCTTGGCGATGAAAGTGGTATTAGTATTTTTACTCAGCACTCAGCACTTTCAAGTCAGCTAGATAAAAAATAAAGCAAAAGACAAAAGGCAAGTGATTTTACCTTTTATCTTTTGCTACATAGCTAACCTTTGTCGTCGGGAGAAACTCTTAACCCACATCATCGTGAGCAAAACGATTGAACAGGAAGTCTAAGGCATAGTTACGCAGCTTGTAATATTGTGGATCTTCCATGATGCGGGCGCGATCGCGGGGACGAGAAAAGGGAATTTCCATGACTTCGCCAATTTTGGCATGAGGGCCATTAGTCATCATCACTAACTTATCTGCTAAAAACAACGCTTCATCGATGTCATGGGTAATCATCAACACTGTGCAGCGATTATCGTTCCAAATTTTCAGCAGTTCTTCTTGTAATTCTTCTTTGGTAATTGCATCTAACGCCCCGAAAGGTTCATCTAAAATTAGCACTTTCGGACGAATTGCCAAAGCCCGCGCGATCGAAACGCGCTGTCTCATCCCGCCAGACATTTGCATCGGCTTTTTGTCCATTGCGTCAGCTAGTCCCACCATTGCCAAATGGTCGCGGACAATTGCCCTTTTCTCTGCTTCCATTTTGTTGGGGTAAACTGCATTCACCGCTAAGTAAATATTTTCAAATGCAGTCCGCCAAGGTAACAGGGCGTAGTTTTGAAACACAACCATCCGGTCTGGGCCTGGCTTGGTGATGGGTTGACCTTCGAGTAACACTTGCCCAGATGTGGGGAAATTGAAACCAGAAACCATATTCAGCAGTGTAGATTTGCCACAACCAGAGTGACCAATCACACAAATAAATTCACCTTGGTTCACCTGGAGGTTAACACCATCCAGTACAGTGAAAGGGCCTTTCTTGGTGGGGTAAACTTTGCTAACGTCTCTGATTTCAAGGAAGCATCTGCTATTGTCGCTCAGAGTTGGTAATGGTCTTCTGGAAGTGCCGGTGACGGTAGACAAATTGCGGTTTTGCATGGTGGTGGGTGAAGGGTGAAGAAATTTAGATTTGTGTGGGTTAAGATTTTTTCTAAACCAAAGAGGCAAAAGACTAGGGCGGGTTTTCCTAGTATTCATTTAGCTGCTTAATTTTTTAGATCCCCCCAACCTGCCTTAAAAAGGGGGGCTAAGAGTCTCTCAAATTCCCCCTTAAGAAGGGGGATTTAGGGGGATCGCAGAGTTGAAAAACAGTCCCTAGGATATTAAGCGGTGCGTTAATGGAGTTCCGAGGCTCATTAAAAGAGTTCTAAGGTTCATTAATGAAGCTCTAAGGTTCATTAAAGGAGTTCTGAGGCTCATTAAAGGAGTTCCAAGGTTCATTAATGAAGCTCAAAGGTTTATTAATTAAGTTCTGAGGTTTATTAATGAAGCCCAAAGGCTCATTAAAGGAGTTTCGAGGTTCATTAATGAGGCTCAAAGGTTCATTAATGAAGTTCCAACGCTCAATTGTCAGTTACGCAACTCTTCTCATGGGTGAATCTAGGATGACTTCAGCGATGGAAAAGTCGCGTTTAATGGGTAAGCTATTGAGGTAGGCGATGGGGTCATCAGCATTAAAGGGAGTACCATCAAATAATTGAATAGGTTGGCGAGTGTAGCTGATATCTAAACCTAATTCTCTGGCGGCGGTACTGAAAACGCGCACCCGACAAACTCGTTCTACAACTTCTACCCAATTTCTGGGGAAGGGAGTATCACCCCAACGCGCCAACTGAGTCATAATCCAAATTTGTTCTGTACGACTGGGGCGGTTAATAGCCGACTCAGAGTAAAACTGGTGATGGGCGTAGTCACGCAGGGGGTGGTCTAGGTCACAAGTCAGGTTATTCGGGTCTTCTAACTGGATGTACTCTAAATCAGTGCTGACGTAATCTCTCCCCGCTACAATTCTTCTGACTTCTTCGGTGTTTTGGGGATCTGCACAGTATTGGCAGGCTTCTAACAACGCTTTAGTTAAGGCAATATGGGTGTTAGGATACATTTCTGCCCAATCTTCCCGCACACCGAGAACTTTACCGGGGTGTCCTAACCAAACTTCTAAGTCTGTGGCGATGGTAAAGCCGACATTTTCGACGGCGGCGCGATAATTCCAAGGTTCGCCCACGCAGTAACCGTCAATACTCTTGTTTTGTAGGTCAGCCACCATCTGGGCGGGTGGAATAATGTGCATATCCACATCTGTATCTGGGTCAATACCACCAGCCGCCAACCAATAACGTAGCAGCATATTGTGCATCGAGGCGGGATGGACTACGCCCATTGTGTGGCGTTGTTCGCGGGTGCGGAGTAAGTAATTTTTGAAGTCTGATAAGGTGCGGACACCTTCATCATAAAAGCGTTTGGCTAGGGTGATGGCGTTACCGTTGCGGGTCATGGTGAGGGCGGTAACTACAGGGAGGGGTTGGTTTTTATTCCCGCCCAAGCTTAACCACATCGGCATCCCGGAAGGCATTTGGGCTGCGTCCAAGTAACCGCCAGAGATACCATCCACGATACCCCGCCAGCTAGTTTCCCGGACTAAGTTAACTTCATCTAAACCATGCTTGGCAAAGAAACCTTTTTCTTTGGCGACAGCAAGGGGGGCGCAGGCGGTGAGGGGGAGAAAGCCAATTTCTAAGTTAACTTTTTCTAAACCGTGGCGAGAAATGGCCGCTGTTTTCCGCGCCCGCAGTTTCTTAATCCGTTTTTGCTGGTTGAGGAAGTAAATCATCTCACTCCGCAAGCTGTAGTAGCTGGGGTGTTCCACAACTTCCATGCGTTTGCGGGGACGGGGGATATCTACTTCGAGGATGTCGCCAATTTTCGATTCAGGGCCATTGGTCAACATCACAATTCTGTCAGACAACAGCACTGCTTCATCTACATCATGAGTCACCATGACCGCAGTAACTTCATTTTCTTCGCAGATTTGCATTAACTGTTCTTGTAAGTTACCCCGTGTTAAGGCATCTAACGCACCGAAGGGTTCATCTAACAGTAATAGTTTAGGACGAATTGCCAAAGCGCGAGCGATCGCTACCCGTTGCTTTTGTCCACCCGATAACATTCCTGGTGGTTTCTCGGCGTGGGGACGCAAACCCACCATATCTATATGTTTCTCGACAATTGCCTTACGTTCCGCCGCAGGCATTCCCTTCATGACGGAATCTACTGCCAAGGCAATATTTTCTCTCACAGTCCGCCAAGGCAACAGGGAATAATTTTGGAATACCACCATCCGGTCTGGCCCTGGCTTGGTGACTCTTTGTCCTTGCAGCGTCACCACACCTTCAGTCGGCAAATCCAAACCCGCAATCATATTTAATAATGTGGATTTACCGCAACCAGAGTGACCAATCAAAGAAACAAATTCACCTTTTTTAATTTGCAAGTCAATACCTTTTAACGCAATATATTGACCGCCGCCACTTAAATTAAATACCTTATCAATTTGATCAACAGCAACGAATACTGACATGGCTTTAAAGTATGAAGTATGAAGTATGAAGTGTGAAGTTTGAAATAGGGAGTTGGGAGTTGGGAGTGGAAGAGATAGGAGAAATATAAATTATTCTTTCCTCCTGCCTCCTGCCCTCTGCCTCCTTACTTTTGTTCTGCTGGTAAAATCAGGTTTTGCAACCAAGCCATGAACTTGTCGAGTAATAAACCAACGACACCGATATAAACCAGAGCCAAAATTACTTCACTCACATCGTTATTTTGGTAAGCATCCCAGATAAAGAAACCGATACCGACGATACCAGACATAACGATTTCTGCCGCGATAATCGCTAACCAAGCCAAACCAATCGCAATTCTTAAGCCAGTGAAGATGTAAGGTAAAGCAGCGGGAATCAAAATGTTGAAGAAGTATTCTTTGCGGCTGAGTTGCAAAACTTTAGCAACGTTGTTGTAGTCTTGAGGAATTTGAGTTACACCCACCGCAGTGTTAATTAAGATTGGCCAAATTGCGGTGATGAAAATTACAAATAATGCTGCTGGTTCGTTTTGGCGCAATGCTGCTAAGGAAATGGGAACCCAAGCCAAAGGCGGTACAGTCCGCAATAGTTGAAACAATGGGTCTAACGCTTTGGACATGGTTTTATTCACACCAATCAAAATGCCCAAGCCAATACCAACCACCGCAGCTAATGTGTAACTAATAGCCACCCGCTGCAAACTAGCCCAAATTTGCCAGAATAGACCTTTATCAATACCGCCTCTGTCATAGAAAGGCCAGAAAATGAGTACCCAAGTATCTTGTACCACTTGAATTGGCCCTGGCAATGTAGCACCAGGAAGCCAAGCAAATAATTGCCACAGTCCGAGGAATATTGCGATCGCGATTGCTGGCGGTATAATCTCAGGAAATTGTTTTTGTAACTTCGAGATAAAACTGTTATCTAACCTTGGGGTAGCTGGTCTTTTCTGTGCAAGTGTCATAAATTTTGTTTCCCTTAAATGAATAATGAACCGCAGATAAACTTGAAAGTTACTCTTCTTTATTACTCAGCACTCAGCATGGGCTAATACCATTTCTTTGTAAAGCTGCGCCAAACTCTCTCTTATTCCTCTCTTTGTGTACTTTGCGTACTTTGCGGTTCGTTTCTTATTAAACGCAACTTCATGCAGAATTTAGTACTAACAGCACTCAGCACTTTTAAACACTCACTTTTTTAACCTTGAGACTCTTGAGATATGCTTCGGGATTTTCAGGATCAAACTTCACCCCATCAAAAAATTCTTCTACGCCGCGAGATGTGCTTGAGGGAATATCCGCCGCCGCGATACCTGCTTCTTTTGCTGCTTCTTTCCAAATATCTTCGCGGTTAACTTTATTAATCAGTTCTTTAGCCTTCGCTGCATTATTGGCAATGTAATCTTTAGGCAAAAATCCCCAGCGAACGTTTTCAGTGATGAACCACAAATCATGACTCTTGTAGGGATAAGAAACACTACCTTTTCCGTCTTTCCAGTAATAAGCAGCCATTGATTTATCGTCAATTTTGCGACCATCACCCATGTCATATTTACCTTGGTATGGTTCAGCCAAAATATCAGGAGAAGGTAAGTTAAAATAATTTCTCCCAGCGAGAATTGCGGCGGCTTCTTTGCGGTTGTCAAAATTATCCAACCACTGTTGCGCCTCCATAATGCCTTTTAAAATTGCTTTGGTGGCTTTGGGATTTTTATCAACCCAGTCAGCCCGAATTGCCAAATATTCTTCTGGGTGATTCTTCCAAATCTCTGCGGTTAACGCCGCCATGAAACCGATTTTATCTCTGACAATGCGATAAGGCCAGGGGTCGCCAGTGCTGAACGCATCCATTGTCCCGGTTTTCATGTTGGCAACAGTTTGCGCCGCAGGTACGGTGAGGAGTTTGACATCTGCATCTGGGTCTAAACCACCAGCAGCTAACCAATACCGAATCCACAAATCTTGGTTAACGTGCGGGAAGGTGAATGCAGCGGTGAAAGGTGTAGAAGATTTGAGTTCTTTGAATAAAGCCTTAGCATTAGCAACTTCCAGGCTAATTTTACCAGCGTGTTTACTGGCGAGAGCAATCCCATTTCCATGTGTAATTAGCTGCGCCAACACATACATCGGGATTTTTTGATTACCCTTAGTAATTAAACCTTCGGTAATTAAATGTGGCATGGGCATTTGCCATTGTCCACCGTCAATCCCACCACCCGCAGAACCAATTTCTACGTTATCCCGTGCAGAACCCCAAGAAGCTTGTTTAGAAAGGTCAACTTTGGTCATCCCGTACTTCGCAAAAAAGCCTTTCTCTTTGGCAATAATTAAAGGTGCTGCCTCAACAATTGGGACATATCCTAACTTGACTGTATCAGTTTCCGGTGCTTGTTCTGGGCTGATATTCGCTACAGTTTGAGCAGTAGGCGCAGACTGAGAACTTCCACCAGTCAGGCTATCTGGGGGATTTCCTAAACAGCCTTTCAAAAATACAGCACTTGCAGAAGCTCCAGCTGTTAATATGAACTTACGGCGAGAAACTTGGTTGAAAAAATCTGACATATATATCTCCTCAAAGGTGAATTTAAATTTTTTTTAGGCATGAAAATTAGCGCAAGTCGAACATAATTTCGCTTGTGGTGATTACAAAATAATTTTGAGCCATATTCAAACTGATTACCTCAAGCCAATTACTGCCCATAAAAAGCTGAGATAACTAATGCGGAAGAATTACTGTGTCTTCAATTCTTTGTTTAGGGATCACTTAATTCGTTGAAACTTAGTTTACAGGTTTTAACGTCAAATTGGTTAACTTCCGAACCATAATTCTTAAATAAATATTAGATTGATCATATAAGTAAAAATTTATCATGGGGGGCAAAGTCAACGAATAATGGCAATATATCGGGGGTTACTGATGGTAACAATTAACTTTATATAATGATTACGGTAGAGAAACTTAATTTATGCCATAAATCATCAATAATTACTTATGCGTACTATTGTCTAAAACATATATTTTGTCTGCAAAATAAGATTTACTTGAAATAATTGATAATTACTGATGCTAATGATTACTTTCAGCCTATAGATAATCAAAAAAAGCACAGATGTCAAAATCACCAAAGCAAATATTCACGCCGCTACCAGTTTATAAATTCACTATCCCAAATTGGCAACCATATACACAAAAAGCTACCAACGTCAATTTAGAAACTTTGACAGTTGCCAGCTTTAACGTCCTTTGTGACCTCTACGAAAAAGATAAAATCGCCACAGAAAAAAGATTACCAGCAATTATTGAGGAGTTACGTCAATGTAACACCGATATAATCGCCATCCAAGAAGCGACACCAACTTTACTAGAGTTACTTTTATCGCAAGCTTGGGTACGCAGTTACTACATTTCGGAATCCAGCACAGCCGCAACAGTGCGACCTTACGGTAATTTATTGTTATCGCGTCTGCCTTTTACACTGGTTGAGCATCAATTTTTGGGACGCAAGCGGGTATTGGTCGGCAGTTGTGAAATTAATGGTCAATTATTGCATATTGCAGTTGTGCATTTAACAAGCGATCGCTCTCAAAATGCACTAGAAAAACGCCAACATCAGCTAACTACCATAGTTGCATATCTCCAAACCCTACCAGGAAATAGCTTGATAGTTGGTGACTTCAATACACGCGGTAACGAACAAGAAGACATAATAACAAATGCTGGATATATCGATATCTGGCAAACACTCAACCCCCATACACCAGGTTACACATTTAACCCCCAACACAATGCCTTAGCAGCGTTGATGAGTTTACAGGGAATACCAGTTAGGCTTGATCGCATTTTACTGCGGAGTCAAAACCATAACTGGCAACCGCAGTCAATTGACTTGTTCGCTTGTGAAGCAATTGCAGGTACAGCAGAGAAAATCTATCCATCCGATCATTTTGGTCTGCGTGCAGTTCTCAAAGCAACGAGTTGAAGAAGAATTCAGAAGTCAGAATGCAGTCTGTGGGCTAAAAAGACCCGCAACTGATTGAATACAAGCAAATTTTAAATTTGGTAAGGGTCTTAAACCAGTTGATTTATCCACCAGTCGTACAGAATTCAATTCTGAATTTGGGCTTCCTGACTCCTGAATTCTGTTTGATCACACCCTCTGCTGATGTCAGAGATAGGATGAAAGTGCTAAGTGCTGAGTTGAAAGTGCTGAGTCATTACAGTACTCGCTCTTTCACACTTGCCTATGAAATGCAGTCCATCAGTAAATCATAGATAGTGCTGAATTACACCCATAGAAATTTTAAATTTTAAACATACACACTAGCCTTTATGTTCATCATACTAATAGTGCATATATCCTGAATAGATAACTTGATGTATAGGAAATTCACCTGATATCTGAACATTTGCTGAGTTGAAAGAGTAGTGATTTGGCAAAACTTGTGATGGTTTTTGATAATTCAATAAGGCTCTACCAAGGTCTCCATCTAATTTGCCAACCTTAACAAAACTTCATCTATGCTTCTTAAAGATAGATTTATGCAAGTTTTTTCATAATCAAAGCTTCACATAAATTTCGGTAGATTTAGCAAGCCGAGAACCAAAAACTACAAGTTAGAAATAATGTAGCAATCTTGCGTTTATCCAGTTTGAGAAGATAAATTCCCATGACAACAAAACTATTTCAAACTCTAGCAGCAGCGACCACCTTGGCAGGTATCGTAGCCACCGCAGGCGCAGCAAACGCAGCTTCTCTTTCTTACACTGGCTCCACAAACTTTAAGAAGACCAATATCACCAATGAAGCTATCAGTGTTCAGAAGTTTGATGCTGCTCTTGGTACATTGAAAGGAGTAACATTACAATTTACTAGCGACATTCAGGGTACTATTGGTTATGAGAATTTAGACGAAGATTCTCCCACAGACATCACTGTTACTCTTGGTAGTAATTCTAGCCTCAAATTAGGGAATGATTCTTTATTCAACATCAATCCTAAAACATCCCAAACATTCCAAAATGTTCCTGTGTTTGATGGTACGATTGACTTCTTAGCGCCCTCTGGCAATACCCTTAAAGGGCTAAATGCTACCGAATCAGGCTTGAAAACTATTACCGATGGCCAAATGTTACAGTCTTTCATTGGTACTGGCGACCTAAGCTTCTTATTCTCCGCTATGGCTACCTCAAATGTTACTGGTTCTGGTAACGTTGCAAGCAAGATCAGTACATTTGCTAAAGGAACTGTTTCCGTTACTTATGACTACGACCCAGCATCTGTACCCGAACCCTCTGCTGCAATTGGTATTGGCTTAGTAGCAGGAATTGGTTTAATGTCCCAACGCAGAAAAAATTGGCTCAAAGCGTCTAACTAATTGGTAGAAATAGGTGAGTCTTCTTACCTGATTCAATTGACTAATATCAATTAATCACCAAAAAGCACATTGCATTAATGACACAGTTGTGCATCTGTTAGACCGTTTTCATGTCGATCATTACTGTCAGAATCATCTTTTATTTAACTGTGGAAAACCTAGACTGAAAGTCTGGGTTTTTTATTTTGGTTGATAAGTTGTTGTATGTTCCAGGAATTTAGATGTGTTGTAGCTTAATTATTTTGACTGAATCAGATTGAGCCAATGCCTGTTAACCTCATACTGGAGTTCACAGGTTAAAAATTTATGTATATGGCATCACCCGAAAATCAAGCTCTACCTACACAAAACATTAAGTTACTAGTTTTAGATATCGATGGCACGATCGCAGGTAAATCCAATTCTTTAAGCAAACCTGTCAAGCAAGCGATCGCAGCGGCTCAAGCCAAAGGTATTCATGTTGCAATTGCTACTGGACGGATGTATCGCTCTGCTTTACGTTTTCATCAAGAAATACGCTCTAACCTGCCATTAGCAGCTTATCAAGGAGCTTGGATTCAAGACCCAAGCAATCAGAAAATCCACTATCACTTACCTGTAGCCAGAGAAATCGCATACCAACTACTAGACTATTTTGAACAACCCCAGTGGCGATTGCTTCTTTCTATTCACTTTTACATTAATGATCAACTGTATGTCCGGGAGTTAACTAGAGAAACTAAAATTTACGCACAACGTTCAGGAATTACTCCCGTTGCTGTGGGTGATTTACGCAAAATTTTAATTGAATATGAACCAACAAAAATTTTAGCTTTGTGTGATGACACAGAAGCAATTAGCCAATTATTAGGAAATTTGCGTCGCCAATATACACCCGCCGAACTTTACCTCACAACGTCTGTAGCTACTTTTTTTGAAGCCACCAATCCTGCTGTTAATAAAGGTGCGGCTGTACGTTATTTTGCTGAAGAACTTCTCGGCTTACAAAGAAACAACGTTATGGCTATTGGTGATAACTTTAATGATGTAGAAATGTTGGAATATGCTGGTATTGGTGTAGCGATGGGCGATGCACCCCCAGAAGTACAAGCGATCGCTCAGTGGATTGCTCCTAGTGTAGAGAAAGATGGAGTTGCGATCGCCATCCAAAAATTTTTACTTTCTTAAAGAAGCAAACTGTTTAAACTTTTTTACATTATGAAATCAGAAAGAGCGCCGACGACTGGCCGTGTTTCGTCTCGGCGCTCTTGCTGGTTCGCTCCTCACACAACTGCAAGTATAGTCGAACTACTTTAATGAGTCAATAGCTATGATAAAAACCGTTATATTTCCCTCAGAAACAATACTGATGAATAAACTATGGTTTCATAGCTGCCACAAAGCAGCAACTCCTAGTTTTTCTACTAGTAAATATCTCAGCAAATGCTGGGTCAATATTACTAAACCCAAACGAGCTTGAGCTAATTCTAGTGAATGAATTTTTACATCACCCCAAATGCGACACTGACACCAAAATTTTTCCCATACCTGACTCAACTTCAAAGCGGTTTTTTGCCAGTGAATTGCATCAGCAATCTCCGAATATACCAAGTCGTCAACTACTTGCACTAACTCAGCCAGTAAATCCATATCTGTGGAATGATGCAGCCAAAGTTGGTTGTCATGATTCAACCAAGGTATTGGTTGTTGAAATACTGGTTGCCATAATGTTGTGCTTGTATGTGGTAAAGGTTCCCGCAGTTTAATTAATCCCTCACGATGACCTAGCAAGATTAATGAACAACATCTTGCATAAGCGTATTGAATAGCAAATATATGGGATGGGTTGTGATTTTTAAATTTGGGAGTTGTGTTTTCTGTTCCCATCTTTCCAGGTTGTTCGCTGCACCCCATCACCCAGCTTTGTAGCCAACTTGCCAAATAGGTTGATTTCAATTCAAAATAAATCCAACCAGGTGGAACAATTTTAACCATAAATACGTCGCCACTGGTCGCCAATAATCTAGGGCCAAGAGTATTAGCTATTTCCATAGCACTACAATTATGAGATTTTGCTAACTGCTGCGCCACTCCTGAGATATACAATATTTTTTTTATTATCTCTATCTTTATATAGATGATTTTTTTTTTAATTCTTTGAGTTGTGTTTTTTCAGCCCAGGTAAAATCACTGAGTATTTTGAGTAACAAAGCTTCTATTAACTGCCTAATTGACGAATAACTGCTTGTTATTAACCAATAATCCACAGAATCTGATAAGAACAGCTTTTGATTATTTCTCCAACAGTGGCTTGTCATCTTCCTTGAGATATAAGTTTTATCTATATAAAGAAAAATGAGAAGAGCATAAAATTTAATAAATATTCTATGAATAGTAAGTAAACTTTACTACCATCATTGTACAGTAAGAAGTATAACAAAAGAGTAGGCGCTAAATTGCTCTCTACTCTTTGGATGGCTGGCGCTGTTAGGCGTTAAGCCTACCCGTCACACAAAGACACTCCTTGCACCTTGTTTTATGACGTCTTTGTCTTCAGCCGAACGCTCTTTGTTACCTATGCAATCTCCATCCTCCTTTTCTGAGGCATCACGCCCCTTTTTGACTTGGCAACGTATTCTTGATTGGGCTCAAGAACACTATCGTTGCCGCACCTTTAGCAAAGATGAGCGCATTCCAGCTAGACCTGGTTTGCTGTATTTGGTGCAAAGAGGTGCGATCCGTATGGTAGGTACCGCTCAAGTGAGTGCTACTGCCAGTCAGTTAACATCTCGACGCATTAACAGAACTCCAGAAGAAGCCTTCTTGGGTTTTGTGGGAGCAGGACAACCATTTGAAATTGTGGCTCAGTCACCGTTCACCCTCCAGGCATACGCCCATGTTGATCAAACTGCGGTGCTGTGGATGTACTGGCATGATTTAGACAACTGGCCTCACTTCCGGCGCGAGGTTATGGATGCCTTTAGGTATCAGCATCAGCGTAAATTGTTGTGGCTGAGTGCCTTGGGTCAGCGGCGCACAATTGACCGCCTCTTAGGATTCCTCACCTTGTTAATTGAGGAATATGGCGAACCCGCAATGAGCGAAACTGATCCCGATGTGATTCGTGGCTATTGTTTGCCTTTCCCGCTTACTCATGCCCAAATTGGTAGTGCGATCGGCTCTACTCGTGTAACTGTGACCCGCTTAATGGGCAAATTGCGTCAAAGAGGTTTAATCCTCACTCAAGGAGATAATCTCATTTGCTTGCCAGCAGAGTCGATTAATAGAGCAAGCTAAGACGCTATCAGAGTTCCTGTAACGGCATCTATCAGAACTTGACCCCGATCTGTCATCAGTAAGCTGGCGCAGCAACACCTCCTTACTGTTGTGTTTGACCAATCTGTTTGACCACCACAAACAGATTGTGCGTAATCGGGTATTTTCTGGATAAAAAAGCCTGTGTGTGAAGTTTTTTCTTGTACAAGATATTCACCAGGTAAAAATCATAGTTCTTGCTAGAGGACTGGTTGATGATTTTGTTTGCCTGTCAATAACAGGAACTAAGTTGAATAATCAAGATAATGCTTGTTTAAGGCAAAAGTGTAGTAGATTCCATCCATAAAGATCAGCCAAATTTTGATCAAGTTTGGGTGATCTGAACACAATTCAAAATTAGAGTCGAAAGTATTGATTACCCAAGACTTTTTCAGTGCCATTGTCTGTCTTGTTGTTATCAGTGGTGCAGTGAAAATACGGTTAATTAATTCACACATTGGAGCCTAACCTTAGGCTCCAATTGTCATTTTTACCTGTTTAGATAGCCAGTCTTGATTAGCGAAGTCTGACAAATCCAGCTTTAGCAATTAATTCTTGCCCTTGATCTGTCAGCAACAAGTTAGCGTAAGCTTCACCTGCTTGCTGATCGCTTTGTCCATTTTGTTTAACAATGACAAATAAGCGTCGGGTGATAGGATATTCGCCAGTTTGAAATGCTTCTGTATTCAGTTGATTACGCTGTTGCGGACATTTATCTAAGGAAATATAAGGTTTTTTGTAAGGTTCCACAAGTTTGTCTGGCTGTTTACCTAGGGGTAAGGCTTTGATGCTGCACTGTCCGATTACCTCTGGTGCTGAAGCATAGTAAATTGCACCAGGGTTTTTGGCTACTTCTTTTAAGGCGTTAGTGGTAGTGTCGATAAATTGGACATTGCTACCAAATTTTTCTCCACCTAGCACGTTTTCATCAAAAAATTCGATGGTGCCACTATCTTCTGGACGACGAGAATATGGTGTGATGGGTAATTTTGGCCCACCTAACTGTTCCCAATTATTAACTTTACCTGTGTAGATGTCTTTTAGCTGGGTGAGAGTTAACCCAGGAAGGTTGAGGTTCGGGTGAACTGCGATCGCAATTCCATCAATTGCTACTGGAACTGCTTTGAGTGTAAATCCCAATTTTTTCGCCTGTTCGTTTTCTTCTGGCTTCAAAGCACGAGAAGACTGAGAAAATGCTAACTGATTACCCAGCAGCATCTTAATTCCCGTCCCTGAACCGGGTGCAGCTTCTATCGGCTCGGTGTAACGTAGTTGAAATTTCGGCCAGACAATGGCCACGGCTGAATCTACCTGCTGGCGAATCGGAGCCCAAGTAGTGCTACCCCCATAACTAAATAAACCCGTCGGGACATCAGTTATTTGCGAGAAGGTATCAGTATTTGGTGTCTCTACCTTTGTCCTATTGAGATAACTGGCTTTGATGCCATAGCTGTGAGAAAACCACCACAACAAACCACCTACTAGTCCCAAGGTGATTGCTAGTGTTAGAACCAAAACTTTAGTTTCGTTAGTTCTATGTTGTTGTGTCATAGTTGGTGGTGTAGTTTTCTTACCCTGAAAGTAATTTCTCATTTTATGGGTAACTGTAGGTTAAAGTTTGATTAAACTCTAATTACCTAGTTGCAATTTTATTAGTACGAAATATGCTACAAAGTACTGAGATTAAATTCCTGAAATTACTGACTGAGACAGAAATTTAGAATTTTATGATGTTTTATTTAAAACATCATAGACAATAATCTATATATCAGTTTAAATAGTGCTGTTACGGCAATAGCTACTAAGCTACCAGTAATTCCTAGTATTACTATTTGTTGGATATCCATTCCTGCCTGCAAGGAAGGAACAAAAAGAATGATTGCAAAGGTAATTGCCGCCACAATCAATAAATTTGTGGTTTTTATCCAGCGTCGAGTTTGAGCAAAAACCATCACACTCAAAATCACGATGGCAATACTGACAGCGATTATAGCTAATGGTATCAGACTAGATAAAGCGATCGCTATCAATGCACCTTCAAAACCGCTAACAGCAGCCCCTGACAATAAATCTGTGGTAGAAAAACTGGCAGGTGGCTGTATAACTGGCGGTTGAGTTGGTGTGTTTGTGAGTGTAGTTGGAGGGATGAACTGCGGAAACAGTTCTTTCAGTACTTCCTCGGCTGATTGAAACCGTTGACTGACAGCAGGCAACAGCATTTTATCTAAAACATTAGCGAGGTGGGGGTCAATATCCACATGCGATCGCCAAGTCCACTGATTAATTAGCGGATCGAATAATTGAGTGGCTGATTCACCTGTGAGTAAAGTCACAGCAGTCACAGCTAAGGCATATAAGTCTGTACAAGGAAATACTTGATTTCCTGTCATTTGTTCTGGTGGGGCAAATCCGGCGGAGTAAATTCCTGTCGATGAGGCGACTGTCCCTGATGCCACATTTGTCACTTGCTTGACTGCACCAAAATCTAAGAGAAATAATTTCCCATCTTGGCGGCGCATAATATTCGAGGGCTTGATATCCCGATGAATAATGCTTTTATCATGAACAAACTTGAGGATTTTGAGAATTTCCTGCAACATATATAAAATTGCTGTCTCGGAAAACTTCCCCTTTTGAGTTAATTCTTCCTCAAGGTTCAGCCCATCGATATATTCTTGGACTAAGTAAAAAAACTGTTCTTCGTGATTGGGTTGGGTAAAACTAGGAACGGTAATTTGGAAAAAAGCGTAGAGTTCTGGGATTTGTTCGTGTTCTCGGCCAATTTCGGCTAAGACATCTGCTTCTCGTTCAAATAATTGTTGAGCGATGCGTAGTTGATTAGCACTAATGTCTCCCGCAGGCTGGAACTGTTTGACTACACAGGCACGAATTCCAGGAATGCGGCGATCGCGTGCAAGAAAGGCAGAGGCAAATCCTCCCCGACCCAGTAATTTGGTAGACATATATCTTCCATCAAGGATGAGCGGCATACCACAGGTAGCGCAATATTTTTGCTGCGCTGTTTTGAGGGTTGTCGCTTCATCTAGGTCGGCAAAATAGTTTTTTGGGCGGGGGCAGCGTGGACGAGTGCAGTAAGCTTCCATGTTATTTTTTAGTCAATAGTCCACAGTTAATAGTCAATAGCCTGTAGCCCTTAACTAATGACTATTGACTATTGACCAGTATCAGCCCTCGTCAGAGGAACTGGGTGTTGCTACATCAAATGTATTTACTACTAGTTTTTTTTGTGACAATTTTATCAGGTCTTGGTTCCATCCTGGAGTAGCAAACTGGGGTAAGATTTCCTGACTGAATGCCTCTGCGGCTTTGGATCTATATCGGTTGGGATTAAAAATCAGCCAGAGTGTGCGCTTGACGGTCACACCTTCAATTGAGGCGCAGTGCAGTACACCCATTTGGAGTTCTTTGGCGATCGCGGATGTCGAGACGAAAGCCGCCCCTAAGCCTGATTGCACAGCATTTTTGATTGCTTCAATGGAATTGAGTTCCATTTCGATTTTGAAACGTCTGGTATCAATTTCGCAGCGTGCTAGTACTTGATCGATGACTTTGCGAATAGTGGATTGGGAATCTAAAGCGATGAATTGTAATTTATATAAGTCGTCTTTTTGAATTGTTTCCAGTTTAGCAAAGGGATGGAATACTGGCAGAATCAGGGCTAACTCATCTTCAGCGTAAGGAATAATTTCTAAAGATTCGGCTAATTCACCAGGAATTTCCCCACCGATGATGGCTAAATCAACTTGGCCGTTGGCGACACTCCAAGCAGTCCGACGCGTCGAGTGAACGTGCAGTTGCACTGCCACATCGGGATATTTTTGGCGAAACATCCCAATCATCCGGGGTAATAAATAAGTCCCGGTGGTTTGAGATGCACCGACAATTAAAGTACCACCTTGGAGATTTTGCAAATCCTCAATAGCACGACAGGTTTCTTGGCACAGACTGAGGATTTTTTCGCCGTAACTTAACAGTAGATGTCCAGCTTCGGTTAATTGGGCGCGACGGCCGCCACGGTCAAATAAAGGGACATCTAGTTGCCGTTCCAGGTTCTGCACTTGCAAACTCACGGCAGGTTGGGAGACATAAAGACTATCAGCGGCACGCTTGAAGCTCCCTTCTTGTGCGATCGCTTTCAGGATACGTAACTGATCTAAAGTGAAAGGAAGGTCAGACATAAGGTTCAACCCACAAACTTTGAAAGGAGCAGCTTTGGCAATACATCGGTTTTGATCACCAAAAAGTGAGAAATGATTTATTGCATCTTTAAACCGGAAGACTTGACTCGAAAAAAAACAGTACCACTGCATCTTCGCGCAAGTCCCCTGTTGAATACTTTGTGTTATTGGTTGTACTGTATTAACTTTTGTTTAAATAACTTCACCCATGTCTACGATGCCTAATCCTTTGTTTACTCCCAGTCATTTTGTCATGTTGGGGTTACAATTTGCTTTTGCGATCGCCCACAGTGGCGGGGCTGCTCTACGTCCATTGGCTGAGAAGCACATAGGAGCAAGGCTTTATCGCATTTTGTTTGCATTAGTTAGTTTACCGTTGGCGGTCATCCTAATTACTTACTTTTTTAACCATCGTTATGACGGCTGGCAACTCTGGCAGGTACAAGGAGTCCCAGGAATACAAGCTGTAGTTTGGGTGTTGTCAGCAATTTCGTTTGTGTTTTTGTATCCTGCCACCTTCAATCTACTAGAAATTGCTGCTATTCAAAAGCCCCAAGTTCATCTGTATGAAACTGGGATTATCCGTATTACCCGTCATCCCCAGATGGTAGGACAAATTATTTGGTGTGTCGCCCATACGCTGTGGTTAGGGACAAGCTTTACTTTGGTCACATCTGTGGGTCTAGTCTTACATCACTTATTTGGAGTTTGGCATGGCGATCGCCGCTTATCCCAACGCTACGGCGAAGCTTTTGAACTTGTTAAACAAAGAACGTCCATTATCCCTTTCCAAGCTGTTATTGATGGTCGTCAGTCTCTGAAATGGCAAGAATTTCTCCGCCCTGCTTATTTAGGAGTAGCAATCTTTGTTGCTCTACTGTGGTGGTTACATCCACTGTTGATCGTCGCAACTAGTAAAATAAAATGGTGATTTTTACTGATCCCAACTATCAACAAAAAATTGCACAAATGCCAATTTCGGCTTATCAATTGCTGCCAAATCAATGTAGGATCAAATCAAATAGTTGTCAGTGGGGGTAAGCTTAACCAGTTTGATCTTCATAATAGTGGTAAGTCGCTGGTCAAATATCTTGGTTGAAATTTTCATGGCACAGTCTTCTCAACACCCTCGATGACAGAGGCAATCAGGAGTTAAAAAAAATCTAAAAGCCACCATGAAAGTCGTGCTGGTTTTTTTATCAGAGTTAAAATCAAAGCGGCATTAATTTTTTAATCATCTTTAATCCTGAATGCTGATTCATAGATAGGTGCTGACTAAGTTGCCAATTCTTCCTGCTGATAGCTAGTTTGATATTAAAACCCTATAATTTTCGAGGCATCATGGTGTTGTCGGTTAGTGAGCGGACATTTACTCAAGAAGTTTTAGAATCTCCAGTACCTGTTTTAGTTAATTTTGAAGCACCTTGGTGCGGCTTATGCCGTATCATCCACCCTTTGTTGTTGCAATTTAAATCTCAATGCGGGGAGCAAATTAAATTGGTGGGAGTGAATGCAGATGAAAACTTCAAATTATCCAACACTTATCGTCTCAAGTCACTACCCACTTTACTTTTAGTAGAAAACGGCATTATCCGACATCGCCTAGAAGGTTTTCGTGGTAGAGACGATTTACGTCTGGCTCTAGAAGAAATCAAGCTCACCTATACCAATCGTTCTAAAACATACAACCACTCCCAAACAGCAGATTTAGAATGTCGCACTGCATAATATGAGTCATTTGTCAATAGTCAATAGTTGATGATCATTGAGTGAAAGATGCTATTGACTCCATCCAAATCTAAAACCATGCTTAATTACCCCGCCCAATCACCCTTGGGTGGGGTATTTTATCATCAGGGGTGTGTGTCACAATTATTAACAGTTCCGACCAGGACAGTTGCCTGCGGAAGACAGTCACCGCAAAACTGTCCTAAGCTAGTCAAGAATTCTCAAATTATGCGTCAGTGATGGAAGCAATCTATGAATATGCCTGGCTGATTCCGGTGTTACCTCTTCTGGGGGCAATGCTGGTCGGTTTGGGATTAATTTCGATCAATCAGGTGACGAACCGCCTGCGGCAACTCAACGCTGTGTTGATTATCTCCTTGATGGGAGCAGCGATGGGCTTGTCGTTTGCCTTGCTGTGGAGTCAAATTCAAGGGCATCCGACTTATCTGCGGACTTTGGAATGGGCAGCAGCAGGGAATTTTCACCTGAGAATGGGCTACACAATTGACCACCTGACAGCCCTTATGCTGGTAATTGTGACAACTGTAGCCTTTTTAGTCATGGTCTACACCGATGGCTATATGGCACATGATCCAGGATATGTAAGGTTTTACGCTTATCTGAGCTTATTCGGCTCCTCAATGTTGGGTCTGGTGGTCAGTCCCAACTTAGTGCAAATTTATATCTTCTGGGAACTGGTAGGGATGTGTTCCTACTTGCTGGTCGGTTTTTGGTACGATCGCAAGTCCGCAGCCGATGCCTGCCAAAAAGCATTTGTGACCAACCGCGTTGGTGACTTTGGTTTGTTACTGGGGATTTTGGGGCTATTCTGGGCAACTGGTAGCTTTGATTTTCACATCATGGGCGATCGCCTCGCGCAACTGGTGCAATCAGGAACAATCAGCAATTTCCTCGCCGTCCTGTTTGCGATTTTGGTCTTCCTCGGCCCCGTTGCTAAATCAGCCCAGTTCCCCCTCCATGTCTGGCTGCCAGATGCGATGGAAGGCCCGACACCAATTTCCGCCTTAATCCACGCCGCCACAATGGTGGCAGCAGGTGTATTCCTGGTTGCCCGGATGTACCCTGTTTTTGAACACGTACCCGCCGCGATGAACGTAATTGCCTTTACTGGGGCATTTACAGCATTTTTAGGGGCGACAATTGCGATTACGCAAAACGACATCAAAAAAGGCTTGGCTTACTCCACCATTTCCCAATTGGGTTACATGGTAATGGCGATGGGAGTAGGTGCTTACAGTGCTGGCTTATTTCACCTGATGACTCACGCTTACTTCAAAGCGATGTTGTTCTTGGGTTCCGGTTCTGTAATTCACGGGATGGAAGGAGTCGTTGGCCATGACCCCGCTTTAGCCCAAGATATGCGACTCATGGGCAAACTGCGGAAATATATGCCCATTACAGCCATTACCTTTTTGATTGGCTGCTTGGCAATTTCTGGTATGCCTCCTTTTGCGGGTTTTTGGTCAAAAGATGAAATTCTTGGTAAAGCTTTTGCGGCTAATCCATTTTTGTGGATTGTTGGCTGGCTAACTGCGGGAATCACGGCTTTTTACATGTTCAGAATGTATTTCATGACATTTGAAGGCAAATTCCGGGGTACTGACGAGAAAATCAAAGACAAACTCAAGAAAGCCGCTACAATCATCCTCGAATTGGAAGCTGAAGAACCAGCCCCGAATTTTGGCCCAGGGGCAATGAAACACGGTGAACTAGCTGCCACAGGAGACCATCATGGTTCTCATGGTCATCACAGCGATTCTCCCCATGAGTCACCGTGGACAATGACCTTGCCGTTAGTAGTACTGGCTGTTCCTTCAATTTTGATTGGTTTGGTGGGAACTCCCTTTGCTAATTATTTCGAGGAATTTATTTACTCACCCAACGAAACTCTCGCTGAAGTTTTAGAAAAAGCCGCCGAATTCGAGCCGACGGAATTTTATATTATGGCGGGGGCTTCTGTGGGGATTTCCTTGATTGGGATTACTTTGGCTTCCTTGATGTATTTGCAACGGAAAATTGACCCTGCTGCGATCGCAGCAAAAATCAAACCTTTGTACGAGCTATCCCTCAACAAATGGTACTTTGATGACATTTACCATCGCGTCTTTGTCCTCGGCTTGCGTCGCCTAGCTAGACAAGTGATGGAAGTTGACTTCCGCGTTGTTGATGGTGCTGTTAACCTCACAGGCTTTTTCACCCTAGTCAGTGGCGAAGGGCTGAAATATTTAGAAAATGGTCGCGTTCAATTTTATGCCTTGATTGTGTTTGGCGCAGTTTTGGGCTTGGTGATCGTTTTTGGTATCACCTGATTCTCATAAGGGTGGGCGACTGTCCACCCTTCAATTTTTCATTTTTGAGAGTCTGAATTAGACTCCTTTTTTTTGGTTATATAGCAAAACTCAAGATGTTGATTCAGCGATCGCTTCTTACAGAAGTTTAAAGGGCAAAGTTTTCAAAGGTGAAACCCTGGCAATCGATGAACCCAAATAAGTGTTAAAAGTTGTTAATGCAAAAATTAATGCCGCAGTACAAGACAAGAAAGACTTGTTAGCATCTGATCCAAGCGCATCAACTGAAAGTTTTGATTCATCAATTGCTTCTTATAAAAGCTTAAAGGGAAAAGTTTCCAAAGGTAAACTCTAACAATAGATGAAACCAAAGACGTATTAAAAGCTATTAATTCTTGCTAGACAACATCGTATCAATCAATAGTCTTCAGTCTTCGCTACCCAAGTAAATTATTCACACTAATTTGGGCAATATTAATACTAACATCGAAATTTACTTGTTTTCCCTGTTTTAACTGGGCTGGAGATCAAACACTATGTTCGTTGAATCTGAGTATCAAGAGCTACCGACTTGTTGCCAGCAGCGAGATCATTTAATAGCAGATTTAGAGAATACACGAAAATTACTTCAAAACACTCAGCAGAAATTGTTTTTTTTGGTCGAATATCATCCTTTAGGAATTATTCAGTGGAATATAGATTTTGAGGTTTTAGATTGGAATCCGGCAGCTGAACGTATCTTTGGTTACAGTAAACAAGAAGTACTCAACCTTCATATTGCGGAAATTCTATTACCTAGTATTCCTAAAGAAGATGCCAATCAGTTAATGACTGCATTGCTCAAGCAACATGGGAGAAATTACTGTACCAATGAGAATTTTACTAAAGATGGCAAAATAATGACTTGCGAATGGCATCACACTCCTGTATTTGATTCTCAAGGAAATGTGACTAGTGTTTTGTCCATCGTTGAAGATATTACAAATCGTAAAAATACTTATATTACTGCCCAGCAACAAGCAGAAACTAATCTCAAAAAATCCCTTAAAGAATTAGCAGATATCAAATTCGCTTTAGACCAATCATCTATTGTTGCCGTAACTAACAATCAAGGCATTATTGAATATGTGAATGATAAGTTTTGTCAAATCTCCCAATATCAACCAGAAGAATTAATTGGTAAAACCCATAGAATTATCAATTCTGGCTATCACTCCCAAGAGTTTTTTCAAGAGATGTGGTTAACTCTCGGACAGGGAAAGGTATGGAAAAGAGAAGTTAAAAATTTGGCAAAAGATGGCACATATTATTGGGTAGATACGACAATTGTGCCTGTTTTAGATGAGCAAGGCAAACCCCAGCAATATGTAGCTATTCGTAATGATATTACTGCGCGGAAACAAGCAGAAATTACTCTTAAAAAATCCCTTAAAGAATTAGCAGATATCAAATTCGCTTTAGACCAATCATCTATTGTTGCCGTAACTAACAATCAAGGCATTATTGAATATGTGAATGATAAGTTTTGTCAAATCTCCCAATATCAACCAGAAGAATTAATTGGTAAAACCCATAGAATTATCAATTCTGGTTATCACTCCCAAGAGTTTTTCCAAGAGATGTGGTTCACTATTAGTCAGGGAAGAGTTTGGAAAGGCGAAGTTAAAAATCTGGCGAAAGATGGCACATATTATTGGGTAGATACGACAATTGTGCCTGTTTTAGATGAGCAAGGCAAACCCCAGCAATATGTAGCTATTCGTAATGATATTACTGCACGTAAACAAGCAGAAGCCGAACTCAGTCAAAAAGCCAAGGAATTAGAACAAGCTTTACAGGAATTGCAACATACGCAATTGCAACTGATTCAAACTGAAAAAATGTCTTCTCTGGGGCAACTAGTTGCGGGAGTTGCTCATGAAATCAATAATCCAGTTAATTTTATTTTTGGCAATCTCAAACATGCCTATCAATATACTCAAAATATCATCAAAATTCTTAAACTTTACAAATATCATTATCCAAAACCAGACTTAGAAATTCAAGCAGAAACTGAAAATTGTGATTTAGAATTTATAATCGAAGATTTGCCAAAACTTTACTCTTCAATGACATTTGGAGCAACTCGAATCAGTGATATTGTAACATCTCTACGTACCTTTTCTCGTCTGGATGAATCTGATTTAAAAGCTGCTGATATACATGATGGTCTGGATAGTACTTTAATGATTTTAGAGCATCGTCTAACATCTAAAATAAACAGACCCAATATTTTAGTGATTAAGGAATATAGCAATTTACCTTTAGTTGAATGTTATGCTGGGCAACTCAACCAAGTATTTATGAATATTTTGCTGAATGCGATTGATGCGTTAGAAGAAAATGTCCAGCAGCTAACACCAACTATTTGCATCCGTACAGCTATGCTAAACCCCAAACAAGTCAAAATCAGCATTATCGATAATGGTGTCGGGATGTCAGATGAAGTCAGACAAAAAATATTTGACCCCTTTTTTACAAGTAAACCTGTAGGTAAAGGAACGGGGATGGGTTTGTCTATTAGTTACCAAATTATTACTAACAGACATCAAGGGTCTTTAGAATGTATTTCTTCTCCAGGAAAAGGTGCTGAATTTATCATGACAATTCCTATTCACTTAGTACGGGAGAACTGATTTTATCAACTATCCTAATGACGAATTGTGAATTACGAATTACGAATTTTCCTGAGATGGTGCGATCGCAGTCCTAAAATTTTCGGTAAACTGCTCGCTGAAAGCGGGTATTCTCACCGATACTGAGTCACCGCTAAAGTTAAAAGATACTACCACAATAATAAGTGGGGATTGTCCACTTAATTAAATCAACCTAACAAGGAATGCCAAATCCCCAAAAAGCTGCTACTTAATAGCTAGGGCTTCCTTGATAAACATGATTTTGATTGTAGACAAATTGTGATGAATACAGCTAATTTCCCGTGGCTGACGACAATTATCCTCTTGCCGATTGCGGCATCACTCTTGATTCCGATTATCCCGGATAAAGATGGTAAAACAGTGCGTTGGTATTCCCTGATAGTTGGGTTGATAGACTTCGCGCTGATTGTCTACGCCTTTTATACCGGGTACGACTTCTCCAACCCAGACTTGCAGCTGTCTGAAAGTTATGCCTGGGTACCACAGCTAGATTTGAAGTGGTCAGTAGGGGCAGATGGTTTATCCATGCCCCTAATTATTTTGACTGGATTCATTACTACCCTGGCAATATTAGCAGCTTGGCCTGTCACCCTTAAACCCAGGCTATTTTACTTTTTAATCCTGGCGATGTATGGCGGACAAATTGCGGTCTTCGCTGTGCAGGATATGTTGCTGTTTTTCTTGGTGTGGGAACTGGAATTGATTCCGGTTTACTTGCTGTTGGCAATTTGGGGTGGTAAAAAGCGGCAATACGCAGCGACCAAGTTTATTTTGTACACTGCTGGCGGTTCGCTGTTTATCTTGGTCGGGGCGTTGACGATGGCCTTTTATGGCGATACAGTCACCTTTGATATGCACTCCCTCGGCCTCAAAGATTACGCCCTTAATTTCCAACTGTTACTTTATGCTGGCTTTTTGATTGCTTACGCCGTCAAATTACCAATTATTCCCCTACATACCTGGCTACCTGATGCCCACGGTGAAGCTACAGCACCTGTACACATGTTACTGGCAGGTATTCTCTTGAAAATGGGCGGTTATGCCTTGATTCGGATGAATGCCCAAATGCTGCCCGATGCCCATGCGTATTTTGCCCCGGTTCTCATAATTTTAGGGGTAGTTAACATTATCTACGCCGCCCTAACATCCTTTGCCCAGCGTAACCTCAAGCGCAAAATTGCCTACTCCTCAATTTCCCACATGGGCTTTGTGACTATCGGTATCGCCTCCTTCACCGATTTGGGCTTGAGTGGTGCAGTACTGCAAATGGTGTCTCACGGCTTAATTGGGGCGAGTTTGTTCTTTTTGGTTGGTGCAACCTACGATCGCACACACACCTTAATGCTAGATGAAATGGGTGGTGTTGGTAAGCGGATGCAGAAAATTTTTGCTATGTTCACTACCTGTTCAATGGCTTCTTTAGCATTGCCAGGAATGAGTGGTTTCGTAGCAGAATTAATGGTATTTGTGGGCTTTGCCACTAGCGATGCTTATAGCTCTACCTTCAAAGTTATCGTAGTCTTTTTGATGGCAGTGGGTGTGATTTTAACCCCAATTTATTTGCTATCAATGTTGCGGGAAATCTTCTACGGCAAAGAAAACGAAGAATTAGTTTCGCACCAGAAACTCATCGATGCTGAACCCCGCGAAGTCTTTATTATCGCTTGTTTGCTAGTACCAATTATCGGTATCGGTTTCTATCCTAAATTGCTGACTCAAATTTACGACTCTACAACTGTACAATTGACAGCAAGATTGCGTGATTCTGTTCCAACTTTGGCAGAGAAAAAAGCAGAAGCACCAAAGCTTTCATTGAATGCGCCAACAATTGGTAATTAGTCAGCGATTGATCAATAAAATTATTTTTTCAGGCGGGTTTTATACTCGCCTTTTTTGTATCAATCTAATTACGAAATTATACAAAGCTTCTCATAATTCCTAAAATTTTGCCCACATCGCTGAGAAAATATTCATTTAAATCAATTTCTACTATCTGTCCAGTCAACCGCATAAATTTCCAGTTAGTACCCGTAGTGACGCTACCATAAATAGTTGCAATTGCATTACCTTTTTGTTGATTAAATAATTGTGCAGCTACCATTTCAGCGATACACTGACCTAATCCAGATTGGATGTTATCATTTTTAGCTTCTACTAGGGCAACTACAGGTGCTTTAATAATTATTTTTTCTGGGGATTTACTAATAATAAAATTACAAAAACCAGTTAAACCTTTTTCGGGACTAACATTAAATTCTCTGCCTGAAAATAAGCTAATTTGATTTTGTAATTGTTCTTTTAGTTCTACTAATATTGGTGTCAAAATTAATTCTGAACGAGATTTTCCAGTGGCGATCGCTAAAGCCAATGGTATATATTTTTTAAGTGCTTGTGCTAAAAAATCGCTATATTCTATTGCAGGTATGTCAGCAAAGATACCCACAGATTCCCTGATGGTAATGTCAAAAGTGGTTTCGACAGTTTCTATAGTAAATTGACTGTATGACACTTGACAAAAATTATCTCACCTACATTTAATTGTGACTCAGTTTGATTATAACTAAACAGCACTTACGGGAAAGTATGAAAAAACGTAGACGCGCAAGCGGCTTCCCGCAGGGTACCACAAAGGACGCAGAGGACACAAAGTTATAAGAGTCTGAGAGAGTTATTGCGTAAGGTCTACTAAAACTACAGTATTAATTTAGCGATTAAAACTTTGTGATATCTACATATATCAAAATTCCATTATTTTCTAAAATCTTTCTAGAAATTGCATCTACTCAGACCGCTCATGTTAAACTACAACCCGTTACACTGTTTACCATCTTCCGAAGAGCTACCAGACTCAGAGGATACACCTGTGGATAATGAACTACAAGATTTAATTCCCAGCTTGCTAAAATCGACACTCGCCTTTGTGTGGTCTGAGCGTTGGGATTGGTTTTTTGGCGTGAAGATGGGAATTTATTACGACCCAAAAAAAGCTGCGATCGCGCCTGATGCTTTTCTCAGCATAGGGGTTAAACGCTTTATTGATGGTGATTTACGCCTGAGTTATGTAACGTGGGAAGAAAAACAACCACCAGTTTTAGCATTAGAGGTCGTTTCTCAAATCAGTCATGGTGAATACAGTACCAAAAAAGAATTGTACGCTAAAGAATTAGGTGTTTTATACTACATTATCTACAAACCTCTGCGAAAGAAAAAGCCACCTCTGGAAGTTTATCAATTAAAAGATGGCGAATATTTTTTAATACCAGGAAACCCGATTTGGCTACCAGAAATTGGTTTAGGAATTGGCAGAGAACGGGGAATTTATCAAGGTATTGCAAGAGAATGGTTATATTGGTATAACGAAGAAGGACAAAGGTTACTCACCGCAGAAGAACGTGTTCACGAAATAGAAGAACAATTAAATTTTGAGCGCCAGCTACGTATCCAAACAGAACAAAAAATGCAATTGCTGGCTGAACAATTAAGAGTTTTAGGTGTAGAACCTGAAAGTTTAGCCTGAAGATTTTTATTACATCTCTCGTCATTACCAGCCACGTTCCTCAAGAACAGAATCGAGAAACGTGGCTTGTGATATTTGGCGCTTTTTTTGTGCAAGGTTGTTAATCAACTAACTGATTAGGGAATGATAAAACTAATTGCTGGTTGACAATTTAGTTGCATAAATATTCTCATGGAATATGGATATTAAACTAGGGTTCGGCTCTATCCCAAAACCTCAGTATGTATTTGTGAGTAAAGAAAATGATCATTGTTGGTATACGCTGTCTGATGATGGTAAACAAATACCTATTTATGACAGAGCATTAACTGGCGTGATTACGGAAATAGAAGTTAACAAAATAGTAGAAACTTCTCAGGGAAAAAGTGAAAAAACAGATTTACATATTTTGGCAGATAAGCCTTATATTATTCGCTCAGGAAGTGAGTCTTATTTCTCCAAGGGTTTATTGCTCTCACTTGATGCCTTAAGCTATGAAAAATTACTTCAGCCACTAACAATTGCAGTAAGTCCAGGCGAAAAAGCTATAGTATTTTGTACAATTTATCATCCAGTGACTTATCGCTCTGTAGGGGTAAGTTGGGATGGACATAAGGAAATAGACTGGCAAGTACTAGGAAAACGAGTGAGTCTAAAAATTAATGGTACAAAAACTGTAACTTCCGATACAAAAGAAATACTGAATAATGGAATTACGGCAGAAATTCGTGCTGATTTTATTGCCAAAACCGACACCTATTTATCACAGTTAAATTGGACTCCCCAGCAGGGTAGAGAGTATTTACAGCAAAAATATGGTAAAAAATCACGTCACCATCTCTCGGAGACAGAACTTGTAGATTTTGTGGACTACCTCCAGTTACAACTGACTCTAAGTTATTAAAGTATTGAATATATTCAAAATGCGATCGCCTAATTTCCAGAATTTGATCAACTGGTAGAGGCGATCGCTCTTTTATACTATATGAACAACAGAGACAAGGGAGACAGGGTAAACAAGGAAGACAAAATCTCGAAAATGCTAATTCTGCTAAATCTTGTTATAACAGTTTTACTGTTTGGTACTCACAACCGCAAACAGCCAGAATAAAATGCTGTAGCCATCAGTTATCAAGTTGGTCAAGTTTGTATGCACTCAGAATTGCCAATTATTACTAGCGATCGCTTATTATTACGCATTGCCATCCAAGAAGATATTCCCCAAATCCTAAAATATTTCCTAGACAACAAATCTTATCTAACTCCTTTTTATCCTAAATGGGGGGATGGTTTTTTTACAGAAGAGTATTGGCAATATCAACTAGAAAATACATTCTTAGAATTTATTCATGATCAATCTTTAAAATTATTTATCTTTCATCGCAAAAATCCTAAAATTATCCTTGGCACAATTAATTTTAATAATTTTATTCGGGGAGCCGCCCATTTTTGTTATGTAGGTTATAGTCTAGCTGAACATGAGCAAGGTAAAGGCTACATGACAGAAGGATTAAAAGCAGCAATTCAATATGTATTTGATGATTTAAATTTTCATCGCATCATGGCAAATTATATGCCACATAATCAACGTAGCGGTAATGTACTGAGAAGATTAGGATTTGTAGTCGAAGGATATGCCAGAGACTATTTATTAATTAACGGCAAGTGGCAAGATCATATTCTTACCAGTCTCACGAATCCTCATTGGCAACCAGAGAGAGACTAAATATAATTTTTGCTCAAACACAAAAATAACTCGCTTTTGCGGGTTATTTTTGTAGCCGCGACTTCTCATCACCAAAACAGAATCAGGACTGTTGAAATTTATTAAAGAAAAGTCTTTAGTTGAGTAAATTGGCTTCTTCTAAAGATTCTTTGGCTTCAGGCGATTGTTTAAAAGCCAGCCGTAATAAAGCTAAGAAAGTTGTTAAAATCATCATAATGACGATCGCAGCTTGCAATGGTTTATTCAGAGTACCACTAGCAGCACCAATTGCCGCAAACACTAACCCAACTTCACCACGGGGAATCATCCCTACACCAACCCCTAACCGATTAATTCCAGCTTGACCAAAAACTGCCCAACCTGTAAAAACTTTGCCGATAATCGCTACCAAAATTAAGAAAGTTGCAATAATTAATCCTTCTCGGTTTTCGGGAACTACAGGGTTAAATACACCTAAATCAACTTTTGCACCAACAATCACAAAGAAAACTGGAACTAAGATATCAGCAACAGGTTTTACCTGCTCATCTAACTCTTTGCGTTTATCAGTTTCATCCAAAACTAAGCCAGCAGCAAAAGCACCTAATATTGCTTCTAGGTGAATCGCATTACCCAAGAAAGCCATAAAGAATGCAAAAATAAATGCTGGGATAATTAAGTTACCTCTTGTTTGCAATTTATTAACAATTGCTACAAAATTTTGATTGAAATATTTACCCAGCAGAATTGCACCAATCAGAAATACAGTTCTAAGCGGCGTTTAACTTTGCCAGTTGAACCCACAATTAGCACTTTACGACCTTGTTCACTTGCATCTTTGATGGCGTTTTCAATTGCAAAAGAAGCCGTCACACCCAATATTGGCACATCACTCAAATCCATAATCAATACATCAGAGTCAGCCATTGCGGAATGTTCACGAGCGATCGCTGACATTTTGGATTTTTGTAACCAAAATTCAAAATTGGGGTGTTTATATTACGTATTTAGGACTTACGCATAAAAACGAAAAATCAAGGGTTTTGGCGAGGGTGTAGGGGTACAGGGGTGTATGTATCTAAAACCCTTCCGCCACATACCCTTACACCCTTACACCCAATCTTCATAGACAATCTTGGTGCGTAAGTCCTGGTATTGTTATAGAGATTTTGACAAGGCATATAAGCTTTTTTGAGGTTAGAACATCTGCTTCTTACTCAGTACTCAGCACTTTACTACATGACTCGACTCGCAAGCCAAAGTAGGTCAAAACAAGTTCTGTATCGCCACTATTAATAACTTCGTGAACTTCCCCTGGTTCTATAGCAATACAGTTTCCGGGAAGTAGGGGATATTCTTGGTGATCTACGCGAATCACCCCAGAACCTGCTTCAACAAAAAATACTTCACACATATCTTGATGTGCGTGTGCGGTGGCTGTTTGTCTGGGGGCAAACCGGGCTTGAGAAAAGTTGGTGAGGTGAGGTAAATCGCCAAAGCGTAACATCACCTTTTTTTTTAATTTCGGGATTGTGGGAAACAGATTCTTCGGGCAAGTTGTTGAGGGAAGTGGTAATCATTGTGGTCTTAAGTCGTTAGATAGTTCTACGATACCCCTAGACCCATCAATTCTGACCCGTTGACCATCTTGCAATAACCAAGTTGCACCTCTGACATCCATTACCGCCGGAATACCATATTCACGGGCGACAATTGCGCCATGAGATAATCTACCGCCAGCTTCAGCAATCAGTCCGCCAGCCCTAACTAATAAAGGAGCCCAACCAGAATCGGTGTAAGGGACAACTAAAATAGTCTCGCGGTCAATTTGGGGTAAATCTTGTAAGTTCCGCACTACTTTGACTCGACCTTCGGCTTGTCCGTGGCTGGCGGGAATACCCTGTAATAGTTGGTCGGAGTAGATAGGAGAAGGTGCTAGGGGATGGGGTGGTGTATGCCCGTAAATCAAAATCGGGACTTGGGGAATTTTGCTATCTTCGAGGAATTGCGATCGCCGATATTCGATAATTTCTAGTAAGCGTTCTGGCAACGGGGTATCAGCTTCGGCAATTAGCTGTCTAATTTCTGCGATTTCTAGGAAAAAGATATCGCCCGCCTGTTTGAGTAACCCAGATTTTAACCAAGTTTTTTCAATGGCGACAAATCGCCAGCGCAATTCTGCCAACAGTCGAGAATAAACCTCTGTCACCCTTCCTTTAATATCTACACGTTCTTGGACAAAGCCACGTTTGCGTTTACCAGATAAAGCCCGATTAATGGGGTCAATACCGCCTGTTTCTGGTTGATTACCTTGAATTAGTTGCACAAATAACTGCTGTACTGGGCGGGGGTCTTCTTTCCAGGTGGGAACAGCAATGTTAGTCCCGACATCACTTAAATACCCGTAATCTTCTAGCAGTTCGTTAAATTCGTAAAGAACTTTTTGACCTTCTGGTGTTTGTTCTAACTGTTCAAATACTTGGTCTGGTTCAAACTCTGTTAATATTCTTCTCGCATCGGCGGCTAAAGCACTGAGCGATCGCAAAGCGGCGACTTCTGGTGTCACACTATTATCAATCTGCCCATCTTTCACCCGAAAGATGCCTTGTCTAATGGCAGCACTCAAAGGCGCTAAAATGCTGTAATAAGTACCACGCCGCAGTAATTCTAAGTTAAAATCAATTCTCTCTAAGATTTGCGCTGGTTCCATCTCCTCAATTGATTCATGGGCTAATTGCGACAACCCAGGAATAAATAACTGACGGTAGTCGTGCTTAAAGTCTTTGTCTAAATTCAATTCCTGTTTCAACAACTGCATTAATCCGGGGAGATTCTGCATTGTGGACTGCAAAGGCGGTGTACTCATTTTTGCGCCTCTGGTGAGAAATTCCAAACTTTCTGGCGGTAAACCCATCCGCAGAAAAATATCTCCTAACAGGGAGGCATTAAAATAAGCCCTAGAGTAATGCAGGGTGGCAGTTTCCGTAAAATCTAACCCAGAAGCGCGATCGCCCAACACAATTGTGAAAATATCTCCCCACACGCCACAAGTTAAGGGGCGATTAATTGACCAAGTTAAAGGATGAATCACCCCCGGAATCACTTCGGCGGCGATTTTCCTTGTCCAGATTGGTAATAAGGTAGTAATTGGTCGGGCTTGCAACACCCACAAAGTTTGACCGTCATAACACCACTCAATATCTTGGGGTATGCCGTGATAACGTTTTTCGATGCGGTAGGCGAGGTAAGCCACTTGTTTGAGGATCGCTTGGGGGACTTGTCCTGTCCCTTCGATGTGAATTGAGGAAATATTATCTGTCTCGACTACAAAGGCGCGATATTGTTCGGGTGTGACTTGTCCAGAGACGACTTGAATCGGACTACCGGGTAAGGCTTCAATTAAAATCGCATCACCTTGCTGCGTAATCGGATCACGGGTAAAGGCCACCCCCGAATAGACGCTTTGGACTTGCTGCTGCACCAGCACTGTCATCGCTGTTTCTGGTAAACCGCGATCCATCCGGTACTGTACTGCACTGGGATGATTGTAGGAATCTTGCACTTGGGCGATCGCAGTTTGCAATTGTTCTTTACTGGTGACACTCACCACCGTTTCATACTGTCCGGCGGCGGAGGCTTGTTCAGAATCTTCCCCAATGGCTGAGGAACGTACAATTAACGGTGATAAATCTGAAGGTTTGAGGAAGGTGATTAATTTTTCGGGATCTGCACCAGGGACAATTACCCAACCTTTGGGGACAGGATAACCCCAACGCTTAATTTGAGAGAGGGTAGCGGCTTTTTGTCCGACTATTGCCCCATCTAGTTCATCATCTAAAGTCAAAATTGGGCGATCGCTTTGTAATGTTGCTAAGGTTGCTTGGGTACTTGTCTGGGCTTCTGCTACTGGTAAATCTAAATCATCCGGCATTTGCCGATAAATCCACCCCAGCAACACAGCTAAAGCGATCGCGGCCAAAATTCTGAATAAATCATCAGAATGCAAAATGATCACCAGTAAGGGAAACAGCACTAATACTCCATATTTCACGGGTTGTTTAGCACGAAATACTAAAAATGTAGTGATTGCTAAAAAAACTGACAAATACTGCCACTAATGGATCATGAATTAAAAATCCCCAAGCAGCATTTGTTGTCCCCGCCCCTTTACCTAGCCAAAATCTCCCTAAAACTAAAGCAATTATGGCGATTATTTCCCACGGCGAACCATCTGGGAAAAAAATACGAGTCAGAAAAACGGCGGCGATTCCCTTTAAGGCTTCTGAGACTACTGCCAAAAGCCCTACCCATGTGCCGCCATGATAAAAAGCGGCTGAGACGCTGATGTTTTTTGTGCCTATCCGTGATAATTGCCTACCTGTCAACCCGTTGGTAATCCAGGCAATTAGAGGTAAGCCGCCTAATAGGGGGCAGGCAATTAAAATAACTAAGGCACCCCAAAGTTCAAGCATTGTTGATGTTGGATTTTAGATTTATATTGCATCTAAAATCTCAAATCGCAAAATCTAAAATTTTTTGGAAGTTTTTTCCCGATTTTTCGGACACTTTATTACTATGTCTCAAATGGACACTGGGCAGCAGCGTAAACCTAAGTTTTGCTGACATTCTGCCCATATCCAAATGAACACTAATTTTTCAGCACTGGTCACTTAATTTAAGGCATAAGCAGCTTGCAACGCCCAAATAATTAGACCAGCAATCGAACCCAAGAGCAAAACTGTAGAAATAGTCACTACTTTGGGGGAGTCTGCACCCTCAAATTTCATAATTCCTCTATTTAAGTCGGACATCGCGTTTAATCCTCCTTCGTTAGAGTCCTAATTTGTCCGTTTTGATTGTAGTCCTTCTATTAGCAAAACAAGTTAAGGTTCTGCTTTTATTTTGTTTAAGCTTTGCAACGAATACATCCCTAAATTTACTTACGTCGCTAGTGTTAGTAGCTCAGTTTATACAGATAAGGCAGGAGGTAGGAGGCAGGCAGGAGAAAAACAGCCTTTGCTTTTGTCCCCTGTTTCTATTTGAGAATTACTGGGTAAGAAGTGATCAGATTAGTTTTTAAATACAAATTTTTTCAGTAAATTTACGAGTTGATATATTTATCTTTTTTGAAATAAACACTGAAAAAATAGAGTATAGTTAATTACTTTAATTGAGTAAATATAAATTATTTATAGGTGAGGATTCAGCAGTGAAAGTAGTAATATTCGTGATTTTGATCGTAATAGTGCTACTGGTAATCATCGAGATTGGGTTGCGATCGCTTTTTGGTTTTGGTAATCCCTTAATTTACATTGGCGACTCCCAGATAGGTTACTTGTTAGCACCAAATCAAAGCACGCGCCGCTTTGGGAATCGCATTGAAATCAATGAATTTTCGATGCGTAGCAGTCCCATCGCCAAAATCCCTGCACCGCAAACTTTGCGCGTCCTGTTGTTAGGAGATTCCATTGCTAATGGTGGCTGGTGGACTGATCAAAAAAATACCATCTCCAGCTTAATCATGAATTCTCTCAAATCAGAGATCACTGACAAATATCAACAGGTGGAAGTTTTGAATGCTTCGGCTAACTCTTGGGGGCCAAGAAACGAATTAGCTTATTTGCAACGATTTGGCAATTTTTCAGCCCAGGTAGTAGTTTTATTAATTAATACTGATGATTTGTTTGCCTATTCTCCCACGGCTTTACCAGTAGGCCGCGATCGCAACTATCCAAAGAAGAAACCGCCTTTAGGACTAGTAGAAGTGTGGCAACGTTATGCAACTAAACAACAACCAATTCCCGAATTGCAAGCACTCCAAGCCGAACCAGGCGATCGCGTCGGTATAAATCTACAAGCAATCAAGCAAATTCAAGCGATCGCAACTCAACACCAAAGTAAATTTCTCTTAGCCATGACTCCCTTACGGCGAGAACTAGGTAAACCCGGCCCCCTTGATTACGAAATTACCGCACGTAAAAGATTGAGTGAGTTTACCCAAACCCAGCAAATTCTCTATATAGATTTTCTGCCGCTATTTAATCAAACAAACAACCCGCAAGCTTTATATCATGACACCATTCACATGAACTTGCAGGGTAATCAATTCGTGAGTGAAGTAATTGAGCGATCGCTTTTAGAAGTTTTGGGACGAGAAAGCATATAAAACCCTTAGACTGGAAGTCTAGGCTATATAAACAAAGCCTGCCTATCGCGCTTGCGTTCCGCTTGGCGCACCACGCAGGCTAATTATATATTCGATTTGGTATTACCCCCTGCTCCCTGCCTCCTGCGGTCTTGATGATCAATCTTTTACCAGACAAGATATTCAAGATATTACCCACCTACACCCATCTCCACTAAATATAAAAAGCGCCAGTTAAAGCGGAATCAAACTGGCGCGATCGTGTTATCGGTTTGTTAGCGTGTTATAAACAAAGTGAATTAAACAGAAAACAAAGCTATATTTCTGGAGAAATGACTTGCTTTCCGTTATCAGTTTACCTAAAACAAATTAGCTTAGAAAAACCGTAGTTTTCCTAACATTTTCCTTTAGGTACAAATTATTGACAGGATAGCATAAGAATTAGAAAACATGAGAAATATTCTTAGTATTTCTTAATGTATTGTCTAGATAGTAATTTAATTTACTAAACAAATTTATATAGCAATACCAATTGTTTTAAAAACATCTCTCTCCCTTTTCTTCCGTGTCTACCTTGTCTCTCTAGTATCTTCTATTGATATCTTAAATAAGATAAATTTATTTATGGGTATTCTCTCCTGCCTCCTTAAAAAAAATAACCTCCGGGGTCAAGTAACCACTGGAGGAGATGAGCAAAGACATTTTGTGGACTAGTCTTGATATCAATTTAGCCCTATTAATCAATCAATGAACTCCATCTTAAGAACAATTAAAGGTTAAGTTGATAAGTGATTTTGACAACAATTTGATTAACTGCTTATTTGACTGATTATGTCAAAAATTACCCTATAAACAGCAAATATTCGTAAATATAGCTGTAATTGTTTTTACGATTAATTTTAAACAATTATAAAGCCAATCATCCTAAATATATATTTGCCATAATTTTTGAGTATATTTCCCCGATAAATCAGAGGTTTGGTATTTTTGATATATGTGGATATCAATATACAAAGCTAGAGGTGATTGTGGGATTTTGCCATTCAGTTGTACAATAAGTTATAGATGCGATCGCTCTTCGCTATTCACCTTACAACAAACTGCCTTTGAGCAATTGTTAGCATCCTGTGGTAAGTTGAGATGCAGAGGGAATAGATAAAGAGCCTTATATTTTTAGGCAAAGGGAATATCTCGTAAAACTCGCTCTGATGGGAATTAACAACTCTAGAGCGTTTACCTTTGGAATCTGCAAAATTAACACAATTTCTGTGTCTCAAGCTCATCCAACTAAGTATTAATTCATTAGTCATTTTGCTGGTTAAGCTCATCAATATTCATGACTAATGACATCACACAAACTCTGCAAGCCAATGTGCGACTTAGATAGATAACAGCTTCAACACAAATAATTCCACATCCTTTGCTGCTAGGTAAATTAACTAGCACAAATCATACCTGGGTAATTTCTCAACAATCTTCACAAATTTAAAATTTCCGAGGAGTCAATGACTTTCACTAATTTTACCAAAGCCAACAACGTATATAAACACTTGGAACTAGAATCGCCCTCATCACCAAAGATGGTCTTGAAAAATCCTGCCAAAAGTGAACATTATCAAAATCGAGAACCGAAAACCAACACCTCAATAATTAACGGATTAAACCGTGGGCGAGTTGCTATTTTTATTGATGGTGTGAATCTATTTCATGCAGCTTTACAACTAGGAATTGAAATCGACTATCTCAAATTACTTTGTCGTTTAACCTCTGGTTCGCGGCTGTTGCGGGCTTTCTTTTACACAATCGTTGATGTTGGCAGACCCGCTCCCACACGTCCACGAGCGAATGACAAACAACAAGGCTTTTTGTTTTGGATGCGGCGCAATGGTTATCGAGTAGTGACTAAAGAAGCACAACCGACAGACAATTCTAAAAAACCTAATTTGAATGTAGAAATTGCTGTCGATATGATCACTTTAGCCCCCTATTACGATACAGCCATTTTAGTCAGTGGCGATGGCGCTTTAGCTTATGCTGTGGAAGCTGTCACTAGTAAAGGTGGTCGAGTTGAAGTTGTGAGTTTGCGACCCATGACTAGTGATAGCTTGATTGATGTAGCTGACTACTTCCTTGACCTCGATAGCATTAAACAGGAAATTCAAAAAGACTCCCATTTAGGTTACAACTATCGATCGCTTTCTAATTCTCATCTGTAAAATCTGTTACTCATCACCCATCGCAGGTTTTTAGAGTACAATGCAAGCCAGGAAATAACTCTGCGTATTCCGTTGAATTTTTAATAGCGATGGATATTTTAATTGTTGAGGATGAAGCTGAAATTGCTCAGTTAATCCAACTGGCTTTAGAAAAAGAAGGATTTTCTTGTCGTGTTAGCCGTGATGGTGTCAACGCCTTGCGGATGTTTCAAGAGCAAGCACCGGATTTAATTATTCTCGACTTAATGATTCCTGGGTTGGATGGCTTGGAAGTTTGCGCCAGAATTCGGCAAAAACCAGGAAGTAAAGACCCTTATATTTTGATGTTGACCGCCAAAGGCGAAGAAATTGATCGCGTCATTGGATTATCTACTGGTGCGGATGACTACATGGTTAAACCCTTCAGCCCCAGAGAATTAGTTGCTAGAGTCCGGGCGTTATTGCGGCGGAGTCTGCGTCAAGGCGGACAACATCAAGTTACACGGACGCAAAACTTTATTGTAGATATTGAACAACGCACCGCTTCTCGCCAGTTAAATTCCCAAGAAGCAGAAATTCTCGACTTAACCAACCTAGAATTTAATTTATTAAGCACCTTTGTCAGTAACCCTGGACGAGTTTGGAACCGCACTCAACTAATTGATAAACTTTGGGGCGATGATTTCTTCGGTGACGAGCGAGTTGTTGACACCCATGTAGCGCGGTTACGCAAAAAAATTGAACCTGATCCAGCTAACCCCTCGTTTATTAAAACTGTTGTTGGGGTAGGTTATAAATTTGAAGACTCTCCTGTAATGTGAGCGTGATGAAATTATGAGTTGGCGTTGGACAAAATCCTTGCCTTTGGCATCACGTTTATTTGTTTCCCACTTGGTAGTGATGATTGTGGGGGTAGTCAGCTTTGTGATTATCAGCAAAGTTTCGTCACCCCGTTTTTTTGTGCTGCACTTAGAACGACTACAAAGCCAGGGATTGGATTTAATTAATGTTCGGACTGAACTAGTAGAAGGCTTTGAAACAGCTTGGCGACGCAGCACAATTTGGTCGGTAATTGTTGGTACTACGGCGGCGGGAGGATTGAGTTATTGGGTTTCTAAAAGAATCATGCAGCGTTTAACTGAAATGGAACAAATTACCCAAAAGTTCGCCGTTGGTGAGTTAGATGCACGATTACCTCTGTCTGATATTCCTGAACTAAATCGCTTGGGTACTAGTTTTAACCGTATGGCTGCAAGTTTAGAGGGTGTAGAAGCTCGACGGCGAGAACTAATTGGTGATATGACTCATGAACTGCGGACACCGCTAACAGTTGTGCGTGGTTACTTAGAAGAATTGGCAGATGGTGTAATAGAACCTTCGCCGGAAGTTTATCGACGTTTAGTCAAAGAAACTAGACGCTTAGAAAGATTAGTCAATGATTTGCAAGAACTTTCTAAGGCAGAAGCCGGTTATTTACCAATTAAAATACAGCCAATAAGTTTGCGCCCTTTGTTGGAGTCTTTGGTAGAAAGATTCAGCGAACAATTGTTAGAAGATGGGCCTGTGTTGCATTTGGATTTTCCTGCACAATTACCAATGGTGTTGGCGGATGTCGATCGCACTGAACAAGTGTTAGTCAACTTGCTAGGCAATGCCATCCGCTACACTACCAAAGGTACAATTACTCTGCAAGCTTGGCCCGAAGCCTCGAAACTTTGGATTGCTGTGATTGATACAGGTATCGGCATTTCCCCTGAAGATTTACCCCATGTATTTGAACGCTTTTGGCGAGCTGATCAATCACGCGATCGCCATTCGGGAGGAACTGGTATTGGGTTAACTATTTCTCGGCACTTAGTGGAATTACAAGGCGGAAAAATCCAGGTAGAAAGCGAATTAGGAATTGGCAGTACATTTCGTTTTTGTCTACCTTTGGCTTAAGGGCTGTTTGTTACAAAGCTTGGAAAGAACTAGCTTTATCCTCAGCACTCAGGGACTTCCGGAAAATAAATTATTCAATTTAATCAGGTAATATTTTTTATCTCCCCTCTGCTCCCTGCTCCCCTGCCTACCCCATCAATAGGATATTTTTGTAATTGAAAATCCCTCAGCACTCAGCACTTTAATTGTACAAAGAATTGACACAAGCTAGTCGCATGACTGTCATACACAATTGATAGCTTGAAGATGTGCAAAATAAAGTTTTAATTTATTTTTGAAATGACTACTCTTGTTCTGGCTTCTTGTTTAGTGAGTTTACTAACTATTTCTGGATGGGCTGCGATCGCCTATTTATTTCCATCAAATCATTCCCAAGATCAATAATTGGGATAATCAACTGCCGTCCTCTTCCCAATTTTCGCTACCTAACAAGTCAATAATTCTATCTCTGAGCAGAAATTCGTTTTTTTCTAGCTCAAGTTCAAACACACCCCATTCACGTTCAGGGATATACTTACACAAAGCATAAATTGGTCGCTGACGGCTAATAAGTCCCTTTTTAACCAGTTGACGCGCTTCTTCTTTAATCAGTTCAATGTCGTATTTAACAGCAGTATCCATAACTAGTTCCTTTGTTTATAATCAAGGAATTAAATGCCAAGATCAGCAATACTTGGTCTTTATTTTAAAATTATCAAAAAAAGTTGAGAAAATTGTGAAGAAATACATCAATAAAGCTAACTCAAGCTGTGTAATTGAGGAGATTAGTTTAAATTCATAAACATATCTAATTAATTTTTATTTTAATCAAGTCACACGTAGATAAATTCTGAATATCTACACTCTGCCCAGAATGACATATTTACACAAACTTGTGATCAGCCTCTAGGTAGAGCAGATTTAGAAAAGTTTATGTAGATTGATTAAATTGATACAATGATGAGCTATTCTTCTTGCTCTAAGGCAAACTTTGCTTGTAGAAGATGTTGTTGCGCTTCTTCATTGACGGTAGGGTATTTTAACTTGAGTGACTCTAATTTAGAACAGATAATATCAGCGACTACCATCCGCATAAACCATTTGCGATCGGCAGGAATGATATACCAAGGCGCGTATGTAGTACTAGTGTGATGAAAAACCTCTTCATAAGCGGCCATATAATCTGACCAAAACGCCCTTTCTTTCACATCATTAATTGAGAATTTCCAATTTTTCTCAGGAGAATCAATTCTTGCTAAAAATCTTTTTTTCTGTTCTGCTTTCGAGACATTCAGAAAAAAATTTGAGAATCACAATTCCATTATCTACTAAATATTTTTCAAAGTTATTGATTTCCGCAAAACGCTGTTGCCAGATTTTATTACCTTTTGGTAAGTGAGGAAGTTGTTGCTTTTGCAAAATTTCTGGATGAACACGCACTACTAATACTTCTTCATAATAAGAACGATTGAAGATGCCAATTCTACCTCTTTCCGGCAAAGCTTTCATTGATCGCCATAGGTAATCATGGTCTAATTCTTCACTACTGGGAGATTTGAAACTAAAAACTTGACAACCTTGGGGATTAATCCCAGACATGACGTGTTTAATTGTGCTGTCTTTACCAGCCGCATCCATCGCCTGAAAGATAATTAGCAAGGCATAGCTATTTTGTGCATACAGAATATCTTGATACTTGGCTAGTCGTTCAATGTCTGAGCGTAACTTAAGTGTTGCATCATTGCGGTTATGGTAATTAGCAGTATACGCAGAGTCATAATCTTTTTGCAGAGAAACCTTAGCACCTGGCGGCACAATAAAAGCATCATGATTCATATATAATTAGCCTGCGAAGGTAGGCTTTGTTTGTATAGTCCCAGACTTCCAGTCCGAGGGGTTTATTTTAATCAGGACTTACGCACCAAGATTGTCTATGAAGATTGGGTGTAAGGGTGTAAGGGTGTGTGGCGGAAGGGTTTTAGATACATACACCCCTATACCCCTGTACCCCTACACCCTCGCCAAAACCCTTGATTTTTCATTTTTATGCGTAAGTCCTATTAATTTGTACCAACATATTTACCATTTTTTTGGCTTTTTTAGCTTGACAGTTGGTCGCATTGTTTCTCGACCAATCATAAACATTCCCGCTATCCCAAAGCACACAAACCAAACATATTGATACCAATATTTGCGAATTTGTCCCACTGTACTCAGTTCGGGATGCAGCGTGTTCAAGTACAGCAGCAACACTAAAATCATCAATGCGCCAAAACCTACAAAGCATAAACCCACGCGTAGCCGCACGGGTTGTAATTCCCAGTCACTAATTTGTTCGAGGTCAATTTTTGCCAATTCTTGCAAAGATGTTTCCGCAACAGTTGAGGCTTCTTGCATTCTGTTACTTAACTTTGGGGGCAGAATCGGCACTAACGTTGCTACCGTAGGGCGGCGTAGTAAAGCCTCGGTATCTCGTAACAATTCTAATGGTTTACGTGCCGTTACTGATTGAGCAAATTCTGTGTTGCTTGGAGCAGTTGTAGTGGTAGCTTTGCCTTCAAAATCCATAGCAGGCTATAGAAGTAAGAGGATACAAATAGCCTAGCGAATCAGTTGGAGTCACGCAAATGTGTTTTTCTTACTGAGAGACCATAAATTTCTGGAATAGCTATTTACACTGTTGTAATCAAAGTAGTAAAGATTTTCTGAACAATCAGTGTAATATTATGTCACGTCCGCAACCACGTAAGAAAGGTAAGCCACGTCAAACGGAACCTGGCGCTATTCGGTTTAGTGGAAAAATTGACAAAATCAATCAACAGAAATCGAACGAAATTAATAAACCCGAATAATTTCGTATAAAACTTAACTTACTATAGCAATCATACTTACTAAAACTTTTAATTTTTAAAATATTGGGTTTCTTCTCTATCTAGAGACGCAAGTATAACCGCGTCTCTTTTTTATTTTTATATCTGGATTCCGCAGGTAAGTGAGGAGATTAATGGTATTTTTTTATTCATGACAGCATCAGCCTCACAAATAAGAGTACAAGATATTGAGAACTGTGGCATAGTCGCAGGAATCATAGACCAAATGTGTTTGGTAGAGCAAATCAATCAAATACTAGACACTCATCATCAAGAAATAGTCAGCCCAGGTCAAGCAGTAAAAGCAATGATTCTCAATGGCTTGGGTTTAGTCAGTGCGCCACTAGATATATTTGAAAAGTTTTTTGTAGGGACAGCCACAGGGTGCCATGTTGTTTATCTCCCCTCTTACTCACCCGATCTCAATCGGATTGAAAAGTGTTGGGCATGGCTCAAAAGTATGATTCGTAAGTTGTTACCCAAATCCGATAATCTACGTGATGCAATTGAAACCGTTCTCAAGCAAGCAGCGTCCTAACTCATCTGGCTACGGCTATATCAACAATAGCAATAAGACCGCATTCAACGCGAATGCCCCAGGCTGTCTTGAGTCTGGGGCTTTTGTGTTTGCGGTTTCTATTCACAGAAAAAAGCCCGGAATTCTCCAGGCTAATCAATATAATCCACTTCAATGATATAGCCATGCGAATTGAAAAAAAGAATTCATCCGTACCTCCCAAGAAAAATTTACCTCCTGGGAAGTCTGCTTACCTATTCCTTGCCCTGGTTGCGTTCGCTCATGTTGTTACCGCCGCGTTCTCTGGTTGTAACCCCGTTAGCTTTTACCTGCGGGGATTATGAATTGAGTACCAGTTTGAAAAGGGGGCTTGTCAACTTCCGCCAGATCAACAGCAGAAGTAGGATGAGTTAATCAAGTGTCCAGTGGTGCAATTACTTCACTGCTGGACATCTACAATTTCTTAGAGGAAAAAGGAGTGATTGTCCTCAGAACTTTTCTCTAGCGGTATCAGATTTTAATCAATTACCTGCCTTCTCATTGACTTAATTTGACTACGCTTAGTTTTACTGTCAAGACGTTTTTTTTGAGAACTACGAGTTGGTTTGGTGGGTTTGCGGATTTCGGGCAGTACAACTGCGCTGAGTATGAGTTGTTTGAGTCGTTGCAAAGCTTCTTCCCGGTTTTGTTCTTGGCTACGGTGTTCTTGAGCTTTGATGACAACAACCCCATCCTGAGTGATGCGTCGGTCGTTTAGCTTGAGAAGTTGCTGTTTATAGAAAGCAGGTAGTGATGAAGCTTCAATGTCAAAGCGTAAGTGAATGGCTGTAGCAACTTTGTTGACGTTTTGACCCCCGGCTCCTTGAGAACGAATCGCGCTAATTTCGAGTTCGTTATCGGGGATGATGATTTTATTCTTAATTTGCAGCATAACTTTACTATAAGCCCGAAGCCGCAAAGAAAGCAGGGCAGTTAAACGTTGCATGTCTACTGTATTTCTGGAATTCGTAATTTAGGCGGTGTAGTCCTTATTAGTCAAGCAACTTATAAATAACTTCTATAAATAACTAGGGGAAAATTACCCCAACAAAAGCCCAGTCATCCAAACTGGGCTTTTGGTTTAAGGCGATGTTTGTGGAAAAATCTTGCTGAGGCGTGAGCCAATTCGCTCCAGTTCTTCTTTGATAACAATTAGAGATTAATGGCGGTAATTCTACTTGTGTGTACCATACTGATAGAATAATACAGCCCTGCCGAGTCACCGGGGGTAGATGAAAACTTATGACTAACCCCCGCCAAATAGCTTTTGTGGCTTTGCGAGATGTTCACAAAGGGGCTTATGCTGATGTTGCCCTAGATAGAGTGTTGCGAAAATTTAAATTGCCAGATAGCGATCGCCGTCTAGCGACAGAATTAGTTTATGGCAGTGTCCGCAGACTACGCACTCTTGATGCTTTAATCGACCAACTCGCCACGAAAAAATCTCACCAACAACCGCCAGAACTGCGTATCATTCTGCATCTCGGTTTTTATCAACTGCGCTACCAAGAACGCATTCCCCCTTCAGCAGCTGTCAATACAACGGTAGAACTTGCGAAAGCCAATGGTTTTTCGGGACTCACGGGTTTTGTGAATGGTTTGTTACGTCAATACATCCGTCTCAGCGAAAAATCCCCCGAACCTCTGAAGTTACCCGATAACCCCGTTGAACGCTTGGGAATTTTGCATAGTTTCCCCGACTGGATAATTCAAGTTTGGTTAGACCAAATTGGTGTTGCGGAAACCGAAAAACTCTGTGAATGGATGAACCAAACACCGACAATTGATTTACGCATCAACCCACTACGCACCAATTTAGAACAAGTAGCCACAGCTTTAGAATCTGCGGGAATTTTAGCTCAAAGAATCCCCCATTTACCCCAAGCTTTACGGTTAATTAGCAGTACCGGGGCGATGCAAAATTTACCAGGGTTTACGGAAGGTTGGTGGGTTGTCCAAGACGCAAGCGCCCAACTGGTGAGTCATTTACTTGACCCCCAACCGGGTGAGTTGGTGATTGATACCTGTGCAGCGCCTGGAGGAAAAACAACACACATTGCAGAGTTGATGCAGGATCAAGGTAAAATTTGGGCTTGCGATCGCACTGCTTCCCGATTACGAAAACTCCAAGAAAATTCGAGGCGGCTAAATTTGCAATCAATTGAAATTTGCACTGGCGACAGTCGTAACTTGCCGCAATTTTACAATATTGGCGATCGCGTGTTATTAGATGCCCCGTGTTCTGGTTTAGGAACCTTACACCGCCACGCCGATGCACGTTGGCGACAAACACCAGAATCTAGCCAAGAACTTTCACAACTGCAAAAGCAATTACTGTTCCACACATCGAATTTTGTTAAAAACGGTGGTTTGCTGGTTTATGCTACCTGTACACTGCATCCAGCCGAAAATGAAGCGGTAATTTCTGAATTTTTAGCTGAAAATCTGCAATGGCAAATTGAACCTCTCGAAGCAAGTTCACCCTATTCTGTGTATTCCACACCCCAAGGCTGGCTGAAAGTCTGGCCGCACCGTTGGGACATGGATGGATTTTTCATGGTGCGCTTAAGAAAAACTAATGATTCCGAGTGATTACTGCCAGGGATTGTACCATTTGATGGAAGCCCCAATCTCCCACAGGAGGCAGCAATGGTTACTGATTCCAATGTAAAGAACTTAGTTAAAATCTTGATTGGAGCCGCTTGGATTGATGGGATAATTCAACCAGAGGAACGACAGTATCTCCGCGAAATTGCACAAGCAAAAGGTTTGGCTACCGATCCAGAAATTAAGCCTTGGTTGTACGAATTAGTACCCGTGCAACCCAAGGAGTGTTACGCTTGGGTGAAAGAATATCTAGGCGATCGCCCAAGCTTAGAAGATTGCGAAAGTCTGATTGAAGCCATTAGCGGCTTAATTTACAGCGATGGCGAAGTCGCAACTGAAGAAGCCAGACTCCTGACACAGCTCCAGGATTTAGCTGCACAAGATTCTGTCCAACAACCAGTTCATAATGCGTTGCTTAAACAAATCCAAACGCTCTATCGTCGTTGGGTCGAGGTGCAGAATTAGTTCTTTAATGTCTATAGTCAAGAGTCCAAAGGCAAAAGTCAAAAGTCTAGATTTCCCAATCTAAAACTTTGAGCATTGACCATTGACTGTTGACTATTGACTAATTATGCTTTCGGTTCACCTACACCGGGAGTTTCTTCTTTTTCTACTTTGGGTACAAAGTCAGGACGTTCTTTACTTTCCCAACCAACTGGGCGTTTAGAGTTGTACCAAGCAATAGAACCAATGGTAACAGCAGCAATAAAACCAACTACATAAACCAATGTAAAAGCTAAGGGAAAATGCTCTCCGCCTGTGGCTACTGAATCTGCTGCCTGCATTAATATAAGCATGAGTATATGTTCCTTTTTTACGCAACACTACTTAAGACACTATAAAAATAGAGTATCACTTACATCCTCCCCAAGTTTGAAATAGTTGGTCTTTCAGTAGATACAGAAGAAGTTAAACCTTTACAGTGCAAAGGTTACAAAAAATTATCGATAAAAAAATTCTGTATATATAGCAGGGGAGAGGTGAGAAGTGATAGGTGACTGTGTTAAAAGCTTTATATTCAAATTTGTAGAGACGTTGCAGACAACGTCTCTATTTGGGTTAAGAATAGGAAAATGATTTTTGCAAGCAACTCCATACTTTATGTATGAAATAAAACAGTTAATAATGGGATAAACGCTAAGATAAATCCTTGCCAAGCCTGCCAGTTCATCGCTAATTTTGGCTCTGGTGGTGCGAGTAAAGCATCGATTCTTTGTTCCAAGCGATCGCCTAAACTACTACCCAAAGCCGCACAGCAAACCTCAGATTCGGGTAGCACAGAAGTTTGACTCACAACTAACACTAACGATTCTGCTAACAGCAGTGGATCAACTTGGGCAGCAGCGTAACTATCCGCCCGTAGTTCGCGCAAAACTAATAATTCTTGCCACAACGCATCTGTATTAGGTAGCCAAGCCGTACAAGTACGCACCCAACCCAACCAGAAAAACCAAAAGGTATCGCGGTAATAATGGTGTCCTTGCTCATGGGCTAAGACACTTTCAATATGAGCAGGTGAAAGATTTTGGAGCAGTCCTTGGCTAACTACTAGTTCTGGGTGCCAAAAACCTATTTGACCAGCAAATAATGTTGATGTATTGATCAGTCTGACTAATTTACCATCAAGATTAATCAAGGGAGAATGACGGGCAGATTCTACAGATTGCCAACCTTGGATAGTGAGTTTCAGACACAAAAAAGCAAAATAACCGAGAGCGATCAATGCTAAGTCGTAGCTCAACCAGCCTGTGTAGACTCCGCCCATTTTACCTTGCGGCCCCATACACAGCAGGGCGATCGCAGTCATAAATATCAACAAAGGCGGAAACAAAAAGATAAATAGAGCTTTCCGCCAGCGCAGATTCCAATTACCTGGAGTATTCACCCAAGAGCATCTTAATATCCAAGAAACTGCTACAGCCGTCAAAATCATGATTAGGTGCATTTATTGTTCCTCCCTAGCTTGGCGTGCAGCTTGAATCCGCTTGGCTATCGCTTCGATTTGCGCTTGGGCTGTTTCATCCAGACTATCAGCAAAGGCCGCAATCACATCGGGATTACCCACTGCGAGAAAGCGTTGTAGTTGATCATGAGCTTTAATCACCTGCGCCTGTTGTTTACTGAGCAAAGGTCGCCAATAAAAAGCTCGTCCTTGTTTATCGCAGGCCAGCCAACCTTTTTCTGTGAGCCGACGCAGCACTGTGGTGACAGAAGTATAAGCCAATTCTCGGTTAGGATCAGCCAAAATGCGATCGTGTACATCTTTAACTGTCGCGGAACCAAGTTCCCAGACAATATTTAAAATTTCTGCTTCCAAAGGGCCTACAGACAGTTGTTTTGGACGGTAATCGGGTAAAGGTGCCATGTCGATTTTAGATCCTAGAGTTTACATTGGCAGATTTGATGCAAAATTCCCCTCTTGATTGACCAAGGTAGAGTTATGATAAATCCCTTGTTGTTTACATACCTGATTCCATTAAATCAATCAAGCGATCGCACCTCTAAAAATACCATCGCAAATCTTCATAATCATTGTCCTTCACTACCACTCAAAGGATCTGCAATTATGTATGCCCTCGTCTCAATTGACAAAATTCAATTACCTGCTGGTTCCGTGGTGCGCCTACCTGCTACTTGGCAAGAGTATCAGCGCCTCTGTGAACAACGGGGAGATGGCTCAATTCCTCGCATTAAATATCGTGATGGAGAAGTATTACTAATGTCACCTTTGCCTGTACATGGACGAGATGCTCATTTGATTGCCAATATTGTTGTCACACTTTTAGATCACGATGACAAGGAATATGATGCGTTTACCCCTGTGACGATGACTCTACCCGAAGAAAGCGGTATTGAGCCTGACTATTGTTTTTATATTGATAATTGGCAAGCTGTTTCAGGTAAAAAGCGAATTGACTGGAGACAAGATCCCCCGCCTGATTTGGTAATTGAAATTGATGTCACTAGTTATTCTGATGTAGAAGATTATCTACCTTATCGTGTGCCAGAAGTTTGGCTATTTAAAAAACAGCAGTTATTAATTTACCAATTGCAGGGAAGCAATTACCAATTGCAAACCCAGAGTCGCTATTTTCCAGGGTTGGATCTGCACAGCGTTATTGCTCAGTGTGTGCAGATTGCTTATCAACGTAACACTAGTGCAGCCATTCGCCATCTTAAACAACAGTTAAATAACAGTTAAGGTCAAGGATATTTGCCCTCATTGACCAACACCTTGCCATAACCTCGAAAAATTCCTATTGCATGAATTGTCATTATGGCTGTTAACACAAATTAGAATGTATCTCGATAATAATATTTAGAGCAGGTGTATCCAGCGCGTGAAGTTATTCTTATACCACACTCCGGAATTAACTCCTAAAGATGAAATTCCAGACTGCGCGATCGCAGTTGATGTCTTGCGAGCCACTAGTACAATTGCCACAGTCTTAGCGGCTGGCGGCGAAGCAGTACAAGTCTTCAGTGATTTAGAAAAGCTCATAGAAATTAGCGAACAATGGCCAGCAGAAAAACGTTTAAGAGCCGGAGAACGTGGCGGAGCCAAAGTCACGGGCTTTGAACTCGGTAACTCTCCCCTAGACTGCACGCCAGAACTAGTGCATGGTCGTCGCCTGTTTATCAGTACTACTAATGGTACTCGTGCCTTACAACGAATACAAAACTCTCCATCTGTACTAGCAGCCGCTTTAATTAACCGCGCTGCAATAGTGGAGTATCTGTTAGAAAAACAGCCCCAAACAGTCTGGATTGTTGGTTCTGGGTGGGAAGGGAGTTTTGCTTTAGAAGATACAGTTTGTGCAGGTGCGATCGCTCATAGCATTATCGAAAAAACTCATGTGTCTCCAGATCAATTAGCTGGTAATGATGAATTGATTGGTGCGATCGCTCTTTACACCCAGTGGCAAGATAACTTGTTGGGATTATTCCATCATGCTAGTCATGGCAAACGATTATTACGCCTTGAATGTCATGAAGACCTGAAATATTGCTCCCAAACAGATATTTTGGATGTTCTACCCATACAACAGGAAATAGGAGTTTTAAAAAGCAAAAATTAAGCATTACTCAAACATCATCCAAAACATTCCCAAGTTTTTTCTGCTTTTTATCTTAGTATTATTTGGGAATCTTTCAGATGAGAATGTAATAAATTTATCTTTGCTGATCTATCTGGAAGCTTAATCTTTACGCAACGCTTTTTCTGTTTACATTCTTTTAATGATTAAAAATATCCCCGGTATTGATACCAGGGATATTTTATCAAATTATTTAATATAATACCTAGTTTTTATTTAAAAAACTTAACTCAAATACTTAAGGCGTAACTCAACACTAAATCAAAAACAGCCGTAATAGATATTACGCGCGATTTAAAACGGATTGGTAGGTAATTTCTCAATTTTCAACCTTACTTTTGCGCTTATATCTTTACTTAGGGCTGATTTCGCCATTTTAAATCCATAAAACAGCAAGAATTGGTCGCATTTTTCGGCTGGTTTTCGCAACAACTTGTGATGACATCATATTTGGCTGATAGTTGACTTGGATGGTAATATTCTCAATAAGAAATTTATTACTTGGCCTAAATACCAAGAAAAACAAAAAAGTTACGAGCAGTTTATGTACTCCGGCTCATAGCAATGCAAATAAACTTGTGTATCTTGTCTGAAGATAGCTGATGAAAGCAAATAAATGCTTTTCTTAACTACTTTCAAACAGATAAAAAAATCTCCGTCTAATTGTGCCGAAACGCATAATCAAGACAAGAGAATGGTCTAAATAAATGAAAATTTTCGTAATTTTATCTAATACAACCAGACTGATAGCATGAATAAAAAATGGGCGGTCAAGCGAATAACCATCAACTTGGCACTTAACGAAGCTAAGAACTTGGAAAAATATTGTGACCAGACAGGAAGACCAGCAACAGACGTAATCAGAGAACTGATTCGCGGATTGGCTACTACAAGGTCTGAGTAGGATTCAAGCTTGGTCTGTGTTTAAAACCATTGTATTGATAACTTTCTTGACTCTAAGTTTTTAGAGTTTTAGCAAAACACTTAGCTAACAGGTAAGCCTCGAATGAGTTCCTCAATCACATTCGAGATTGCTTGGCCTGTCTGTCCACAATATTTCTCTAGCGTTTGAGCTTCATCTGGAGTCAAGTCCACAGTTATTTGCTTGACTACTTGTTTTTTACTGGAGGTTGGAAAACTAGAAAATCCAAGCGCAGCTGTTCTATCCATCATTATTTTAATGTGTATGGAGGCTAATTAAGATATTGCCAAGACTGAAACATCTTGACCAGTGAAAATCAAGATTTTGAGCTTAAAGTTAAGCGTTGACTTATCTTCATTGTTAAGAAATTGAATTGAGAACTGAAAGAAATCAATCTTTTTGATAACTCACTTTAGATCAGTGAGTTAAAACAACAATACCTTCAAAAGTCTCATAATTGGGGCATTTAAGTCTTGTCATAGTCGAGTTATCCACATCTTTCGCAGTAGCATAAGTAGCTGACAAGATACTGGTAGATAGGGGATTATACAACGAACCATGCCTAATCCATTTTTAAATGAGCCGAACAAAGTAGAAGTTAAGACAGGCAACAATAGTTTGGTAGATCAACCGCCATCGATGAATAGTAGTGATTCCTTCACTCCAACAAGAATTGATGCAGATACCTTAAATAAAACCCAAAAGCTTTTAGATCGTGCCATTGTATCTGCTTGGTACGCAGTTAAATCAGAGCGACGACCACCAGCTTTAACTCCTACACGTTGGGTATGGCGACTTGCTGGTTTTTACCATCTGTGTCATTCAACACCACGACTAATGGAAGAAGCGCGATCGCGTTTTGCGGCGACCAATCGTCAGAGTTTGGCACAGTGGGCAGAACAAAAAGCTAGAGAAGAAGCAGGTCACGACATACTTGCACTCCGAGATATTCGCTCAATGGGGTATCAAGCTGAAGCTGTTGTGGAAGCACTTGTTCCTCCTGCGGCTCAAACTTTACTGGACTGTTTTAAGCAATGCGTACAAGACTCTGACCCAATTGCTTGTGTAGGCTATTCCTATACAGCAGAACGTTTAGGAATATGTATCGGAGAAGCTTACATCCAGAAAGTAGAAGCATTACTACCACCAGGTATCAAAGCCACCCGTTGTCTACGTGTACATAGTGCCATTAGCACCACAGAGGTACAGCACGTCAAGGAAACGGTGGCGATGATTGCAGGGCTAACTCATCAAGAGCGCGATTTAGTCGCACAAGCTTGTTACCAAGCTGCATTACTGCGTTTTAGCCCACCGCCAGAAGCTTACATAACAGATGAGGAGATTGAGAATGTCTTAAAGTCACTCAAACTGTAAATAAGCGCAGGTCAATCTGAGTAATCAACTGCTAACTGCCTAAAAAAAACAAAACTGAAATTTTGTCTGCAATTTTTAACAACATAGAATTCGGTGCAATTACTAAGGAGAAGACCATGAAAACGGCAACATCCCCAATCAAAACTCTCAAACAGCCATCTTCCACCCAAGATAATTCCGTGATCAAGCACCAAACTTTGAATACTCAGAATTCTAACAGTAATCTCAACGAAAATAATTTAGGAATATTAGATGACACAGACTTGGAACTAGAAAAAATTATGTTTGAAGAATTCGCACATGGTTTGCCCAGCGATATTCCTATGGCTGATTGGTAGTAGATGAAATTTTGGGCGTTGCTGAATCACAAGATGAATTATGCGATCGCTATATCCTCGCGGGGGCTTTGCTCCCGCATTGGAATACAACGATGCTGGAGATAATAAACTAACAATCTAATAGAGAGTTCCAGCATTTCTACTGACTTAGAATAACAAAAAGTCTTTCTATGTAATCGGGCTAAATAATGTCTTAATCTGCTATTTTCACCTTCTACTCGTGTCATATAAGTTTTACACACAAGATGGTCTTCTTGATTAATAAAACATGGATAAACCGGATAGCCATCCGTTACATAAAAATATGAGTTCCACGCTTTAATCCTCTGCCACAACTGTTGAAAAGTTTCTGAACTTCTATCTCCTAAAACCCATCCTAAAATCCCCGAAGTCTTGTGGTTGACTACACTCCATACCCAAATTTTGTTTTTTTTGACCCGACAAAAGTTTCTAATTCATCAATTTCAGTTATTTCAGGTATTTCAGCTGTTTCGGGATGTTCTGGTAACTGACCACCCATTTGTTTCACCCAATAAATTACTGTTGTATGATGTACTTTTTTTACTCTTTCTATGGCACGGAAACCAGAACCATTAACATACATTTCTAAGCATTCTCGTTTAATTTCGTCACCATAACCCTTTTGATTGTGATATTCAATAAATTGACGACCACAATCTGCACAAATGTAGTTTTGTTTACCTCTTTGTCTACCGTTCTTACGGATATGAGAGGAATTACAACGCGGACATTCCATGAAGATTCACCCTAATTCATATTCTCATTATGCAACGCCCAAAACTTCTATCCCCCTTCCTTCCCTTGTCTATCACCAAAACTCCTAAAAATCTGATAAAGAAATAGCCACCCGAAATCCCAGAAGGTTGCCCCGTCCATCTTGAGGATTCCAGCTACGATAAGCAGAACGACATAAGCGAGAAGAACTTTTCCAAGAACCACCCCGAATGACGCGCGATTTCAGTTCATGATTATTAGACAGCCACACACTGCCATCCACAGGTGCGCCTTGGTAATTTTTATGCCAGTGATCTCCGCACCATTCCCAAACATTGCCGTGCATATCATATAAACCAAAAGCGTTGGCGGGAAAACTGCCGACTATGGTTGTTTGTGAATAATTTCCTGATTCTGGATTGTAGGGAGAACTGTTGTTGTAATTAGCCAAGCTAGGTATTAGCTTGTCACCAAAATAAAAGGGTGTGGTGGTTTTGGCACGACAAGCATATTCCCACTCAGCTTCGCTGGGTAGGCGATAGTTGCGTCCGGTTTTATCAGCCAGTCTCGCGCAAAATTCCACGGCATCTTCCCAAGAAACTTGCTCGACTGGGAGATTTGTACCCTTAACACTAGCTGGTGTGGGATCAAGATGGCGGTTAATTGGGGGTAGTGTGGCCACTGCTTGCCATTGTGCTTGAGTGATGGGAAATTTACTGAGAAAGAAGGGTGAAATTTTGACAAGATGTTGGGGACTTTCGCTATGAAATCGTTCTGGTTCATCATCTGGGGAACCCATAAGGAATTGCCCACCAGGAAGAGATACCATTGCCAAGGTAATTTCATGATTTAAATCTTCTATGAAACCTTGGGCTGTGCCGGAATCACGGTTAACTTCATAAGTTGGTTGAGAACCTAACCATCTTGTTTCGGAAATATTTGCGATTTCAAACTCGAATTGTTCTAGGGGTAACAAGACAGTTTCTAACTCTGGTTCCAGATTTAATGGTGATTCTCTTGGTGGGTTGGAGTTGATTGGTGGAGATAATATGGCACTGAAGGGTATGATTTGAGTTGTAATTAGGGCTTGCAATGTTTCCGTGGCTGAGGGATAGCGGAGGGTGTAGCGATCGCATATCATGGTTTCAATCACATCTGCCAAAGCATAACTAACTTTGACACAATCTCGCCAGATAGGTTTACCCGTGTCAGGATCTTCTTGTAATTGATGGGGAGAAATACCTGTTAAGGCTTCAATAGCCATCATTCCTAAAGCATAAATATCGCTGCATAACCGAGGTTTACCTTTGGCTTGTTCATTGGGGATATAACCTGGAGTCCCAACCACTACACTAGTCCGAATCATTCTATATATGTCAACAGAGATAGAGCCAAGCTCTCTCACAGAGCCAAAGTCAATCAACACAATTTTATGATCATGTTTGCGCCGCATGATATTTTCGGGTTTGAGATCCCGATGAATCACGTTATTTTGATGCACAAAAACCAAAACTTCTAAAATATCATGTAGCAGCTTGATGACATCAACTTCTGCCATTTGCCTTCTTGGTAAAATTTCGGCTCGCAGGGTATGTCCTTCGACATAATCTTGCACAATGTATAAGTCATTATCAAGGGCAAAATGAGCCAAAAGGCGAGGAATTTGGGGGTGTTCTCCCAATTTTTCGAGGATAATTGCTTCTTGCTCAAATAGTTCCAGTACTCTGGGATGGGTATGCTTGGGCTTGAGTCGCTTCACTACACAAGCAGGTTTACTCGGACGTTTATGATCCCTTGCTAAATAGGTTTCGCCAAAGTTTCCTTCACCAAGTTTTTTGATAATTTTATAGCGTTTATCTAATAGTTCGCCAATAAATTCCATACTTACGAGTCAAGCCGAGAGGGAGTAACACCTTTTCACTTTAAAATAGAGCGCAGGGGAGCAGGAGGCAAGGGGAAAAAGAAAATACACGATTTTCTGCAATTTTCTGAATGAAAATAGTAGATACACCAACTGATACCAATTACCCTAAAAATTGAAACAGTAAATAAAATTTTGGGTATCAGAGAATGCTGAGATTTACTCTCAATGAACAAATACTAGTACAAGTCTGTGGAAATAAAACAACCTTTATAAATTGCAAACAAGCTGACTATAGGGCTTTCTTCATTTCAGACTTCAGACTTCATACTGTCAGCAATAGTTACAGTACTGCAACATAAACCTTTGAGTAATTGTGTATAAATGATCATTTAAATGAGATAGGGCTTGGTCAGCGATCGCTTTTGGTACGCCATGATAATATGCTTGAGCAATACCACCTGTAATACAAGCAATGGTGTCACTGTCACCACCCAAAGAAATTGCATTACGAATTGCATCTTCGTAATTGGTTGATTCTAAAAAGGCGATAACTGCTTGGGGGACGGAACCTTGACAAGAAACATCAAATTTGTAAGTGGGTCGAATTTCGTCAAGGGTAATTTCTAAATCGTAGCCGAAGGTATTTTGCAAATAATTTTTAATCGCCAGTTTATCATGACCTGTGCGAGCCAGAAATATAGCTGCGGCTGTGGCTTGAGCGCCTTTGATACCTTCAGGATGATTGTGAGTCACAACAGCACAACTTTTAGCTGTTTCGAGGACGGTATCTAAGTCATTTAAAGCAAAGCCAATGGGACTGACGCGCATTGCCGAACCGTTACCCCAACTATTGTAGGGCTGACTATCGTTAGAGTTTGCCCAATTTCTAAAAGTGCTGCCATAACCAGCGTAGGGGTAGCGGCGGAAATAAGACTTAAATTGCTCAATGTATTGACTACTGTCGAGGGAGTTTGCACCATCGAGAATCATTTCGGCCACTGCCACTGTTAGCACAGTATCATCTGTGAAACGACATTGCCTATCGAATAAGGGAAAATCTTTGGTTTTAATATTGTTAACTTCATATACCGAACCGATGATGTCACCAGCGATCGCTCCTAACATATTAATCTTCTGGAAGATAATTTAGGTGAGTTTTTCCAGCCTTACGACAGCATTGTAATCTGGGACTCCTTCGAGCGATCGCTTACTTTTATCAAGCAATACATTCCCCTCTGGCCAATGAACTTGTAAATTTCCGCGCTGAATTGGTGCTAGATAAATTCTGCCAGTTAACTCACCCAATTTATTCTTCAAAATTACTTGATCCCCATCTTTTAATTTCAACTTAGCAGCATCAACCGCATTCATTAACACCGCCTCGCGCAAAGCCCCAGTAATCGCATCTTTGCGTTCTTGCACCATACTATTAAACTGCTTACCCCGACGTGTCGCCACCAAAAAGCAACCTTCTGGTATTTCTTTTGCTGCGGGTGATAAAGCTGTAAAGTGGGCTTTCCCATCGGGTGTGGCAAAATTCCAGCCAAAGCACAAATGAGAACCACCATATTGAAATTGATCACCCGCCTGCCGTAAGTGTTGAATCCCGGCGTATAATGGCACAACTTGGGCAATTTCTTCACGAATCGCTGCCGTATTCTCAAAATCAATTTTCTCTGCTAAATCTGGACGCACCCGTTTTGCCAATTCCACAAACACCTCCCACTCTGGTAGCGCCTCACCAATACGGGGACCAGGAATTTCTGGACTAAAAATTATTCGGCGTTCTGTAGAGGTTTCCGTCACACCCCCTGGTACTTCATAGCGAGTAGTGGCAGGTAATAAAATTACAGTATCTGCTGGTTCTACTAACATTTGGCTAGACAGTACAATATCTGTATGTACCCGTAAAGGGATACGTTGCAAAGCACCTTCCACATAATCTGGTTCTGGTAGAACTTCTAAAAAATTCCCTCCCACAGAAAACAACACATCTAATTGCTTGTCGTAAGCAGCATCAATCATTTCCGGCGCAATTAAACCCCTGATGCTTGGTACTTCAAAGCCCCATTTTTGACTCAAATCAGCAGCATTTTCTGAGTTAATCGGTTTACCACCTGGAAACACCGTAGCGTAACATCCCATCTCTGCACCACCTTGCACCCCAGAGTGACCGCGAATAGGCATTAACCCACAGCCTTCTCGCCCCACGAAACCCTTAGTCAGCGCCAAATTGATAATACTGCGGACATTATCTTCACCACATTCATGCTGCGTAATGCCCATACTCCAAACAAACACCGCTTTATTAGCTGCTGCAATGATTTGGGCAAAGGCTTGCATCTCATAGCGAGATGCGCCGGAAAGCCTTTCTAATTCTTCCCAAGATTGTTGTTCTAGAGATGCTTTGAGTTCTGTAAAACCTGTGGTGTAACTGTCGATAAATGACTTGTCTACCCATCCATAAGCAATCAAATGCTTGATGGTTCCATTCAAAAATGCCATATCACCACCAGTATTTACCAAAAAGAAATCTTCGGCAAACTTAGTCCCAAATAAAGCACTTTCGACAATTGAAGGAACCCAATACCGTTCCATTCCTGGTTCTCGATAGGTATTAATCACGACAATTTTGGTGCCGGCTTTTTTGGCGTAGTGAAGATACTTGACGGTGACTGGTTGATTATTGGCGACATTAGAACCAATAAACACTAATAAATCAGTACCTATCCAGTCTTTATAAGAACAAGTAGTTGCCCCCGCCCCCAAAGATGTTTTTAAGGCTGCGGTACTTGGGGAATGACAAATCCGAGCGGCATTATCAATATTATTACTACCCATTGCGCGGACAGCTTTTTGAGTCACGTAATAAGTTTCATTGACCGTACCACGGCTAGTAATGTAAAAACTCAGTCTGTCTGGTGTGGTGGCGCGGATACGATGGGCAATGAAATCTAAAGCTTCATCCCAGCTAAGACGACGAAAACCTTTTTCCCCACGTCGGCGTATCATCGGGTAAGGAAGTCGCCCCAAGTCACGTAATTGCGAAGTTTTTTGTGCTTGTAATTGCGATACATCTGCGAGAATCTGCGGATCTAATGCTGACATCGTATTCATCCGCAATAATCGCAACCGCACATTGCAGAGATGAATGCCATCTAGTGTCCAATCTTTCATTCCCGTTGTGCCTAAAGCACAGCCATCACACACACCTTGATTGAGAATATTCCACGCATAAGGTAATTTATCCCGTGACAGCCAAATAGCCCGAAATACCTCCCAATAGTTGTTGGGATACTGTTCGCCAATGCCAAAGGGTTTCCAACTTGCCCAGTGCTGGGGTGTCCAATATCGCTTGGGTTTAGGTAACATAACTAAATATATAATTACTCTCCATAACAATAATTTGCCAGATTTAGAGAGTGTTTATAAAGTCAAAAGAAAACTAACTTAATGGACTGATGCGAATCAAATAGAGCAAGAGAATCCCTCGGACTAGAAGTATGGGGCTATACAATTAATTTTCCTAGCCTATCGGTAACGGCAAAGCCGAACGTAGGCTAATTGTATGCTTCTTCATATCGATCTGGTATTAATTTTTGTCTTTAATATTAAATATAACTTTTGATAGATGCTAATGAATTAAGTTATCTATCTTTATAGAACACCTCAATGTTCGACAAACATCTCTCTCCCTTGTCTTCCCTATCTTCCTTGTCTCTTTTATTCATCTAGCAAATAAGACGGCTATAGATAGAAATGTTTGTATCTTCTGGTATATGACTAATTTGTAAAACTAAATATAAACTTAAGTTTATCGGCTAGAATCCTACTTAAGTTTATATTAATCACGGGTAAACACAGGTGAATTATCGGTGTTTATCTGATTACTTTATAGTAATTTTTCTTCTAAAAAATATAAAGAATTTCTTCTAGATTTAAAAAATAAGTTTTTGCTGAAATAATAAGTTGTCTGAGAGATAAAATGTCAGAATGCTAGGGTAAAAGCCAACTTATTTTCTCAAGTTTGAGGAAAGTGCTATGACTACTACATTGATAGAGGCTAATTCTATCGAGTCAGTGTTGGGTAAAGAAGCAGAAGACCTGCTGAATTATAAAGCCAAAGTTTCTCAAGATTTATTGCATTTACCAGGGCCAGACTTTGTAGATCGAGTCTGGCTAAATAGCGATCGCAATCCTCAAGTGTTGCGGAATCTGCAACAACTTTATTCTACTGGTCGTTTGGCAAATACTGGCTATCTTTCAATTTTACCTGTTGACCAAGGCATTGAACACTCGGCTGGAGCATCTTTTGCGCCAAACCCCATATATTTTGACCCAGAAAATATCGTCAAATTAGCAATAGCAGGTGGTTGTAATGCTGTTGCAACAACTTTAGGGGTATTAGGCATTGTCTCACGCAAATATGCACACAAAATTCCGTTTATTGTCAAAATCAACCATAACGAACTTTTAACCTTTCCTAACCAATTTGATCAAGTCTTATTTGCTAGTGTTGAACAAGCTTGGAATTTAGGTGCAGCCGCCATCGGTGCAACAATTTACTTTGGTTCCGAACAATCAACCAGACAAATTCAAGAAATTAGTCGTGCATTTGAACGCGCCCATGAATTGGGTATGGTGACTATTCTGTGGTGCTATTTGCGGAATAATGCTTTCAAACAAGATAAAGATTATCATCTAGCGGCTGATTTAACTGGACAGGCGAATCATTTAGGCGTAACCATTGAAGCCGATATTATCAAGCAAAAATTACCTGAATATAACAATGGTTATGGTGCAGTTGCTAAAGCTACAGGTGAAAGTTACGGTAAAACCAATGAGCGAGTTTACACAGAATTAACCACTGACCATCCCATAGATTTAACTCGTTATCAAGTATTAAATTGCTATGCTGGTAGAGCAGGATTAATTAATTCTGGTGGAGCATCTGGTAAAAATGATTTTGCGGAAGCAGTACGTACGGCTGTCATTAATAAACGGGCTGGTGGTACTGGCTTAATTTCTGGACGTAAAGCGTTCCAGCGTCCATTTGAAGAAGGTGTGAAACTTTTTCACGCTATTCAAGATGTTTATTTATCACCAGATGTAACTATTGCCTAAATTTAACCAATAAGATTCTCAATTAAGGAAGGTGAATATTTATCACCTTCCTTTTTATATACAGATAATTAGCCTAGAGGAAGACGTTAATTGCAATTAGTATTTTTAGCATTTAGGCATTTGTTTCAGACATAGGGGAATTTTTCCATGCTAAACATTCAAAGTTTTCTTCGTCAGTTAATGAGCAAAATTGCCATATTTATCCTAGCTGGTTTTGTGATTTTGATTAGCTTACCGAGTAATTATGTGTTGGCTGATGGCTATTATTCTGCAAAAAATCATAGAGTAGAAACAGCACCACCTTATTACACTGCTAAAGACCGCAGAATAAGCAGAAGTGAATCTAGTAAACCTTATTACGCTAATAAAGAACGCCAACATTCACCAACCACCAGAAATTATGAAGATTCTCTCAGAACTGGGAAACGGGAAAATGAAGTGCGGCTGAGAGATTTTGAGACAAAAAATCGTTAAATCAAATCAAAAAATAGAGATGTGAAAATTCACATCTCTATTTGAAAAATTTAATTATTTATAAATAAACCCGTTAAGTGTATCAAAAATAGCTAAATTTTCTAATTGATCATATCTAGAGATGGATATTGTCAATATTTTGAGAAAATATCATACATATAAGCTTATAGCAGTCTTAGTTTATATGTGAAAAATAGAGATAAGGGAGACAAGGGAGAGAGATGTTTTTTATAGAAGTATTATCTGTCCCTGCCGATAAAGGCTAGAAACGTAAAGTATTTTGAGAGCTAATGCTGATCGCTGCATCTACCCAGTCATGGCTTTGAAATTTCCTGAGTAGACAAAAAATAAATACTTTTTGGTAGCGAGAATTCTGCTATGAATAAATATTGTCGTGACCAAGCTAGAGATGAACTTTGGTTAATGATGGGAGCGGGAGCAGCAGCTGGAATTACTGGTGGAACTTTTATGATTGGTGTAGTTACTTTTCAAGCTGGTTTAGCTGGTGTACAGGCGGCTGTGGTTAGTAGAATTGCTCAAGTTTATGGTGTGAATTTAATTCCTGCTAGTGGCGCTGGCGCAACAGCCGCCGCAATCATCGCAATGGGTGGTGGACAATTTTTATTTGAGATGGGCGGTATAATAGCAGGATTGGTTCCTGGTATTGGACAAGTTGTTCAACCTGTAATTGGGGCGACTGCTGTTAAGGTATTTGGCGAAGTTGCTATTACTTATTTTGAAAATATATATCCTAACAAAATCTACAGCCAAAAACTGTTGTAGGCTGTGTGCTTGATTGGAATTTTGCATCGCTAGTAAGCTAAATAAGCGATCGCATTTAGCTTATTCAAACAAATGACATTAATTCTAGCTCTTGATTTTGGTGGTACTAAGTTAGCCGCAGCCATAACTCAACTTGGTTCACGTCAATGGTTGCGTTATGAACGTTGTCTCTCACCCACAGGTGCTACTGCTAAGACTGATTTAGAAATTATGCGATCGCTCATCTATAATTTACTCCAAGGTGAAACTCCCTCAGCTATCGGTGTCAGTTTTGGCGGACCTGTAGACTTTACTACAGGAACAGTGCGACTTTCGCATCATGTCCTTGGCTGGGAAAATATACCTCTCAAACACTTGCTAGAACAAGAATTTGGTGTACCTACAAGTGTAGATAACGATGCTAATGTTGCAGCTTTGGGTGAACATCGCTTTGGTGCTGGTCAAGGATACGATAGCTTGTTTTATGTCACCATCAGCACTGGTGTCGGCGGTGGTTGGATACTTAATGGTAAACCTTGGCGTGGTAACGCAGGTATGGCTGGTGAAATTGGACATATAGTAGTTAATCCTGCGGGGCCAGTGTGTTTATGTGGTAAACGAGGATGTGTAGAAAGACTAGCATCAGGCCCTTATATGGCTCAAGATGCCAAAGAATATTTATTAAAACCAGCAAATCACTTTTCAGGTAAACAACTACGTAGCTTAGTCAATGACAATTTAGATTTAATCACTGGCAAAATGATCAGTGACGCTGCGGCACAAGGTGATGAGTTAGCAATTAATATTTTGCAAAATGGTGCTTGGGCTTTGGGAGTGGGTATTGGGAATGTAGCGAATTTGATTAACCCACAACGGTTTATTTTAGGCGGTAGTGTGACAAAAGCGGGAGAACTTTGGTGGCAGGAAGTACAGAAAACAGCCCGTGAAACCGCCTTACCAGAAATAGATTTTGAAATTCTTCCGGCGGCTTTGGGTGATGATGCACCACTGTGGGGTGCTGTGGCTTTGGCAGAATTAGGTTTAATATAAAGAACTCAGGAGTCAGAATTCAAAATTGAATTTTTTGGTTTGCCTACAAACGCAAAGAAAAGTTTGCAAATCAAGACTCTGGCAATATGTCTATTGATTTTTGATTTTTCTTTAATTTCTGAATAGTTTTCTCAATATCTGCCCAGGATAAGCTACAACATCACAAAACTGGGGAAAAAATACTGGCTCAATTTCCACATCTGCCATAATTCTTTCCAGTTCACAATCACTCAATGGTTCTTCCCATAATCCATGTTCTACAAGGTTATTGGCATGAAAAATTATGCGATCGCGCAAAAAATTTAACTGCTCATTCCGTGGTGCTGCGGGTACACGAATAGTTAAGGGAAAGTTGCCAAAGAAAACCACTACTTTCCCTAAGCGGTACTTTTGCATATACTTAAGATTTTTTCAACTAGTTTAGGATGTATTTTGAACCGACACTATTTCTCTTATAACTTTGTTGCATTTTTTTAACATCATCATAAATACTGCAAAAATAGAAATAGTTTAGACACCCAACTTTTGCAGAAATCGGGTGTCTAGAGGTTGATGAAAAATATTAAAACTTACGCATAAAAACGAAAAATCAAGGGTTAAAGAGAGGCTGTACTTTGACTTACTTCAACTTTGCTTGGTACAAGTCGCTCAGTAAGCGGGGTATATTTACACCTTGCACCCCACAACTCCTAAACTCAGTCTCCACAGAAAATATTTGTGTATAAGTCCTGTCTATAAAACAGATGATTTATTTTCTGTTTCTTGAATAAACGATTCAAACTGATTATTAGGTGTCCATTGAATTGCTCCATCACGTCCGGTGAGAAAAATTTGTGTTGTGTTTTTACTGAGTTCAGTCATAATTTTTGGCTCAAGGCTAGTAGAGGTAGCAATAGCTACTTTTGGCTGAAACAATTTAATTAAATCTTTCAAAGCTTCCGGCGTACACCATAATACTTGGGGACTTGGTAAATTGCCAGATTTAGCTAATCTTTCTATTTCTTGAGGTTCTACATCACCTACTAGTAACCAAGTTTGATTTTGAATTTGTAAGTATAAAACAGGTAATTTCTCTTTAATTAATTGGGCAACTGTTAAACCTGTAACTACTTGTTGTCCCGGAATAACAGTTTGATAAATACCTTGATGTTTTTGAATTTCTTGTTGAATTTCTTGATTTGTGAGGTTAGTTTCTGGTTTGAGAGCATATTTGTAGAAATTTTTAATGGGGATAGTTTGCACTACTTCTAACCAAGCATTATTATCGTTATTGTCAAAATCACTAGCGATCGCCCATTCAATTTTATTCACGCCTTGCTGTTGTAAAAATGGTACAATTGTGTAACGTCCAGTACCTTCATCACCACTGTTAATTAAGGTGACATTGCCTTTGTCTTGAATGACAACAACTGGTTCTGTAGCAGCTTCTAATACAGTAATCCGAAATAATGTGTTTGCTGAATGCCAAGCGGGAACAAGTACTAAGCCAAATATCATTAACCCAGCAAACCACCAGCGTTTTTGCCACCATTTAACTAAGCAAACTAAAAGAATCAAAGCATAAACGCCTAACATTTGCCAAGTTGAAATACTCCCCACTACTAATGAGTTTCCGGGGAGATTACTAAAAAAATTCTACCAACTGAATTAGCCAATCGCTAGGATATTGTAAGACTCCAGCCAGAATACTACCAAGATTAAATGATGCTAATGCAGCGATCGCACTGATAATACCACCAATACTAATCACTGAAATAAATGGCGTAGTAATCATATTCAGCAACAAACTATAAGCCGGAACTACACCAAACACTGCAAGTTGTACAGGTAAAGTCCAAATTGTTGCGGCTAAAGGTACAGCAATTAAAGATGCGATCGCCGGAGGTAGCCAATTCAGTTTTTCTGTGATTGCTGGGACAGTGACAATTAATCCTAATGTGGCTAAAAAACTCAGTTGAAAACCTAAATCCCAAATCCACGCAGGATTAAATAATAATAATAAAGTTGCAGCTAATAAAAGCGAACCAAATTGTTTGACTTTTCTATCTAATAACAATCCAACTAACGCCGCACTACCCATAATTACGGCTCTTAATACCGCAGGTTGAAATCCTGATAAACCAAGAAAAATCATTAAACCTAAAAATCCGAGTGTAAATTGAATTGCCTTATTTGTGCGTTTTGTTAGCTGTAAGATTACGCCTAAAATTAACGAAGTTTGAAAGCCAGATGCAGCCAAAGCATGAGCCATTCCAGCTTTGACAAATAAATCCCGAATATCATAAGGCAAATCAACCGCTTTGCTACCCAAAACCATTGCACTCACCAGCGTTCCTGCGGGAATGCCTAAACTTTCAACTAGTGATTTTAAAATCCGCTCCCGAATTTGCCACCATCCCCATGTATTCTCATCATTGATAATATTGATTTGCCTTCCGATCAAACCAGCAAATGATCCTTCTTGTTTGAGATATTTTTGAAAGTCAAATGCACCAGGGTTAGAAGCAGCTTTTGGTTTATATAAAATCCCTGTGACAGCAATTTCTTGCCCAGGATGTAAGCCAGTCGCTTGCAGCAGTGGTAAAGTTACATACAATTTACCTGTAACACCTTTGGGTACACTGGCTGGGCCATTGCCATTTTTAATTTCATCTAACTGAGTCGCTGCTAACCAAAATTGTCCGCGTTGACTGCGAGTTAAGCGGGGACTAGTTTCTACTTCACCACGCACAATAAATAGTTGTTCTTGATTCGCCACATTATCTGCGGGGACAAATTGACTAATATCTTTGATACTTGGTTGAGGCGATCGCAATTGAAAATAAAAGGTTGCTAACAATCCTACCAAACCAGCAACTAACCAAACTCGCGGATGAGGGAATGATTGCCAAATATTGGGCGTGGCTTTACTCTTGCTGACAATGCTTTCTTTGGGTTGGGGTGGTATGGTGCGCTTTCTCAAAAAAAACTGCTCCCACTATCGCCAAAATTAAAACCCATACCCCACCCCAAGGAACGGCTGTAAACAACAACCCAAAAATATAACCGAGGCAAATAATCACACCACTCGTCTGAAGCATAAGACAATTCAAACTCTCAACTGGGCAGCACTCAAATATTGATGCTTTTGGTGAAGTATAGTTTATTAGATTCATACAAACAAAGCCCGCAAATGCGGGCTTTGTGTATCTAAACTAATAGAATTGACGCAATGATGTGAAAAATTAAGGTATAAAATGTTAGGATTTTGAACACCTACACCCAATCTCAATCGATTAAATCAACCCCAACACACCATGAATAACCAACAGCCCCAAAATTCCGCTACCTAAATAGGCATGAGTAGTACGTAAAGTCGGTTTATCACCACCAAAACCACCCAACGTCAGTAAACTATTAATTAATAAAAGTATTAGTACAAGCGAACCTGTCCAAAAATGAGGACTTTCAAAAATTGGGTGGCGCTGCATCACTAAAGATAAAACTCCACCAGGATAACCCGCAGCCAAAAAGAAAAACATCCAAGGTGCTAGGAGACGATGACTCATCCGGTTGTTAAAAGACTCATCTTTATCCTGCGCCAGCCTCCCGCGCCAACCAGTCCATGCAACATAGCTACCCATCACTACCACAACAATTCCCATCATCACAGGATGTCCCCATTCCACAATCGGCTGGGGTATTCCCAACGAACGGAACCAAGCTGCAAGAGGTTCTAGAGCTTCGCTGACGTTAATCATAAAATGTTCAACATTTTTTAAGGATCACAGTAACTTTTTTATCACACTTTTAAGTAGTGTAAAAAATAATTAATATTTTTGAAGTGTACGTGCGATCGCACCTTCATCTCAACTTCCGTTGCACTTGAAATTTTTGATAAGCTTGATTGATGACTTGCATCGATGCTTGAGCATTTGCAGAATTGTTCACATCAGGATGATATTGTCTAGCTAATTGCAGGTAAGCAAACTTGACATCTTGAGGTTGAGCATCAACATCTACACCTAAAACTTCCCACCATTCCTGAGACAATAAAGAATTGCCAGTCAACTCATTCAGACCTTGCAGGCTCCAAATTTTGATAGTACCGCCGTTACCACCACTGACTAACATTTGACTATCAGGCGTAAAGGCGACAGGACTAAAACCAGGTAGAGTTTGTAATAAATTCCCCGTTGGGATATGCCAGAGTTTGACAGTTTTGCGAGTACTACTAGCTAGAATTTGTCCATCAGCACTCATAGCTAGAGATAAAACTGCTTCTGAATGTCCAGTCAAAGTTTGAACTAATTTTCTTGTATGAAGATTCCAGAGTTTGATAGTAGTATCTGTACTACCACTAATTAAACTATAACCATCAGGGGTGATCAATAAAGTATTTACAGCAGCCGAATGTTCTGTGAAAATATCTAATTGTTTCCAGGTCGTACAGTCCCAAATCCGAATAGTTTTATCCGCACTACCACTAGCTAAAACTTTACTATCAGAACTAATAGCAACATATAAAACCGCGTCGGTATGTCCATTTAAAGTCAATTTTAAATTGCCTGTATAACCTCCCCAAATTCTGATAGTTTTATCAGCACTACCACTAGCAAGAAATCTGCCATCAGAACTATATACAACTGAGTTAACAAAGCCATGATGACTGTAGGGAGAGTTTAAATAAAAAAAATGTCCGCAAAAATTTTTTGTTTATCTAGTTGCCAAGTACTAATTTTGCGGTCAACACAGCCACTAGCAATTTGTTTTCCATCAGGACTGATAGCCAGAGATAGAACCGCCTCTGCTTGACCAGAGAAAGTATAAAGCCATTTTCCTGTTTTAAGATTCCAGAGATTGATTTGTCGATCATCACTGCCACTAACTAAAGTATTACCATCAGGAGTGATAGCGATCGCATTTACTCTTCCTAAATGTCCCTTGAACGTTTTAATACATTTCCAAGTTTCAGGTATTTCCAGATTTGAAGTTACAGTTTTTGATTCATGATTGACAGTAGAAAATTCAGTTTTCAGCGCCTGTAACTCCTCCTCAACTTCTAAAGCCGCAAATTTTCGGTTGAGATCCTCACCAGACAAAAATAAACCTAACTCTATGACTGCGGCATTATAATAATCCATCTGCAAAACTTTTTCTTCCATCCGTTCAAAAAGCTGTGCAGGAGTTTCCTTAACCTCAGATTCATCTAATAACTTAGCAAAACCATAAGCTGCCATTCCTAAAACTGCGCCAACACCAGCCATTGGTACAGTCCCAATACCAAACGCCAAACCGACTTTAGGTGCAACTATTCCCATACCACCAACAACACTAGAAAAGCCAGCACCACAAACAGCACCAATTCCCATCGCGCCAAAAGCCGCCGCATCTCCCGCAGCTACAGCCTTGAAAGCACCATAAAAAGCCGCACCAGCACAGCACCAGCACCAATAACAGGTGTAGTTCCAATTCCAACTGCACCAAATCCGCCAGCTAATCCCATTCCGCCAACTGTCGCGGAAATACCCGCACCTGCTAGGCTTCCTCCAGCGATGAATGCTGCGCCTGTTTTAGAGTTTTGTGTCACTAATTATAAGACTTCCTTCTATTAAATTTCCTTCCGCCTTAGCTGAAGATGGAAAGATTGTTAATGTACTTTTTACAACAAGCAGAGTCAACAATAACATTGAGATAAGTCTTTTTGCATCTTGAATGATACTTAGAATTTAACTTCCTTGTGGAGAAAATAAAGCGCACCAGAAGATTACCAAGCAACATCAGCAACAATCAACCTTTGTCATCCGTCAACCCACCTACAATAGCTACGCAAAAGTCCAACCTTTCGACGACGTTTGACTTTTGAAAATAGTATTTTTACTTACGCAGGTATGACGGTATGAAATCAAATATAAAGTTATTTCCCATAATCAACAGCGCCAGTCAGTTTCCTAGAGGTGTTGCTTTGACTCTGGCTTTAACTAGTTTGCTATCTTTTGGACAAGGATTTGCGGGTAATTATTTGGCGGAAGCTGCGCCACTTGGAGAATCGGTACAACTTTCGCAACGCTTACCAGACCATTTTCGTAATCGTACCAATCGCTTACCCAGGGCAATTGCAAACACTATAATTCGTGATGCGGCTCGGCGTGCTAGAGTATCAACCAATCAGGTGAGAATTACTCAAGCTACGCGCAAAACTTTTGGGAATCCCTGCATATTTAATTTTGGGGAAGTTTGCACTAGGGAATATAACCCGATTCAAGGGTGGGAAGTAATTGTCAGCGTTGATGGACAGTCTTGGACTTACCACAGCAATGAGTCTGGTTCTCAAATCGTTTTAGATCCCAATAGTACTGATTCAAATTCAGATAACAGCTATCAATTACCCAGGGCGATCACCAACAATATTTTACAAGATGCTTCCCGTCGTTCTGGTGTCAGCATTAACAATTTACGAATTACTCAAGCTACTCGTAAAACCTTTGGTAATTCTTGTGAGTTCAATTTTGGCGAAGTTTGTACTAGAGAATATAACCCCATTGAAGGTTGGGAAGTAATTGTTAGAGTTCAAGGACAGTCTTGGACTTATCATGTTGATGAATCTGGTTCACGGATTGTTTTAGATCCGCAAATTGACGACTCAAATTCAGATAACAGTTATCAATTACCCAGAGCGATCGCTAACAATATTTTACGAGATGCAGCGCGGCGTTCTGGTGAAGATGTGAATGATTTAAGAATTACCCAAGCCACTCGCAAAACCTTTAGTAATCGCTGTGTGTTTAACTTTGGCGAAGTCTGCACCGAAGAATATAACCCCATTGAAGGTTGGGAAGTAATTGTGCAAGTGCGTCGTCAGTCTTGGACTTATCACAGTAATGAATCTGGTTCTCAAATCGTTTTAGACCCAGATATTACTAATTCCGGTTCCGATAACAACGATAACAGCTATCAATTACCAAGAGCGATCGCAGATAGAATATTAAGAGATGCGGCGCGGCGTTCTGGCGAAGATGTGAATGATGTCAGAATTACTCAAGCTACGCGCAAGACCTTTAGTAATCGTTGTGTGTTCAACTTTGGCGAAGTTTGTACCCAACAATTTGACCCCATCGAAGGTTGGGAAGTAATTGTACGAGTGCGTCGTCAGTCTTGGACTTATCACGTTGATGAGACTGGTTCGCGTATCGTTTTAGATCCAGATATTACGCGATAGAAGTATCAGGCTTACGCACAAAGATTGTCTGTGGAGATTAGGTGTAGGGGTGAAAGGGTGTGAGGGTGTATGTTTGTAAGGGGGAATATCTACACCCATACACCCCTATACCCTTTTACCCTCCCCCAAACCCTAGATTTTTCGTTTTTATGCCTAAGTCCTAACCTCTGGGTTATCTTGTTCAAAAATGTATTACGTCACACTTCAGACTTCAGACTACACACTTTATACTTTCCTCATCCCGTTTCTGACTCATCAAATTGGTTAAGGTTGTTGTCACTGGTATTGGTTTAGTCTCTGCTTTAGGCACAAGCTTAGAAGATAGCTGGCAAAATTTGTTAGCAGGTAAGTCAGGAATTCAATATCAGCAACCATTTGCAGAACTTGAATCAGTTCCTCTCGGCTTGATTGGGAAACAACCATCTGAGTTACAAATGCTGACTCAGATGGTTGTTGCTTCTGCGTTACAAGATGCTGGTTTACATCCCCCATTACCTGACTGTGCTGTAGTTATTGGTTCGAGTCGCAGTTATCAAGGTGCGTGGGAATCTTTGGCTAGGGGGATGAATGGGAAAGATAGCAATTACGCATTAGAAGATTGGTTAGATATCTTACCCCATACAAATGCGATCGCAGCTGCTAGACAAATTGGCGCAGTTGAAATAGTTTCTGCACCGATGGCGGCTTGTGCTACAGGGATTTGGGCGATTTCCCAAGCTGCTTTATTAATCCAAACTGGGCGATGTCAAAGGGTAATTGCTGGCGCAGTGGAAGCACCAATTACACCGTTAACTATTTGCGGGTTTCAGCAGATGAATGCTTTAGCCAAAACTGGTGCTTATCCTTTTGATGTACAGCGAGAAGGTTTAGTTTTGGGTGAAGGTGGGGCGGTGTTAGTTTTAGAATCAGCAGAGTTAGCCAAGCAACGCCAAGCGAAAGTTTATGGTGAAATTTTGGGTTTTGGTTTAACCGCAGATGCTTATCATACCAATCAACCTGAGCCTTATGGCAAAAGCGCGATCGCTGCAATTAAACAATGTCTAGAACGCAGTCATCTCACACCAAATGATATCAATTACATTCACGCCCACGGTACAGCTACACAATTAAACGACAAAATTGAAAGTAAAATCATCCAACAGTTATTTCCCAAAACAGTAGCCATCAGTTCCACCAAAGGCGCGACAGGACACACTTTAGGCGCTTCTGGTGCTTTAGGAATTGCTTTTTCTTGCAAAGCTTTGCAACAGCAAATTTTACCCCCTTGTGTCGGCTTACAACAACCAGAATTTGATTTAAATTTTGTCATGACTGCCCAACAAAGCTCAATTCAAAATATCTTATGTTTTAGCTTTGGCTTTGGTGGGCAAAATGCAGTCATAGCATTGAGTAATTCATCTTGTTGATAAACTAGCTAATACAGATTGCTGCTTAACAGGCTCAAATTTCCAATTAGAAAAATCCTTCATCTCTAATTGTACACCTTTAAAATTAGCTAACATCAACTCATCACGTTGATACCAAGCGGCAAATATTTTATCTCTACTATCGTATAAAGTTTCTGAGTCTATTTGATAACCTTGATTACTAACTTTTAATTTTAATCCCAATAACTTGAGTAACTTGCTAAGAATTTTAATTGGCGAAGTTACTTCTTCCTCCCTAGCTAAGTTAATTCCTAAAACTCGTTTGATATGTTGACTGTGCTGATAAACCACATCTTGTAACCAAAGTAAATCAGGGTCATTTTCAATAAAAATTCGTTCTGAGTCGAGAAACTCTAGCATTCCTAAAGCCTTCATTGCTTCAACTTTGACAGTATAAGTCTTGATATCTGGTAAGAAAACTTTACCCTCGCCTAACAGTAATTGCTGTTGCCATTCATGCTGGTCTCTAACATGAAAATAATCACTTTCATGGGTTAAATAATAGTGAATTAATAATTGTGAGTAATAACCTTGGTCATCTTTTAATTTGAGTTCTGGTGTAACTTCTACGCCATACTTTTGTTTGAGCGTATATTTATGTATTTGATGACACTCTAAATCTGTGAGAGAGTTTTTAGATGATAACTGTTGATATTCTACATAATTTATATCTGGAGAATCTGCAATAATCTTGGCAGTAGCTAATTGATTTTTTAGCTTGATTTCTTTCATTTGCCGTTTAATATCTTTAGCTTTTTGCCGCTTATCTGTCCAATCTCTTTGGACTTTGACAATTTCTAAAATTAATCGCTTGCGTGTTGCTAAATCATTAGCGTCAGTTGCCAAAAAAGCTAAACGCAAATCCCGAATAATATTATTGTGAACTGCATTACTCCGCAACCAAATTTGATGTCCGTCAGTGGTAAATCCATCTTGCATAGACTGACGATAAAGGCGAATAGAAGCATTGACTCTAGCAGATAATTTCGCCCAAGTCCGTAAATGAATTGGGTCATATACTAAAGGCAAATCCACATCTATTTTATGCAGTGGACTAAGTAAAGCTAAATTTTCTTTTTGATTGGCTTGATACCAATCCGATAATAAACGATAGTTGGTGCTACCACTACCTATTAAACCAATTCCTCGTTTAGCACACCAAACAATCCGAGGCACATTATCTCTGACTCTGGCTAAGGCTTGTCTGGCTTCAGTATCAGGAATTACGCCTTGAAATATGCCGTAAACTCTATCAAAATGTTGAACATCAATACTAATACCAGTTCCTAGACTGGGAGTAACAAAAATTGTGTCGTATTCACCAATTTTTTGGTTAATATTGCCGACAAATTCAACGGCTGGATGGTCAGGTGTATTTGTAGTTCTGCTACTAATTACTAAACTTTTTGGAAATTGATAACGTAATTTTTCTAAACGTTCTTTGAGATAATTTTCAATAGTCTCACAGCTATAGCGTCCCGACCTACTATCAGTAGTGACATAACATTTACGACCTGCGAGTAAATCTAATTCTAGTTGATGAATTAAAGGTGTCGGGTTGGGTGAATCATAAAAAGTTATATCCCAACCGCGTACAGGTTGCCATTGGTTGACAAGTAACCAAGGTATAATTTTTATTCCCGATAAACCTTGCAAATATTCTAAAGATACATCTGACAAATCAGCATCTTGGGCAATGACTAAACCGCCAGTTTGCAAAACTGTAGCGATTAGTTTTTGGAAATTTTTTAAGATTTTGACACGTTTGTTTTTACAAGTATCACTATTTAATAAATGCCATAATAATTGCTCAACTTCATCTAAAATAACTATTCCGCCTTGCCATTTATCTACATTGATTTTCCAAATAGAGTCAATACATAAACCAAGAGATTCGGTCGTTTGACTGTCAAGGTAAGAAAATAAACTATTATTAGTGTTTAAACCCCACTGAATTCCAATTTTGTCACATAAAAATTTTCCCAGTTGGATTCTGTGGGTAATTAATAAGATGGGTTGATTTTTGGTTTTGGCTTGTTGAACAATATTTTGTAATGCTGTGGTTTTACCTGTGCCTTTTGCTGATTTAACGCCGACTAACCCTGAGTTGGGAAAAGCTATTTCACCTAAATAGGGACGGTTGATGGTGAGTGCAGCCGGAATGGTTAATTCTGTATGGGGTTTGGTGTGTGCGAGGTAGATTTCTAAATCAACACTTTGGCGATAAACTTTGTCGAAGGCGTGACTATTTTTGGCAACGATTAATTCATCAACGCCTTTTTCTGGCCCTGGAAGTTCGATTACTTTGACTAAGCAATTTTTTTTCTTGGAATAAGCAGCCAAGTTGAGCGATCGCATTATTCACTGCTGCTATAGTCTTAGGTTGAGTTTCAAAATCAAAACATATATATATGTGGCGTTTTGCAGTCGCAAACAACGCTAAGTCAGGAATTAGTTGACGACGGGTGACTTTACCAAATCCATCTTTGACGACTCGATAACCGCTAGTGATTCCCGGAACTGCGATCGCCGCATACCCCTGTGATAACAATGCAGCCGCCTTTTTTGCACCTTCGCAAATAATCACGGGTATGTTCTGTTCCATCACCCATTCCCAAAAACCCACCGCTTCGCCGTTAGCATCAACGCTGATATTTGCAGGTAAGGTGAGATTGTAACGCTGTGCAGTTTCTTGCCAGATTTCCAGCGTCACCCGCAAACAAAATACCCTGGTGGGTGTGCTGGGAGGATGTTCGTATTTGATGGGTTTGCCATTATCCTTGATCCGGGGTTGATTTGGCTTAAAGCATCCCCATTCCATTGCTTGCCAATTATTTAGCGGATCTAGTCCCCCACACCACCAACCGCCAGCAGTTATATGACTGTAACGCTGCAACCAGCCGCTTTTTACCATGCCAGTGTTAGTGCGGGGTAGTAATTCTGAAATTAACAGATATTCGTAGGCGATCGCACCTTGGAGAGACTTAAAATTTAATTGCGCTAGGTGTAAATCTATACTACTGCCCTTGACTAATTCTTCAAGGTGTTTGGTTTCTAGATAGTGTAGATACATGATGAGAAGCGCGAAAAGAAACAATAGGATTTAAACCTTATCATGCCTACCCCAATTTTTTTGATCGGCAACTACCAAGTTTTTTTGATAATTTTTTATACCTCGTTGCTGGAAATACAACGGTTAATCAGTAGGTAAGCTATTTTCCTTTGCGGGATCGCTCTACTAATAAGCTTGTATTGTAATAATTGATGAGCATTAAATTTTATTTATCAGTATTCATCCTTAAATGGTTTGTAATAGCTTTCGTGCTTATCGTAAAATCCTTGCTATGTCAAGGTGTGGAGGAGAGCAATACCTTGCCATTTAATATTGCTTGTTAGGAAAATGTAATAAAAATAACTACAAATTGAGAGCTATGGATAGGCTTCCACAACTGACAAAATGGTTTTACAAATTCTTTTAATACTTAGTAGTGATATCAAGCTTGGAGAAAATCAATCCGGTCATCACTTACTAAATAAACATGATGGTATATTTGGCTAATGCTTTAGGCTTTTTAGTACATCATAGGAAGCAGTTTTAGAAGCGCGATATACCGCGATATACTTAGCACTGCGCTTTTTAATTTGCACAAAACGTGATTAATTTAGATACTAATACCGCAGTTGCGTTTATTGCTGAAGGTTCTCCTGTTCGCTACGAACTGCGGAGGTTCGTCAATAATCAACAGATGATAATGACACGAACTGCATTTGATGAATTCATCAATATTGTCCAATACTCAGCAGGTAGTCTGGAACAGACAAGAGTAAATCGTTTTTTGCAAAGAGTTATTGTTGTTCCAGATAATCCTTCTTCAGCAGCACAAAAATTAAAACCAACCCGAAGCTTAGACCCCAACGATATAATCATTCTAGGGACAGGCGACCAAATGGGTATTGTAACGATGACAGCTGATGCTAAAGCTGTGCGTGCAGCCAGCGCCCAAGGAGTTGATTTTAATATTTATCTTCATCTCCCCTATTCATTGACAGGTAGCTAAATAAATCATGCAAAAGACGATCTCACCACATTTAGTAAGTACTTATCAGTTACTCCAGTGTGCTTTTCCGCAAGGTATCGAAGATCGCCAATATTTACCTTTACTATCCATACTGTACGAGCATCTGTCTGATCGCAGTTTGGCTCAAGTTGTCGCTGAGTACACAGGAAAAAATTACTACGTTGTCCTCAACGATGTTTATCGAGTTGGAACAATGGAGACTTTTTCATCTGAAGTTATAGATTCTATTAAGCAAATTCTGATGAATTGTAACTACGAAAAATGGCTATCTGAATAATAATATTCTCGCTTAAGCGGTCTGTTTTGAAGCACTTTCAGTACTTCCCCAAATTTGAGATAGAGGTTTTACCCAAGAAATAGGTACAGAAACCACATCTAATGTTTCGCCATCTTGAAAGACTTCTAATATATATCCAGGTTCTTTCTGAGTTTTAGTAGGGTTGAGATAGTCTAAGACAACTCCCTGATAACCAGCTTTTACAGGAGTGTTAGGTACATCATGTTTCAGTTCTACCCACTGAAATAAGCTAACTTGTGTCATTTCTTACTTCTCCTGTGACCTGTCAGGTTTTAGTGTTATAAATCTCACTGAATCGCTTCCTTCATCTTGTTGCCAAATAGTGATCACCTTGATTAATCGGCCATTTGGCCCATACCATTCACTTTTAACTTCAAACTGAATACCCCAATTAGTTTGCTTTACTTTGGCGATTTCAGCAACTTCCATAGCTTTTATTATATCGCTCTTCAGAACTTCCCAGTTATCTAGGCTATAGCCTGCTAAAGCTAAATATCCTGATTTATCACTCTCAGCGTGGTAAACAAGTAAATATTTTGTGAGCTTTTCATCTTGGATTACTAAATTTGACGTGAGTTTCATAGATTTTAAACATATTACTACTGCCAGAGTAGCCAAAAATATTGAATCAAAAAAGGCTCACAAGCCAAATGCTTATGAACCTCTTTTAAGACTTATCAAATTAACCTGATATGGTGAATTTGAACTTGGTCAAACTAAGCTCCGACAGCTTCTTTGGCGGCGTACAGCACCTCAGCACTGATATCTTTGAAACCACGATCGCGGGCAAATTTCTCTGTATTGCGCTTGACTTTACCGCGTACAAATCCAGGTATTTTATTCAATTCCGCTAAACCATCTTTTGTCCAATTCAAATCAGATTCGGCGGAAATTCCTTTCGTAATTACTTCTTTAGTATCGTGTCCACCAAATATTTCTAATAAATGGTCTTCCATTCCTAAAGTAAAGGAATTGTAGATTAAATCTGTGATTTGATTTGTACCTTCGTAACCCAAGAATGGTTTATAACCGATGGGGAAATTTTGTACGTGAATTGGTGCAGCAATCACACCGCAAGGAATATCTAAGCGTTTCCCGACGTGGCGTTCCATTTGTGTACCGAAGATGGCTGAAGGTTCGACACGGGCGATCGCATCCCCAATTGCGCCATGATCATCAGTAATCAGTACTTCGTCGCAATATTCGCTTACCTGTTCGCGGAACCAATCAGCATCATATTTGCAGTAAGTTCCTGCCCAAACTACATGAATCCCCATTTCCCGTGAGAGAATTTTGGTAAGGGCGGCGGCGTGGGTATTGTCACCGAATACTACAGCTTTTTTACCAGTCAAATTCTGACAGTCAATGGAACGGGAGAACCAAGCCGCTTGGGAAACATACAAGGTTTGCTCGTTGATATATTCTTCATAGTCAACATTTGCGCCTTGTTCGTTAATTACCTGTTGAATTTTGCGGATGCAACGGGCAGTTTCTACCACACCCATCGGAGTAATATCTACATAAGGAGTTCCGAATTCTGTTTGTAGGTAATTAGCTGTCATTACACCTAGTTCCCGGTAAGGAACCAAGTTAAACCAAGCTTTCGGCAAATTCTTCAACTCGTGAACAGAAGCACCTTCGGGAATGACTGCATTTACCTCAATTCCCAAATCACCCATGAGTTTTTTGAGTTCTGTACAGTCGTGGTTGTTGTGAAAACCCAGGGTAGAAATACCGATGATGTTAACTGATGGCTTTTCGGTTTTGGTTGTAGGTAGTTCACCTTTTTTGCGGGCTTTCTCGATATAAAATTGGACAATTTGATGTAAGGTGCGATCGCCTGCTTGCAATTCATTGACGCGATAATGGTTCACATCCGCCAACATGACATCGCCTTTAGCCTCTAGCTGCGCCCGTTCAACAAAATTTTGCAAGTCTTCTTGCAAAATGCTAGAGGTGCAAGTGGGCGTTAACACAATTAAATCGGGGTGTTCCTCTGCATCTTTGCGGGTAATATTATCAACCACCTTCTCTTGAGAACCGCGTGCTAGTACGTGGCGATCTACAACACTGGCTGTCACTGGGGTAAAGTCTCGCTCCCGTGAGAGCATGGAACGCATAACGTTAAAATAATCATCTCCGAGAGGGGCGTGCATAATCGCATGAACGTTTTTAAACGAACTAGCGATTCGCAAAGTGCCAATGTGGGCTGGGCCTGCATACATCCAGTAAGCCAATTTCATCAGGCGTTCTCCCTTGTGAACAAAATCAGAGGTGGACTATGATTGCGAAATTATTAGTCTTTGATTGTCCCAAAACTTGTAGCGTTGAAGAAATAGGACTATTTACTTGTTGATTAGTGTATAAATCGCTGAAACCTTTGTGATGATTAGAGTTTAGCTTTTAAGTTAAACAACATATATATTGTTTAAGGAAATAATTCTTAGTCTTATGCAAATCTTGTTAGCAAGATAAAGCCGTTAGTTAATATTTATTCATAACTTTTGAGTAAGTATTCTTAATATTTCTCAATATATGTTTGGGTATGGGAAGTGCGATCGCTATCTTTCAGAACTTACGCAACTGCTGAGTAATTTTATATGAGTCATCAAAGCAAAACCTTTCAAACAGTCAATGAAGCTTATCAGTTTCTAGAAGAACTTGGAGCTTTACCAAAACTGATTCTTCACGTTAAATTGGTTGGCGAAGCTGCTGATTTGCTTATCTCAAAATTGCATGAATTACAGGTGCAGTTCGATGAAAGTTTTTTGCGTTTAGGTGTAGTGTTTCACGATGCAGGTAAAATTATTCATCCAGAAGAATTGACAGCTAAAGGTAATAATCATGAAGCTGAGGTGAGAAGTTACTCATCAATAATGGAGTTGATTCTAATCTGGCGCGTTGTTGTCGTTCTCATGCTCAATGGCAAACAATAGAATGTTCTTTTGAAGAGATATGTGTTGCCTTAAGCGATACACTTTGGAAAGGCAAGCGTAACAATCAATTAGAAGATTTATTTATAAAGATGTTAGTAGAAAGATGTCATAAAGAATATTGGGAGCTTTTTATAGAAATGGATTCTTTTTTTGAGAAAATTGCTTCCGACGGTCATTTACGACTATTGCGTAGTCAAGCAGTGTAAACAATAAAATGTATTGGTTCATATCTTGTACCGGGCGACTGAAGTCGCGGCTACACAGACAAAACCCGCCTGCGCGGGTTCAAATACCTATTAGTCCGCGTAGGCGGACTTCGTTTTTATAGCCGCGAATTCCATTCGTCGGGACTAATACATTAAATTGAGAGAAAAAACCGCCGATGAACGCAGATGAACGCCGATGTTAAGACAATGATTAATCATTCGTTAAGAACTAGATACCAGACTTCTTGAAGAAGTCTGGTATCTGCGAGAATATGATATTTATTCAGGCAAATTAATCACAGGATTGCGAGTAAAGAAACCGCGTGGAAATAATTTAAAACCAACGCGATGAACAGGCATTACAGGCCAATCTTCAGGACGGGGTACGTGTGTCATACCCATTGTGTACCACACTACGATGTCTTCATTAGTCAACGATTCATTGTCAGCAATATATTTTGGTAAACCTTCTTTGGGTTGGCTTTGATTAGGATAATTACCACCTGCATAAAGTTCATCTGGTTTATATTTTGTTACCCAAAAGTGATGTGTAGCAAATTCGGCTCGTTTGCGAATTTCTGCACCTTCGGTTGGGAAAAATATGGTGTTTCCCGTTGGCATTAACATATATGCAGTTCCCACACCGAGAGTATTCTGTTTATCTGTGCTGCTAATCATCCATTCTCGGCTATGTTTGGTATCAACATCACGGACGGCAGCTTTTTCTGTTGTTAATGGCGTGTTTTCTACTGCGATCGCATTTCCTATAGGATTTTTATCACTAATTGGTACAGAGTTAACATTCATCTCCATGACAGAATTTGCCTGTCCGTCTACATCCATATCTAGGCGGTAATTAAAAAAGTGTTGATGGTTTACACCAAAAATATTTTTAGCTAGTAGCCGTCCGTAAGAATTATCAAAAGATTCTGTTTCTAAATTTGTCCCTTGCGCTAGAACAATTCCGCTTAATTCATTTTGTACTTCTAAAGTGCCGTCTTGGTGAAAAATCCAATTCAAGCTGTAATCATAATTGTCAATTGTCGCCGTTATAGTTAACACTAATTCACGATTGCGGCGGACATCATTACGCTGAGTATCATATCCATAATGTTTCCAGAGAATACCATTATCACGCTCATAAATACCAACAACTCGCGGCATTGTGACAGGTTCGCCTTGTTCGTTGGCAAATATCGCATCTAGTAAAACTCCGTTGCTGGGGATATCTTTACCCAACTCCAGCGCATTAGCTAACACACCAAAGTTATATTCACCAACATCAAAAGCATTGCGAAATGACCAAGTAGGATCAGGATCACCATAAGGCACTACCATTTCTGATAGACTGCCACGATATAAAACTGGTCGAAGATTTTCCCCATCTTGGTAGTTTACTAAGTACAACACCAAACCGTCACGCGGGTGCATTAAATAGCGAAACTTCCAACCTTGCCAACTAATTTCATTACCCTTAATTTGAAAGGTTTTACCATGAGGCTGAAAAATTTTTAACGGTTTTGGTGGTGTGAGTAATCTACCTAAAGATTTTAGATCATAGTCCCAGTTTTCTTTGGAGAATGGGACTGTTCCCTTATCTATCAAACTAACAACTTTTCCTGCATTTAAGTTAACTGTTGCTAGTACACCTTCAATTGGACTACCGTAATAATTCCAGTTATCGCCTCGATAATAAGATAATCCACGCGCCAAGCGATCGCCTGTTAATTCTTCCTGTTTACTTAAGATTCCAGTAGCCCAACAACTCACTTTAACATCATCAAAATCTTTAATTCCCCTTCTTTGCATGGCTTTTTGCCATCGTTCATCAGCTTTAACAATTTGAGATGTTAAGGCACATTCTGTATAACTTAAAGCTGGTTGAGCATTAGCTATTTCTTGCCAAGAATTGAGGGACTGCTGTTTTAAGTTAACTATACCTTCGTAGGTTTTGTTTTGTAGACGTTCGTATACTACTAAAAAAGCTTGCCGTTGAAATTCTTGATTTGATGTGAAATTTAAAACTTCCTTTTTATCTGGTTCTTTTAAAACCACAATCGAAAAAATAGCCATATCGCTTAACGATTTTGCTTTTTTAACCACCTCCACGGCTGTGGTAATTTCTATTTCTGTTAACGGCGTTAATGGATGGGAAATTGGCGTTTGAGCAGATATTTTGTCTATCCCTCCAAAAAATATAGCAAGACAGATAATTATAGTAACGGCTAACAAAGAAAACCGTAGTCTTTTAATCATTTTTAAGGCTTCAACCAAGAATGGATAATTATTTTATTCTCAGTAAAAGCTAAAAAACCGATAAATTTACGTTCAATAATATTAGTTGTTCTAAAATAAATCCCCGACTTCTTTAAGAGATCGGGGATTATGATATCAGAATTACACACTTAGTAATTAAGCAGAAACCAAACGGCGTAAAGATTCAGCACGACGTTTAGCAGTAGCATTATTAGGAGCTAATTTGAGAGCTTCTTCGTAACTTTGTAACGCCTGAGTATTTAATTTTTTGCGCTCATAGGCGTGACCGATGTTATTTAATGCCACCACATAATCGGGTTTAATTTTCAAAGCTTCTTTGTATTGGCGAATTGCTAAGTCATATTGTTCTTGAGCAAAGTAAGCGTAACCCAGCCCATTGTAAATAGGAGCAACTGCTTCTTCGCCTTCTTCTTCAGCTGCTTTGAGAGCTTTTTGAAATAGCGCGATCGCCTGAATGTACAATTTTTTCTCAGAATAGATACAGGCTAACTCGTAATATTCCTGAGTTGTACCTTTTTCTTTCTCCAATTTTTTTCGCAGTTTGGAAAATGCACTTTCCAACCTGCGAGTTTTGAGAATTTGCCGAAAAACACTCACAACCGCGAATGTCAGAATTGCCACCACAATCGAGAGGTAAACAACAGCTAGATTATTATCCATCGCCTGCTAAGACAAATATTAAAACTACTTTCTCTATCTATTATCAATCTTAGAGAAGCTAAAAGTTAAAAGGCAAAAGTACAATATCTCTTTTATGGTAATCCCCAATATTGGGCGCGTTGCTTTAACCAACCTTGGACTGTATAACGAGCGATCGCTTCATTCACATTTCGTCGTAGTTCGTCATATTGTACACCCTTGGGCATCACCACAGATAAAGGTGCTGTCGATAGTTTGGTTGGTAGCAGGCGATATTGGGGAGATTGTTTTATCCAACCACTCAGAACACTTGCATCGGCGGCGAAGGCTGTAGCTGTATTGTTTTCTAACTTTTCTTGCCCTTCTTGGTAAGATTGCACTCCCACTAACTCAGCCTTGGGGAGATAATAACGTACTTGAGCGATTGCATCGGAGTTGTTGAGGACAGCTATTTTACGGTTAGCTAAATCCTGAATTTCCTTTACAGAAGTATCTTTAGTAATCAAGTACGTGCCATCCAAGTAATAAGGCACACTGAAACTGACTAACCGTGAACGTGACTCAGTAGCCGTAACTCTGGCAATAGCGAAATCAACTTGATGCTTTAAGACTACAGATAAGCGATTGCGATTTGCTACAGGCTGCAATTTCACCGCCTCGGCTTTTCCTAGCAAATCTGCGGCTAAACGTTGCGCTAAATCAATTTCTAAGCCTTGAAGATTGCCGTTAGCGTCCCTAAATCCCAAGGGAGGCAAATTATCTTTAACAGCTATTTTAAAATAGCCCCGCCGCTGAATTTCTGGCATTTCTGCGGCAGATGCAGGTAATCCTGTGACTAACAATAAACAACAGAAAATCACCAAAATTCCGGTAAATAACCCCAGATATAACCGATTCAAGGATAAAGGATAAAGGATAAAGGATGAAAAACAGACTTGTTGCTTGATTAATTTTCTCAGCAACGAGCCAACTTTGTGCAAACCCCTTGATTGATTTTGGGGGTAAGTTTCAACCTTCATACTTCATACTTCATCCTTCAAAGGTTATTCATCTGTTACCACCTTTATTTCGTTTGGCTGGCCAATTCAGCAATTTTGCCGAAGCTGGTGGGATCTAAGACTGCTAACTGTGCCAACATCTTGCGGTTGAGTTGGATATCAGCTTTCTTCAAGTTGCCAATCAACTGACTGTAGCTTAAACCATGCTGTCTAGCAGCCGCATTAATCCGGGTGATCCACAGACGGCGGAAATCACGCTTGCGTTTTTTGCGATCGCGGTAGGCACTGCGTAGTGCCTTCATTACTTGCTGGTTAGCAGTTCTAAACAGAGTTGAGTGTGAACCGCGAAAACCTTTAGCTAATTTGAGAATTTTATTGCGGCGTTTACGAGCTACGTTACCGCGTTTTACCCGTGTCATGTTCTAATTCCTAAAAAATTGACATTACAAATAAGGAAGCATCAAGCGCACGTTTTCTTCGTCGCGCTCGTTGACGATAGCCATTTTGGAAAATTTACGTTTTTTGTTAGTGGTTTTGTGTTCTAACAAGTGGTTTTTGAAAGCTTTGCGGCGGACGATTTTACCGCTACCAGTAGCACGGAATCGTTTTGCTGCTGCTTTACGGGTTTTTAGTTTAGGCATTTGCTGGCTTTAATTTGACGATTCGACACAATCTATCATTATATACTATTCAATTTGCTGAAATGCCAAGATAAATTCTGAAATTCAAGAGTGATAAGATCCCCGACTTTTTTGAGAAGTCGGGGAGAAGTATTGCAAGTTATTTATCTTACTGAGTGCTGAGTACTCTTTTTTTACTCAGCACTCTTCATTGAGGAACTTTCAGGTTTTCTGCACCTTGGGTAACTTTCGCGGAATCAATGCGATCGCCTTGTTGAATTTTGTTGACGACATCAAAGCCTTGGGTGACATAGCCAAATACGGCATAGTTACCATCCAAGAAGCCCAAATCAGCCAAGGCAAAATAAAACTGTGAAGAAGCTGAATCTGGCATTTGGGAGCGTGCCATTGCGATCGCACCTTGTTTATGGGTTAATTCTGGTGATGTAGTCACACCCGCCATTTCAAAGGTTTTACTGTAGATTGGTTGATCTGCACCTTTGGGTTTAATTTCTAAAGGTATATAGCGTTCACTGCCAGTTTTGGGGTCAATATAACCGCCTGTCCCCAGTCTACCTGCTGGAAATTTCGGGTCTTTGCCTTGAGGATCGCCGCCTTGAACAACGAACGGTTGTGGTTCGCGCACTACTCGATGGAATGCCAAACCATCATAAACACCTTTTTGGACTAAATCGACAAAGTTACCTGCTGTAATCGGCGCATTTGTACCATCTACTTCGATAGTAATGGGTGAACCTTTCACCGTCATCACTACAGTAGCTTTACCTTCAAGTCTTGGTAAATTACTCATTCCGGGGATACTCTCACTTGTTGTTTCAGGTACAGGCGTTGCTTCAGTAGTTGTTGTATTACTAGTTTCGGTAGCTGTTCCTGCTGGAGAAGAGGTGCTAGAGCTAACTTGCTGTGTAGAACATCCTCCCAACATTAAAGCAGCGACCATCAAAAACGTAACTAAAAATTTTGTAACTTTTAACCGCATTTTCAGGTACTGACTCAACCAGAGTATCTTAGCCTCTCAAGTGAATAAAGTTAAAAAGTAAAAGTAAAAAGTCAAAAGATTATTTTCTTTTAACTGCCCTGCGGGCGAGGCAGAAGGGAAAATTTTGAATTAAGCATAAAGCCTTTTTGACTCGCCTATTTGGGTTTAAGTCCCCCGCCATCAGAGGAGTGATTTGGCGGTCTACGATTAGAGGTGGGTTTAAATCCTCCTCTAATCGGCCTCCTGCCTCCTGCCTTTCAACTCCTGCCTCCATTAACTTTTGCCTTTCTACTTTTAACTTCATTAAAGTCCTTCCAACGGGACTTGCAAAAAGCGGGCTAATTCTGCGCCTTTGGTTTCTATTTCTGTCAAAGACAGGGGTTGACCGACTCTCGTTAAAGGAACATCGCGCCGTCCCTTAATTCTTAAGTAAACTGCACGCTTGGGATTTAAACCTTCTTTAATGTCTAATCGTACAGATTGGACATCACGAATGCGAGCAGAAATTTCAATGCGGCGGTTTTTGCCAGGGAACCCCCAGCGAAAGATTTTAACAGTGTCAGTTTCGTGGTTAAACTCGTTGTAACCACCGCCCACATCCAATAAAATCATCAGCCACAGGTACAAAGCTAACAGTACACCAGCAGCGCCATACAAACCCATAACTAAACCTTGGGGTACGAACACTAATTGAGTCGGATCGGTGACTAATAGCAAATTGACTTTCAAATAACTTGATATACCAGCTAACAAAAAGCCTGTGGCTCCTAAAGTTACAACAGTTGCCCACCAGTAGTTACTCAACCGACGAGAACCGAGAACTTTTTGATGTAACACGCCGGAAGAAGCGCGATCGCCATTAGAATCGCCTTGGTTAATTGTTGTTGATACGGTCATGGAACTACTTTGTGAATGGTCAAGGGTCAAGGGTCAAGGGTGATTTTTCCCTTGCCATTAGTTATTCTCTCTCATTTCCACCGCTTCCTTGTCTCTTCCATTCCCTACTAATTCACCAATCCCTAGCAGGGGTGAAGGGTGCAGGGGGAATTGGGGAAATCTTCTCACCCTTGCTCCCTACTCCCTGCCCCTTGTCCTCTTCTCCCCACTCTCTTCAAACAATTGTGATATTTCTGAGAAAAGTTGTGTCAGATTGTAAAATTTCTGATATTCATATTATTTAATAGGTTTGTGATCAATACCAGATTTCCCTGGGTACTTCAGGCAAAAAACCGAACTAATGTGATAAGTTAAGGATCATTAAGTTACCACAAGCTAGGTTACTAGCCAATGGTACGTGTAATGGCATAACCCTGAGAAATGTCAACTTACTTAGAAGGCAAGCTCTCAGAAAATCAGCCGCTTTCAGGCTGCTGGAATTGTCAAAAAAAACGTTTATTCCTCAAAAGCGTTGAAATTTTTAGTAAAAAGAGGATTTTAGTCCGATGACCATCGCAGTTGGACGCGCCCCAAGTAGAAGAGGGTGGTTTGACGTACTAGACGACTGGTTAAAGCGCGATCGCTTCGTATTCGTAGGTTGGTCAGGAATATTACTATTCCCCTGCGCCTTCCTCGCACTGGGCGGTTGGTTAACCGGCACAACCTTCGTCACATCCTGGTACACCCACGGATTAGCATCATCCTACCTCGAAGGCTGTAACTTCCTGACAGTAGCAGTATCCACCCCAGCCGACAGCATGGGGACACTCCCTGCTGTTGTTGTGGGGGCCAGAAGCCCAAGGTGACTTCACCCGTTGGTGTCAACTGGGTGGGCTGTGGCCATTCGTAGCCCTACACGGAGCCTTCGGCTTAATCGGCTTCATGCTACGTCAATTTGAAATTGCACGCTTAGTAGGCATCCGTCCCTACAACGCATTAGCATTCTCCGCCCCCATCGCGGTATTCGTCAGCGTCTTCTTGATGTACCCCTTGGGACAGTCTTCTTGGTTCTTCGCCCCCAGCTTTGGTGTCGCCGCAATTTTCCGCTTCTTGTTATTCTTGCAAGGGTTCCATAACTGGACACTCAACCCCTTCCACATGATGGGAGTCGCAGGTGTACTGGGTGGAGCATTATTGTGTGCTATTCACGGAGCCACCGTAGAAAACACCCTGTTTGAAGACGGTGAAGCAGCCAACACCTTCCGCGCCTTCAACCCCACCCAATCGGAAGAAACCTACTCAATGGTGACAGCAAACCGTTTCTGGTCACAGATTTTCGGGATTGCTTTCTCCAACAAACGCTGGTTGCACTTCTTCATGTTGTTTGTACCAGTCACAGGTTTGTGGATGAGTGCAGTGGGCATTGTTGGTCTCGCACTCAACTTGCGGGCGTATGACTTCGTGTCCCAAGAATTGCGGGCAGCTGAAGACCCAGAATTTGAAACTTTCTATACCAAAAACATTTTGTCTGAACGAGGGTATCCGCGCTTGGATGGCTCCTCAAGACCAGCCCCACGAACAATTTATATTCCCTGAAGAGGTGTTACCTCGCGGTAATGCTCTGTAAGATTTGAAGAAATTCATCACTATCTGATTTTTCATTTATCCTCCGCTCTTGGGCGGGGGATTTTTTATATAAATTCTTTCTTCTTCAAAACACCGCTATCTTTCTAAAATTAATGTGTTATATTGATTCAAGGTAAAAGCCCAGAGTAATTACTCTGCCTTTTTGAAACTAAGTCCGCTTAGGCAACAAGGAGGTGATGCCCATGATAGAAAGTAGTAAACGCATGGGTCATCAGGTTGCAGTTAGCCGGCTGTGCGCCGGGGCTGTTCTCTAAAGTTAACCTTAGTTATATTGAGAAACTAAGTTAGCTCAATTGACTAGGTAAGCCTGGGAGTTCCTCCCGGCAGTCTGGTTGCAACCTGAAGACCCGCTAGACCGCTCTGACATTAGGTTAACTAACCTAAAATCAGAGCGGATAGTTTTTTATAGGTACTTTTGATTACAGCTTGTCGGAATAAAAACTGGCTGGTCAAATAAAGTATTTCAAAGTGTGCTGACAAAAATATCAACTGGGATTTTTTGGTATGTCACAACTACTGACTGAAGCAGAAATTCGAGAACTTGCCAATGGTTTGCCAGGTTGGACTGTTGAAGGTAATCGGTTACAGGTAAGACGTACATTTAAAGATTTTGTGACAGCAATTGAATTTGTGAATAAATTAGTCGAACCAGCAGAATCAGCTGGGCATCATCCAGATATAGAAATTTCCTATAACAAAGTCAAAGTGACACTCACTACACATGATGCAGGTGGATTAACCCAAAAAGACTTTGACTTAGCAGAGGTAATTTCTCAAATCACTTAAAATCCTTTGCTAGGCTACATCAGGGAGAGGGAAATTGTGTAATTAGGTGTACAGAGAAAATTGAAATACCCTAAACCTTACTCTTATGTAAGAAAGACACAGGTTTGATTGTGACAGTTTAGCAGGCGATCGCACATAGCTTGTCATCTGCTGCAAATGCTCTATAATAATAAGCTATAAAGGTATGTTTTTGTATAAGTTAATTACATCAATTTTTAACACTAAGTTAATCAGATGTTAGCTTTTCAAAAACTAAAATTGTATTAGTAGCACTGTGCCTCATTCACGAAATTCCCAAAAATATCGTATTTTTGAGAAGTAGTGCAACGAAACAATTCTCTATACAAGGTGTGAGGAGAAAAGTAAAAATGTCTAATCTCTTGTGGAAATCACTCGTGGTTAGCCCCGCAGTTTTAGGAGCAACCCTACTCGTTTCAGCAACAGCGATTGCAGCTCCTAATGCCAGCACAGAAGTTTCAACAACTGAACAACCAGTGGCAGTAGAAGTTGCCCAGCCAGAGATTGTGGCTCAAGCAGCTCCTACTAACAACGACAGCAAAGTTCTAGACCAAGTTAACCGTTACAGCAACGAAGGCAAAACCAACAATTCGTTGTCTCAAGTAACTTCAGTATCTCAATTCTCTGACGTACAACCCACTGACTGGGCATTCCAAGCATTACAGTCTTTGGTAGAGCGTTACGGTTGTATTGCTGGTTATCCTAACGGTACTTATCGTGGTAATCGCGCTCTTACCCGTTATGAATTTGCGGCTGGTTTAAACGCTTGTTTAGACCGCGTTAACGAATTAATCGCTACAGCCACAGCAGATTTAGTAACCAAACAAGACTTAGCAACTTTACAGCGGTTACAAGAAGAATTTTCCGCTGAATTAGCAACCTTGCGTGGTCGTGTAGATGCTTTAGAAGCACGCACTGCTGAATTAGAAGCTAATCAATTTTCTACCACTACCAAACTCGTTGGTGAAGCAATTTTTGCTGTTAGCGATGTATTTGGTGGAAACAGTGGTGAACAAAACAATACTGTATTCCAAGACAGAGTACGTCTAGCCTTGCAAACCAGCTTCACTGGTAGAGACGTATTGACAACTCGTTTGACAGCTAGTAATGCAACAGCTTTTACTTTAGCTGATAACAATAATGCTGCTATTAATAGCGCAGAGCCATTGCAAACTTATAACGTTGGTGGCAATGGTGGTAACAGCGTTGTAGTAGACAGATTGACCTACGAAGCGCCCCTGGGCCCAGTGCAAGTTTACTTAGCTGCTGCTGGTGGTAAACACAGTCACTACGCTGCTGTTAACAACCCCTACTTCTTTGACAAAACTGATGGTGGTAATGGTGCATTATCCACCTTCTCCTCCGAAAACCCAATTTACCGCATCGGTGGTGGTGCAGGTATCGCATTTAACATACCTTTTGGCCAAGGTGGCAGCATTATCAAGCCCAGTTCTATCACTGTCGGTTACTTAGCATCGGAAGCTGATAGTCCAACTTCTGGCGAAGGTTTGTTCAATGGTAACTATGCAGCTTTAGGACAATTGAACTTTGGTCTTGGCGATCGCATAGCAGTCGCTGCTACCTACGTTCACGGTTATCATGGAGCCGGTAGTGCTTTATTTGATAATGGTGAACAAGATAACATCGCCACAGGTGTAGTAGGTAGTAACTTGGGTAACTTTGCTGGTGGTTTCAACAGACTTACCTCAGAGCAAAGTGCTTATTCCAGTAATTCCTTCGGTCTATCAGCAGCTTTCAGACCCAGCGATAAGCTATCTATTAGCGGCTTCATTTCTTACAGCGACCTCACTGGCTTTGGTGCTAACGACAACGCTGAAGTTTGGAGCTATGGTGGTGGTATTGCACTACCTGATTTTGGTAAGAAAGGTAACGTTCTGGGTATTTTTGGTGGCGTTCAACCTTATGCTCGTGGTATCCAAGCTGGTAGCAATAATCTCCCTTACCAAGTTGAAGGCTTCTACAAATATCGAGTCTCTGACAACATTTCCATCACACCTGGTGTAATCTGGTTGTCTTCTCCTGGTCAGAATGACAACAATGATGACGCATTCATCGGTACTCTCAGAACAACCTTCACATTCTAAAAAGTTGTAAATCTTGAGATAGCTTTCAAATAGTTCACCCTGCCTAAAGGCGGGGTTTTTTGTTGGCGACTTATCAAATTTATGACTATGGCAGTTCTCGCCTGACGGAGTGACAAGACAAAAACAAAGTTATTTAATATACTAAAATTCAGTCAATTTGCCGACTCATGAAGATAGGTAAGCATAATCGGCAAATACAAAAATAAAAAAAATTAATAGTTCCACTATCTGACAATCAAATCTTGAAGTTTTGAGTGGGTTCAAAAAGCTGATTTTCAAGTATGGACTCATACTCACGCAAAAAAACCTACACGGGTGAGCCGCAAGGGAAGCGTTTACGTAAGCAAATGCAGGTTGGAGTTCCGACTGTATTACAAGCAAGTAAGAACCGCTATAATCATGAGAAAAATTAATAATCCTTAATAGTCTGCACTACTAAGGATTTCTCAAAAATAAAAATACTCACAATTCAAACCGTCTCTTAAAAATCATCCAGAAATTGACTGAGACGACTAATCACAGGGTCAACATCTTCAGGAGGTGTAGCAGCGTAGGTAGTGTTAACCATTTCCTTTGCGGGGACTGTTGACACTACAGGCGCTGGCGCTGGTGAAGTTGGAGGCTGATGGTGAATAATCTGCGGTCGCTCTGTCACCAAAATTGCTAGATGCGCCATTTGTTGCGTGAGTTGCACAATATGGCGTTCCATCGCCTCCAAACGATTCGATTCTTTAGCGAAAAAACGTTCCTCTAGGTCAGCCACTTGGCGTTGCAGTTCATCGATTTTCTGTTCAACCGACTCTGCGGCTATTGGTTTGGAACCAGGTTTAACAGATTCCGGGACACATAAAAATTGCCATAGGGCTTCTTTACAGAGGTCGCTAAAAGTCTTGTCTGGTTGAGGCTCTAAATGGCTTTCCACCAGCGACAACAAGCTTTCGTCTGCAACTTCTGGGTTGAACGTCACCGATTTAACTACTTTTTTTGACCATTGGAACATTGGCTTTAAGACCTAGCAGCGCGAACGGCGGATAATTGCGCCTCTCCATAAATATACTGCCCCAAGGCGTTAGCTTGACGAGATGGTGCAGCCAGATGGGCGTTGATTTGAGCATCTTTTAACAGACGTTGCACATCTTCCCAGAAAAATTCGCCGCCGCCGCCTGTGATAATCACATCAGTCACACGCTCAGGTAGCCAAGCGAGGACACGGCTGCAAATGTCACGAGAAAACATCTCAATCAAGTTGGGAAGAAAATCATCCAGGTTAGCAGGCTTACTAGAGCCTTTAGGACGATAGAATCGTTCTCCTCTGGGTTTGTTCACCGCAGAAATGAGAGCTAGAGATTGGCTGTCTGCACCTTCAATTTCTTTCGCTACCATTTCGTAGAATTTGCTCATCCCAAAATCTTCACTCTTAGAAGCACCGCGAGCGAAGCGGAAGTTATCTACCATCAACAAATCGATGGTTTGATGTCCAATATCGACAATAGCCGCTGATACTTTGGTAAAGTCGGGGCTGGCGGCACCTTTTTTGGGTTGAGCTTCACACCAGAGAAGACTGCCGTAACCTTCAGGCATTACCCAAACTTTATTGATATTCAGAGAGACACTTTCGCCTCTAAAATTCATAACGTGAGGGCCAGTCAGCTGACTGATGATCTGGGCTTTTTCTTTTTCAAACTGCTCTAGAGAGAGAAAGGGTAGACCCAGCACGATGGAAATTTCGTCTTTTAACTTGAAGTAGCCAGCACAAGCCAAAACTTTAGCCAGTGCGTCTTCTACCTTAGATTTGCCAACTCCGAGGTTTGCGCCAAAATCGGCGGCTAGTTGACCGACTGCATAGCCACTGCCTTGATACTCCAGCCACAAATCCATTAAAGGATCTGTCGCACGGGCTTCAAAAATGCCTCCCCGGACTTCTTCCATTGACATTTGTTTGACATTGGCGGGGATGAAAACCACATTACCGGGTTCGCGGCTGACACAAGTCTTGGTTGATGTTCTGCCTAAGTCCACACTGAGAATAGCCTTACCAGAACTGCCATTTGTTTTAACAGGGGTAGCAGTATTAATTGGGGTAGCGGCTGAAACCCGGTTGAGAGGGATAGCAGCGGCATTCATTGGGGTAGCGGCGGAAGGTTGGTCTGTCATGAAAGCTCCTAGTCCTTTCTTAACTGTCAAAATTTAACTTGCTCATCTTACATACAAACATGCGAGATACCAAAAATTCTAGGTTTCGTCAAGTGTAGCTAAAAATACGCCTAATGCTGATTTAGGCGATCGCAAATTCAGCATTATTTGGCATAGTGTAGGCGAATTTTTACCAGATGTAACCCCCAACTTTAAATAAACTTTAAATCAGGGTGGTGTATTTTAGTGTCTAGCCCGTTTCCGCCTACGCTTGAGTATCCAGACCACAAATGCCAAAACCAAAGTCCCAAGCACAATTTTTGATACTGGGGCAAGGTACTTGTCCACAAGTTCATACTGACTACCCAAAACATACCCTGAGTATGTTAACAAACCTACCCAGGCAGCACTACCCAAGGTTGTATAAAATAAAAATGGTAACAGAGGCATATCGCTCATGCCTGCGGGTACAGAAATCAAAGTACGGATTCCCGGTACAAGACGACCAATTAACACTGTTTTGCTACCTTGAGAATCAAACCAGTGCTTTGCTTTGGTAATATCTTTGCTGGATATGGTTAACCATTTACCGTACTGATCCGCCCACCTTTTTAGGCGTTGTTCGCCAAAAAACTTACCAGGATAGTACCACACAAGTGCGCCAGCTACAGAACCTACAAGTCCAGCAAAAAAGACTCCAAAAATATTCAATCGGTCTGGAGTTGCCCTAGCGGTAAATCCTGCCAGTGGCATGATCAATTCTGAAGGAATCGGGGGAAACAGGTTCTCTACGAACATTAACAGTGCAATTCCTACGTATCCCAAGGAATTGATCGTATTAGTAATCCATTCGAGCATTGAGTATATTCCTAAAACTGCGGCACAAGTTTGTTTGCCTAATCTAGCCTTAATCTTCTTAAAACTTTACTGATAATCCGTCATCTCTGGGGCGATGATCAGCCAAATTTTTAGGGGCGCAAAGATTACGCCCCTAAGTATTTTATGTATTCAATTGAGTAGAACTGTTAAATTGTGGAAGTTAAGGATTGAACTCTCGATTCCGATTGCCAGTCTAATGGATTGAATACTCTATCTTCTAGAGCCATTTGCTCAATTAAACTAGCTAGTCTCAGGGCTTTTAAAGCCTGCTCACCACCAACGGAAGGTTGATTACCACCGTGAACGCAGTTGACAAAATGTTCTAGTTCTGCACTTAAAGGTTGAATATTGGTGGTAGAGACTTTTTCGATCAAACCATCTTGTCTGTAAAGTAACTGACGATTGTCAGTTAAATTGGTGGTTGTTTGGCGATGAATCAGAATTTCGTTCTTGAGAAAATCTGCTTCCGTGAAGGAGTTTTTACAATGAGCAACAATGCGCCGAATTTTTTTTGTGAGTGACTTTACTGGCTGTAAGCGTAGCGACAATACCATTGGCAAATCCCAAGGTGGCTGTCACGTAATCTAAATAACCAGAATCTAAAGCACGAGAACCGCTGGCTGTCAGTTTCACAACTGGAGAGGCGGCTAATTCTAGCATTAAGTCAATGTCGTGGATCATTAAATCCAGTACTACGGAAACATCATTGGCCCGATGTGAGTAAGGACTCATCCGGTGAGCTTCCAGCGCCAGCAATTCTTCGGTTTTCAGGACTTTGCTGAGTTCTTGAAATGCAGGATTGAACCGCTCAATATGACCTACTTGTAAAATGCACCCTGATTCTGCGGCTGCATTGACTAAAGATTCTGCTTCCGAAATACTAGCAGCGATCGGCTTTTCAATTAAAACGTGAATTCCAGCTAATAGGCAATTAATCCCCACGGCATAATGCAGGCGAGTCGGTACGGCGATGCACACTGCTTCCACATGGGGTAGCAAGTCACAATAATCTTCAAAAAAACGCACCTTGTATTTGCTGGCGGTTTCTAAGCCTCGTTCAACATTGATATCTGCCACACCTACTAGTTCAACATCTTTCATTGAACTCAAGACGCGGGTATGATGTTGTCCCATGTTACCCACCCCGATTACACCTACGCGAATCGGTCGTGGCTGATTGCGCTGTGTGTATGAATTTGATTCTGCCACTGACATGCTATTTTGCACTATTGTTCTCTCCTCAACCACCAAATTTAGAGACGCTGCGGCCGTTGGCAATTATACTGAACAGCCAGTTATGATCCGTCTAAAACCATCCAGATGGTAACATAGAGGCTCTGTTTATGAAGAATTTCAAAGTTTGCGATAGTTCCCGCAATCTGGCTGTCTTTTTTTCTGTTCAGTTCTAAATCAATCAGGTTTTTGCTCTTAACACAATAGCTAATGTGTTTTTTTTATTAACTTTAAACACAAAATCAATTTTTTAGTGAAAGTTTCTCAATCTTAGTCAGAGTATTGGATACCAGGAAATTCACCATCTTAAAAGGTTGTAAATAAATAATTTTCCTGTCAGTAAAATTACAAAAATAGCTACCATCACACTTAAAGAATAGTCCAGTTTATAAACTGGTACAATATGGAGAAAAAATTGAGTTGTCAGGCTGGCTGACAGTTTTTTTAATTATGATGTTTTGGCAATGAGAAATCTAAAAATTAGCAGCCAAGATGAAAGCCGTAATTTTGTTGTCTGGGGGATTAGACTCTTCTACTGTACTTTATCAAGCCAAAGCAGATGGTTGTGAGTGCTACGCAATTTCTTTTGATTATCAGCAGCGACATCGCCGAGAGTTAAACTCAGCGATGTTGGTGGCGCAAACTGCTGGTGTAGAAGAACATCAGGTGGTGAATTTTGACTTACGCAAATGGGGTGGTTCAGCACTGACAGATGAAAAAATTGATGTTCCCCAAGCACGTTCTTTGGAGGAGATGTCACAAAATATTCCTGCAACCTACGTACCTGCACGGAATACGATATTTTTAAGTTTTGCCTTGGGTTATGCAGAAGCGATCGCAGCTGAACGTGTGTACATTGGTGTGAATGCTTTGGATTATTCCGGCTATCCTGATTGTCGTCCTGACTACATCCAGGCAATGCAAGAAGTTTTTCGCTTGGGAACCAAACAAGGACGAGAAGGTAATGCAACTGCGATCGCCGCCCCCTTGATTCATCTCAAAAAAACCGAAATCATCCAACTTGGTAACAAATTAGGCGTTCCTTGGCATTTAACTTGGTCTTGCTATAGCGGTGCTGATATTGCCTGTGGAGTCTGTGATTCTTGCCGCTTGCGACTAGCCGCTTTTGAAGAACTGGGATTACAAGATCCACTGGCTTATGCGGCGGGAGTGGGGAGTAAGGAGTAGGAGAGGGGGTAGACAAGGTTGAGAGATAAGGTATAAATCTTGCTTCCTTGTCTCCCTTGTCCTCCTTATCCTCCCTTATCTCACCTTGTCCCCCCTTCCCTTGCCTCTAAGATAAGCGTTGCACCTGAATTTGATGCAGTCTTGGGCCGACAATTGAGACTATGGTGAACTGAAGATTTTCGTATAAAAATATTTCACCTTTAGTTGGCATTTTCTGTAATTGATAAAGTAAAAAACCGCCTAAAGTTTGATATTCCCTAGCTAGAGGCAAACTGAGATTTAAGACTTCGTTGAGGTCTTCGAGGTTAATTTGTGCTTGTACTAAAAATGTGTCTTGATCCACAATTTCAATTAACAAGTCTTCGTTGTTTTCCCGTTCTCCTGTATTGCCAATAATTTCACCAATTACGTCTTGAATGGTCACTAGCCCTACAGTCCCGCCAAACTCATCAACGACAATGACCATAGCTGGCTTTTCTTGCTGCATCATTGGCAAGAGTTCACTCAAAGGTGTGTTTTCTGGCACAAATCGGGCGGGACGCATCCACGGTTGGAGATGGGATGTTAAAGTGAGTTTTTCTATTGCCAAGGGTTGGGCTAAATCTCGAAAGTAAACAATCCCGCGAATGTCATCTAGAGATTCGCCAATGATGGGGTAGCGGGAGTGACCAGTAGTGGTCATTTCCTGGAGTAAATGCTGGAAGGTTGCATCTTTGGGTAAAGCAATAATGCCATTGCGAGGAATCATTACATCTTGGGCGGTAACATCACCAAATTCAAAGACATTATTCAGTAATTGACGTTCAGAATGTTCTAAACCAGTAGATTCTCGTTCTGTGGCGATGATCATCTGTAATTCTTCCGATGTCACAGGTGGTCTCCAACTTTGACCTGTGTATTCAATGCCAAAAATGCGTAACAAACAACGAGTTGATTGGTTGAGAATCCAGATGAAGGGACTGAAAAAACGAACGATCGCTTTAACTGAAGGGCCTAAAAATCGCGCTAATTGTTCAGAATAGAGCAAAGCCAGTGATTTTGGACATAATTCTCCTAAGACAATTTGCAGATAAGCTACCAAAAAAAAAGGCCAGGGGAATTGATAGTGAATGGGAAATAAACTTAGTTGTCGTTTCTGGTAAAGGCCAAGATTTCAGCCATGTTTTTACCAGCACCACAATTGTACTTTCACCAATCCACCCCAGTGCCAAACTCGACAGGGTAATGCCTAACTGTGTTGTTGATAGCAGCCGATCAATACTGCGTTGTAATGTTTCGACTGCGATCGCTTGTATGTCACCAGCCTTGACTAACTGATGAATCCGCGATCGCCTCACTGTCACCATCGAAAACTCTGCCGTCACAAAAAAAGGCATTGATGGCAATCAGCAGTAGTACTGATAATAATCGCAACCCTACATCTGCCCAAGTTAAACCAGGAAAACCAATCACTGCCTAAACTCGTGTAAACTCTCTTAAAGTAAAAGGTAAAAGGTAAAAGTAAAAAGAATCTTTTGCCTTTTTACTTTTTACTTTTTACTTTCCAGTCTTTACCTTGCTACAGGGATGTCAGCAACATCTAACTTGAGTTTTTGTGCAGGATAATCTGTCAAAGACAAAGAGACTTTGTTCACATCATCCAGTAAAGCTGTAGGAATAATCACTGTACCGGAAAATGTTGGGCCATTTGCGGGTAATTCTGCGGGTAAACCTTCTGTACTAGCACTCAAGGTTCTGCCTTTGTCGTCGGTCACATCTAAGAAACTATACAAAAAGCGCACAGAATCTTTGCCTTTGTTCTGCATTTTGACTTTCAAAAGTAAATCGCCTCCAGAGTAACGCGCCGATTGCACTGCAAAAGTTACACCTTCACTTTCTGCACTCACCGGAAATCCTGGTTGGGGTTTTTCTTCAACTACTTCCTGTGGCTTTTCTTGTGGCTTCTGTTTTTTATTGATTTCTTCGTCTTCGTCGTCTAATTTTTCTGATTTAGTAGCTTTCGCCTTACCGTCAATCCGAGATTTAACAATTTTTAATATTTCTTCTTCTTTTAATAAAGTTACTCCTGGCTGTTGGGAGTTATTGGTCTTAGCACTGGCGAATTTAGTTGTGGGACGACCATCTGGGGTTGACACTCCTTTGAGAGCTAAACTTCCCAAATTGAAGCCTAAAAACGCACTGACAGACCCTGCGCCCAACATCAGGATTAACAGAACCAAAGTCAGTATTACAGTAGAATTTATTTTCATCGCTGACAAGCTGTTGCTGAAGAATGCTGGTCTATATTAAGAGCATTGAAGTTATGTACCTCAATCCTTAAACGAACTTAATCAATCATAGTTTAGGACTATTTCATAATTAAATTATGTAGTATAAAAATCTGATAAACTGTGGTACTAGGGTAGACAAGTAGCAAACTTGAGATAGAATTAGTATTCGACCAGGGTTGGCCGAGCGGTTGAGGCAGCGAACTCATAATTCGCCCCAGGCAGGTTCAACTCCTGCACCCTGGATTGTTTTAGTGCTGAGTGCTGAGTTGAAAGTGCTGAGTGATAAGTTTTATCAAACAGAATTCAGGAGTCAGAAGCCAGAATTCAGAATTATAAAACTTCGGCAAGCTTCTAATCATTGCCTATTAACTACTCAGCACTCAGCACTCAGCACTCAGCACTCAGCACTCTAAAAACGGAATTCTGTACCGACTTTGAGCTTGTCACTATTTAAGCGAGGAGATGACAGTAAGGAACTATCATAAGGATTGGGTAAATCTGGTGTGCGTAGATAAGGGTCATTACCGGCTTGCTGAGTCATTACATCTCGATAGAGGGTGTTGATCAACTCACCATCACGGGCTATTTCATTTTCTGGGAAAGAATCCTTGAAACCGGAACCATTACCGAGAAAATTTTGTAACTGACGTTTAGGTGTGTTATTTTCGTAAAAAATTGCGATCGTGACGAAAATAAGCTCGCTCAAAAGCTTCATTAGCTGTTTCATAATTAGGTGTATCTGTTTCAGCAGATGCCACCGCCGGAAAAATTAAACCAGTCGCTAAAAGTACCAAAAGACCACCAAAGGATTTAAATTTTATACCCATTCCCTTAACTCCTCAATTTTGATCGAATCTTAACTTATGCTTAATTGCAGAACTCTGATGAGTTCAACCTTTGGTGTAGCACAACTGATTATCATTTGTAATGACGCATTCTACTGAAACCCCTACCCAGGCTGATATTTGGGCGGCCACTGCTGACTTAGCCACTCTGCGCCACAAGCTACTAGACTTATTTTGCCAACTCGCCTATCAAGAAGGTGATTTTGTGTTGGCTTCAGGACTACGTAGTACCTATTACATTAATAAAACCCAGGTAACACTCCATCCCCAAGGCGCTTTAGCCGTTGGACGTTTACTATTTCCCTTACTACCTGCGGATACTGAGGCTGTAGCAGGTTTAACACTAGGCGCTGATCCCATTGTGACAGCAGTGAGTGTGGTTTCTGTTTATGAAAACCGACCCATACCAGCACTAATTATTCGCAAAGAAGCCAAAGGTTACGGAACGAAAGCTTATATTGAAGGCCCAACTTTGCCTGAAGGTACAAAAATCGTAGTTTTGGAAGATGTGGTGACTACTGGTCAGTCTGCCTTAAAAGCGGTAAATCGACTGAAAGATGCAGGATATATTGTTGAGCAAGTAATTGGACTGGTAGACCGCAAGCAAGGAGGCGCAGAACTTTACCAGTCTGTTGGTTTAAAGTTTGAAGCGTTGTTTGGAATTGAAGAAGTTCAACAACGGTATCGGGAATTGCTTGTTTAATTGGCGCTAGAACGAAGGTTATATCCCTGACTTTTTGAAAAAGTCGGGGATATAAGACAAAATTATGAATTTAGTGGTGCGATCGCTCCAAATCATTCTCCTCTTTTTTCAGCAATTCCCACATCAGGAAGGCAAACTCAATCACAATACTTGAACCGGGAATGAACAAGTCAGCAATTAGGGGAATCAGAAATAACACAACCGCCTTCAGCTTTTTAGCTTTCATTCGCTTTACCTCAAACGCTGAAGCAACGGTAAATTTGGGGTAGTGCGAGGAAGCAAAAGGCGCTGTCTGTGGGCGGTGATGCGTGAATATGCGGAGATTTGAGTTTGGGGATGCTAGATTAAGTTTGGGGATTCCCGAAACTTTGTCGCAAATTTGGGCAAGAATAACCTATGGCGCGTGTTAGCTATGGTGATGAAGTCGAAGCGCGGGTAAAGAAACTTTTAGAAAGGTTTTTGGCTTATGCCAATGATGAGTTAGAAGACGGTGAACTTTATAAAATTGCTCACAATTGGGAAACGCCGCAGCAAGTCATAGTGAGAACACAGCTAAGAGTGCTGGCGGAACTTAGCAGTTTAACCACAGAACAAGTCCGAGACTCACTAAATGCACTGAAAGATTTTTTAAACATTCTCGAAGATTTGCGCGAACACAAGCAAGGTTCAGCAGACTGGCACTTTCGCCTAACGCTTTGGCATGATAAAAGCGACAAACACAGGAATTTACAGAAATTTGAGGCAGAATGGCAACGCCGACGAGAAGAATTACCAGGCGTGCAGCGTGCGGAAGGTAAGAAAACTAAATCCTTGCCTACCCGTTACGAAAATATTCCCTTCAGTGGCGTGGTGGAGTTTGTCGGACGTGAAACGGAATTGCAAAACCTCCATCGTTTGTTGCGGGATAATCAACAGGTAGCCATTGCAGCTATTGCGGGGATGGCTGGAGTTGGGAAGACAGAGTTAGCTTTGCAATATGCCAATTCTCACCGCGTCACTTATCAAGGCGGAATTTGCTGGTTATCCGCAGTGCAGGATGTGGGAGTGCAACTGGTGGATTTTGCTCGTAATAAGCTGCAATTGAACATCCCAGATGATTTAGATTTAGCTGCGCGAGTGCAATATTGCCTCACAAAATGGCATGAGGGTGAGGTTTTACTGGTAATTGATAACGTTACTAACTATCGAGAGGAAGTTCGGTGTTATTTAGAGTCTGTTCCGGCTCGGTTTAAGCAGTTAATTACCACGCGGGAGAAATTACAACCGCCGATAGTGCGATTAGATTTAGATGTGCTGACACCACTGGCGGCGATGCAGTTATTAAAATCGATAATTGGTAGGGAAAGACTGCGACGTGAGCCGTTAGTTGCGCGAAGACTTTGTAAGTGGTTGGGATATTTGCCACTGGGTTTAGAATTAGTCGGGCGTTATTTGTTGGGTGATGAAGAGTTATCCCTAGCAGAAATGCTGCAAGACTTGGAAAATGAGCGTTTGAAGAATCCGGCTTTAGATGAAGCTCAACCGGAAATGACTGCTAAGTTGGGTGTTGCTGCTGCTTTTGAGTTGAGTTGGCGACGGTTGCGAGAAAATGCTCAACGTTTAGGCTGTGTTTTGAGTTTATTTGCCTTAGCTCCGATTCCTTGGGAGTTGGTGGATGAGATAACAATAAATGATGAGGCGCACAATTGGAAACAAGCTAGACGTGAGTTGTTACAGTTACATCTAGTTCAGTCTAAAGGTGAGGGAATCTCTCAACTATATCCCTTGCTGCGGGAGTTTTTCCAAGATAAGCTTACAGGTTTAGAACAGGCAGAGAAATTTAAGCGATCGTTTTGCGGAGTAATGGTAGGGGTTGCTAAAGATATTCCTGAAACTCCCACCATTCAGCAAATTAAAGATGTTGCACCGAAAATACCTCATTTAGCAGAAATAGCGAACAATCTCATTCAATATGTCAGCAATGAAGATTTACTTTGGCCATTCGTCGGTAACGCTCGTTTTTACAATGGTCGAGGATTGTATAACCAAGCTATAACTTGGTCTGAACAGTGCCTAGAAATCGCCAAAAAACGCTTAGGGGAAGAACATCCATCTGTCGCTACTAGCCTCAACAACCTAGCGGAACTTTATCTTTACCAAGGAAAATATAGCAAAGCCGAACCTCTGTACCTCCAAGCTTTGGCACTAAGGCGATATTGTTTGGGAGAAGAACATCCAGATTTTGCTATAAGCACGAATAACCTAGCGTATATCTTCTTGAATCAAGGAAAATATAGCAAAGCTGAACCTTTATTTTTGCAAGCTTTAAAACTAATGCAAAATTTGCTGGGAGAGGAACATCTATGTGTTGCTACCTGCCTCAAAAATCTAGCATTACTTTATAATTTCCAAGGAAGATACTGTGAGGCTGAACTGCGATCCCGGCAAGCCTTAAAATTAATACGAAATTTGCTGGGAGAAGAACATCTAGATGTTGCCTCCTGCCTCAACAACCTAGCGTTAATTTACACATCCCAAGAAAGATACAACGAAGCTGAACCCTTTTACCTGCGAGCTTTGGAATTAACACGAAGCCTACTGGGAGAAGAACATCCAAATTTTGCTAGTAGCCTCAACAATCTAGCATTAGTTTACACATCCCAAGAAAGATATAACAAAGCTGAACCCCTGTATCTGCAAGCCTTGGAACTCACACAAAGCCTTCTGGGAGAAGAACATCCAGATGTTGCTAGCAGCTTAAATAATTTAGCCGAACTCTACTTTTTCCAAACAAAATATAGTAAAGCTGAACCCCTTTATCTGCAAGCTTTGGAAATATGGCAACGCTCACTAGGAAGCGAACATACAAATGTTGCTCTAAGCCTCGGTAATCTTGCAAAACTCTACTTCTTCCAAAGAAAATATAGTAAAGCCGAAATTTTTTACAGTAAAGCTTTAAATATTTTAGAAAGGAGCTTAGGCGTAAATCATCCTAATACTATAACTGAGCGTGAAAATTTAGCATATGTGCGCGATCGCCTCAACTCACAACAGTAAAATTCAAGTTCCCAACCTCATCAATCAACCTTTTATCTCCAAGTTTCGTGTACTGAACTCAAAGTTTCATGTTCTGAACTCCAAGTTTCGTGTTCGGAACTTAAAGTTTCATGTTCTGAACTCCAAGTTTTATGTTCCGAAGTCGGAGTTTTGTGTTCTGAACTCCAAGTTTCGTGTTTTCAAGTGCAATAATGATGTTATGAAGGCGATCGCTCCATCTTTTTACTCGAAGTTTTGTGTTTTTAAGTGCAATGATGGTATTGTGAAGGCGATGTCTGACGACAAGCCGCAAGCGTCTACGCTCTAGTTTAATTGTAGAATGATCAGAACCCTAATGAATTAGTACAAACTTACCGATGAATCAAGAACTGACTCAAGCGATCGCTTCTGAAATTCAATTATTTCAGAATATCGAACAGAAAGAAAACTTTCTTTTTTTACTCGGTGCTTTAATGACTAAAGTAATTAGCTTAAAAAAAAGCTGCGGAAGTTATGCAGCTAGAACCAGCAGAATTACTCAAAATTTTAGACTTGATGGGAATTGAGTTTTCCTATCTCTGTGAAGAAGATGTTGCTTTAGAAAAAAAACTGGTGAATGAATGCAGATTGTTCTTAATTTTTCTGAAGATTAATAATACTAAGGGCGATCGCTCTACCTTTTTACTCGAAGTTTTGTGTTTGCAAGTGGAATGATGGTGTTGTGAGGGTGATCGCTATGGCAAAAAAGCATTACTCAAAAACATCAAACCCCTTCTCGTTTTGCAATTTTCTATCAAAAGTTGCTGTCGAACTACACTGAAACTGTCGAGCGATCGCACCAATTAAATAATCAGAAAAATCAGCCTTTCCTTGTTGAAATTGCTGCAATGCTTGATAAATTACAGAACGATTTTCAAACTCAAACGTCAAACATTGCAACATCAAATTTATAGCATTGCTAATTTCTTCTCTGCTAAATTGATAAGGCTTTCCTCGTAAAACCCAAACGAATTCACAAAGAACTATATTCGCTACAAAACATTGCTCTCCGCTTTCGATAATTTCACTAGCCTGTTGCCATTGCCTTTCATCATCCTTTGTTAAATAGCGCACTAAAATATTTGTATCAACCGCAATCACTGGCACCTTCTTGAATTGCTGTTTCCATTTCTTCTAAAGTTGCACTTTTGGTTCCCGGACGATGTAAAATCCCAGATAAAGTTTGCACAGGAACATTGAGTGGAATTAACTTGACTGCACCATTTTCATCAATAACAAAATCAACTTTACTGCCTGCATCAAGATTAAGATAATTCCTAATTTCTTTAGGAATAGTTACTTGTCCTGTAGTGGTGATGATAGTGCTAACCATTACACACGTTCCTCATAGGCTTTTTCTTGGCATTATGATAACAAATGTCAGCGATCGCTCTACCTTTTGAGTCGGAGTTTCGTGTTTGCAGGTGCAATGATAGTGTTCGGAAGGCGATTGCTCCTGCTCAAAGTGTAAAGTGAGGGGCGATCGCTTACAAGGGTCATGGTGGAGAGTAAAATTAGCTTACTCCAAAAGTGCGATCGCTTTAACTTTTCATCTCATCAATGGCTTTCTTGAGTTCATCTTTGGTCATATTGCTACGACCTTGGATATTGAGTGATTTTGCTTGCTCATACAATTCCTGCTTTGACGGCTCATGGTGAGATTGATGCTCAACTTCAGCCATTGCCTTTTCAATAGCTGGAGTCCATTCAACATGCTGTTTACCTTCTTTTGAAGCTTTTTCTTTAATTTGCTCTGCTTCTTGCTTTTCCGCATCGCTCAATTTATCCCAAACTGCTTTCGGGAGATAACGCTTAGTCACACCATCTTCACGAGCGCGGTCTTCACCATCTTGAGTTTGCCAGTCTTGTTCTGACCATTTTTCTAATGATTGTGCAGCTTCGTCTTTCTTTTCTTTTTTATAGCCGCCGCCTTGTTTTTCGTATTCTTTGACTAGCAGCTGACTTTTACGTGCAGACCACTGGCCGGGCTGACCACCTTTATCAGATTTGAGAATTTCTTCCTTGAGTTGACGGCGTAACTCAGGGTCAGTATATTTCTCTGCGTAATTATCCTCAGCCATTTTACCCTGTGTGATTACTGTGTGATGAGAGCGTAGATGCTTGCGGTGAGGCAGTTCAAGTCTTGGCGGTTCCCGTCGAGTTGAAACTGCCTCACCCGTTCGACGAAGTCGTTCTCGAAGAGTAGGGCTTGTCGTCAGACATCGCATTCTCTGTTATATTTTTCTATCTGGGTCTGCTTGGGGCAATATCGATTTATCTTCATCTAAGGTTGGTACAGGTACACCTAACATTCGTCTTGCAGATTCTTCTGCTAATTGTCGGTCTTGCTCGTTGTCAAACTGGCTTTCATCTAATAAATATTTGTGTCTGATGGCTTCGTCTCGATTTGAGCGAGCGCCGTTTTTCCATCTGTAATTGAATGCCATAAGTTAAAACACACTAAAATTGTGCTTGAGTTTTACTGTATTGATCCTATGTAGTTAATTGAGGGTTGCAATCTACCACAAGTTGAAATAAATTCCCATTTCTCTTGTTAAGAATGTTCACAATTGTCATTTCAGCTTAATTCTTCTAGTAGAGGATAGAGCTAATGAGAAATGCCTATACTGCAATTACCAAGCAATGAATTAATCAGCCCGTAGTTTCACAGCAGCTATGGGCTGTTTCTTCAGTTTTTATCTATCTTGATTTCGGCATATACCAAAAGAAATGGCAACAATCCAACTACCACTTCAGGCTATGAATAATTAATGCTGATGATAGATTGGCTGCACATATCGAACTTGTTAATCTGTAATTGTCAGAAAAAAACATTAACTAAAAACAACAAACACATGAACATTCTTGCTTGGATTATCTTAGGCTTAATTGCTGGTGCTATTGCTAAAGCTATCTACCCTGGTCATCAAGGCGGCGGCATTCTGGGAACAATTTTGTTAGGTATTATTGGTGCATTTGTCGGTGGTAGCTTAGGAGTATTCTTCAGTACGGGAAATTTTGCTCTAGCAGCTCCTACTCTTAGCATCCCTGGTATTTTAGTGGCAGTTTTAGGTGCCATTGTCGCTGTCTTCTTGTGGAACTTGTTAACTCGTCGCAGTGCTGTTTAATTTAATTGACTGTAATTTATATTAAGCATCAGGGAGCTTTTGTTATTATTTTATCCCTGAATTTATTTGAAAAATAATAGCGTTAGTTTACTTAAAACTAACGCTATTATAGTTTGTATTAGTAAATCAATAAACCCCGCAGACTGGAAGTCTGAGGCTATACAAAAAAAGCCTGCACTTCGACAAGCTCAGTGACCACCTTCGCAGGCTAATTATATGCTTACAGTTTTGACAAAACAGAATTTGGCGGATTTGGGCAGTAAGTGTTGATACAAAGGTTGATTATCCGAGTAGGTAACTAAAAATACTGAGTTAACCAAGCGATCGCTAGCATTTTAAAATCTACCATTTCCTTGAATAATGTGCTTGACGGTAGTCAAGGTTTCCAAGCTAATAAATCCGCGACGGTGGCCTTTTTGGTTAGACATTCCTAAGAATACTGAGTCTCCTCGTGAAGGGTTGCGTGAGAATCGAGGGGAAGTGTTGATGTAGGTAGAGGCGCTATTCACCCCCAGGGCAAACTGTCGGCTTTCTTGATAAGATTCAGTCACAATACAGTCAGCATGATTGCTACTGTATTGGTTAATCCAAGCGATCGCACTTTCTAAACTATCCACTAGTTTAAAGGCAACAGTCTTAGTTAAGTAGGGATTGCCCCATTCGCTGTCTTTGGCTAGTTGTAGTTGGGGAAAAGCTTCGACTAACTCTGCATCACCTTTGATTTCAAAACCTTTTTCCTTCAAACTATTCCACAGCACAGACAATGATGATGGCATAGCTTGGCGGTGAATTAAGACCTTTTCAATCGCATTTACCGGGTCTGGTTCGCTTTGATGGCTATCAAGAATCATCCAGCGTACCATCTCTAAACTGCCATTGAGCGACCAGTACAGGTAACAGTTGCCCATTGCGGATTTTAACACTGGGCAAGTTGCTTGTCGCATTACCTGTTGCACCAAGCTGGAACGTCCGTAGGGGATAACTAAATTTAGGTACTGGTCTTGGGTAACTAAATCCCGTACAGAAGCACCATGTTCGGCGGTGACTAGTTCTACGCAACCAGGTGGTAGTCCCACTTCTTCCACGGCATTTTGCAGTACCTCGGCGATCGCAGCGTTAGAATGACTAGCTTCTGTACTACCTTTAAGGATGATACTATTGCCAGTTTTAATGCACAAACCTGCGGCGATCGCACCTAAATCAGGAAATGCCTCATAAACAAAAGCAATCACTCCCAAAGCCATCAATTGCGAGTAACTTTGAGAGTCTTCTGGTTGATAGTCAGCATTCCTGACTCGGCGCAGAGGATCTGATAGTTCACCCAAACGCCGTAGTATTTCGACAGTGGTTTCTAGTCGTTTGGGGGTGAGTTTCAGCCAATCTAAAATCAACTCTGGTACAGCCATTTCTTTACTAGCTTCTAAATCCAGAGTATTGGCTTCTAAAATATCATCAAAAGACCTTTCTATAGCCTGCGCCATTGCCAACACAGCTCGACTGCGGTCTACTCCCTTGGTCAAACCCAACTTCAAGGAAGCCTGAAAAGCGCGTTTGGCGCTTTTCATTGGTTCAGGGTAATCTTGTATAACTTCAACGGTCATTGGGTTAACGTCGGTAGGTAAGCCAGACCATGAGTGCTGGCAGAATAGCTAATATCACTGCCACTATTGCCCAGGCAACAATGCTGGAACCTTTGGCTAATTTCAATGCTAATGGTAGCCAAATAATCACTAGTACAAAAATAATGCCCAGAGCGATTGGCAGATAGCTTTCTCCCAAGCGGGGATGAACAACATGCCAAGCATTTCCCGCCCAGCGCCAAGACCGCTTGTAGGGATAAGTGGTCGACAGTTGTTCAAGGATATGCCCATTATCTTGGACAACAAAGATTTGTTGACAGCGATCGCAGCCAAATGCTTCTGTAAGGGTAATCGGAACTAACCGTCCCCGACGGCGGCAGGGACAGGGATATTCCTGGTTAAAGTCAATTTTTTCGGGTTTTTGATGATGCACAAGCGTTCTACTAACTTGAGCGTGTTTTTCATAAGTTGGAGATTTTCTTTCCCGGCTGAATGCCTTGGGAATTGGCGAATCTCACAAGCAACTGTTTATATAAATAGCGAAGTCAGGTAAATACTGCCATGATTAACAACAGCGTTGATTCCCAATTTTAAAAAAATAGGTATATATATCTGTTGTCTGGTGCTGTAGCTGGCAATCTTGTTGCAAGATTTCCGGCTGTGCATCTGTGGCTTTCAAAGTAATATCGTCCAACTTTTGGGGCATTTATTGTGCTTACATATCTAATACAATTCTAAGCTTACGCCGCAACTACTAGGAAAACCAACTGTTGCACAAGGCTACTTTGACAATCTAGTAATTTTTCTGGGAACACTTTTTAAATTCTACCGAGCATGAAACAGAAAGCAGGATATTTTTTTCCTGATTTTTGTTCACTTAATAAAAAGCATAATCGGCTGAAGCTTATTAACTTCAACCAACTGAAAACTTCTAATTTAACTTTTTTCAGAGCGGGTAACGCGATTCGAACGCGCGACATCAACCTTGGCAAGGTTGCGCTCTACCACTGAGCTATACCCGCAAACTTCACATTTACTATGTTGTCAGATATTTTTTGATTTGTCAACCCCTAAGTTTTAGTCAATAGCCAATAGTCATTTGTCCTTTGTACTTTGTGATTAGACCATTGACCATTGACCATTGACTACTGACTGTTAACGATTGACTCTTGACCTGGAGCAGCAGGTAAGGGCTGGGGATTTAAAGTGTACGTCTCTGTGAGGTTAGAGCGTAACTTCCGCATCAGGCTGGCCATTTCTAGAGCGTTCATGGCATAATCCCAGCCATGATTCGCTTTAATTCCTGCCCTTTCTAGGGCTTGCTGCATTGTATCTACTGTCAAAATGCCAAAAATTACCGGAACTCCGGTTTGAAAGCTGGCGGCGGCAATGCCTTTGGCTACTTCCGAAGACACATAATCAAAATGGGGCGTTTGTCCGCGGATAACTGCACCTAAACAAATGATTGCATCATAACGCTGGGAAAGTGCTAGTTGACGTGCAACAATTGGCACTTCAAAACTTCCCGGAACCCAAACATAATCGACTTGATTACCGTGGGGGTTGGGGTCTACACCATGACGTTTTAAGCAATCTTGACATCCTTCAAGCAGCTTTGCAGTAACAAGGTCATTAAATCGACCAATAACCAGCGCGAAACGCAAGGGTTCAGTTTGAGTAAAAGTTCCCTCAAAAACTGCCATAACTGCCTCTTCATCAACTATACTCTTGCCAATATACATTTCTTCTCTGCCGATGGTTGAGATGAAGCGCACAATTACGGCAGAATTCAGAAGCCAGAATCGGCTATATTTTTTAGACATCTTGCAGAATAAACTGCTGTAATTATTTCTATATTCTCCTGATTTTTTCCCAAGTGATTCTGAAATATTACTTCATACAAATCTATCGAATCATCTCTTCTAGAGATGGAAATAAAATTTTCTCTGCTTGGGCGCGATCGCTACATTCTTCGGCTGGTAAACTACACATACAAGCAGCATTTGTAATATCGGTAATTTGACCGCGCAAGCATTTTATACTCTGAATGACTAAATACGCTGCAAAAATAGCTATTAGTCCAGCTACTAATAAACTAATGACTCCATCTGCCCATGTCCAATTTAGCCAAATAACTGCGATCGCAGCCAACACCGCCCCCACTGAACTAGCAACATCTGCCAAAAGATGCAGAAAAGCACCCCGGATATTCAAGTCTTGATGACTGCATCCATGTAAATATAAAGCATTAAAACTGTTAATGCCCAAGCCAATCAAGGCTGTGGTTAACATTGGGATACCGAGAATCTCAACATCTGGAGATTGCAACCTTTCCAAAGCTTCTTTGACAATCCAGCCCGCAATACAAGCTAAACTAATCCCGTTTATCAAAGCTGCCAAAATATCTAATCGGTAGCGTCCTAATACATTGTGCTTCGATATCGATTGAGATAACCAGGAAGCCACTAATGCTAAACCCAACGCTGCGACATCCGAGAGAATGTGTTCAGCATCGGCTAAAAGAGACAGGCTGTGACTCCAAATTCCTGCACTCAATTCCACACAAAAAAACACACTGAGTAAAACTAAGGCAGTCCACAAAGCCTGAAATTTTTGTTTCGCCTGGCTTGATTGCATCGAATCTGACCTGATATACGTACTGGAGTTTCTCTCCAATAATACGATATCAGTCAGATACTCTCCCTCTGACAGCATCATTCCTGAGATACCTGAATACCTGTAAATTCTCGTATTTAATGTACCAGCCTCTCGGTTAATGATTAAGTAAATCAGGTTTAATAGCGGGTAAAAATCAATCTTGATAACAATGTGTAATGGCGTGACTGAATTAAAACATAAAAATAAAAGCGATCGCCTAAATTGAGTGATTTATGTTCTAGAGCGATCGCCATCTGCTAAAAGTAGTATTTTTCAGATAGTAGTGAATGAATATTTCCCACTCACAGTTAACTATCTGTTATACCTATCATTTCTGTCATACCTATCATTTCTGTCATACCTATCATTTCTGTCATACCTATCATTTCTGTCATACCTATCGTCTCTGTCATACCTGTCATTTCTGTTATATCTATCGTCTCTGTCATACCTGCCATTTCTGCCATTACCAACTGCAAACTCAGCGCGACAACCATTTCGTACCCAGATCCGATTTCCGCGGTAGCCCCAATTGTCTCGACAACTAGCGTTAGATAATTGTCTAACAAACCTTACTCTACCTCTACCGGGAACAGAACAAGTATTTCTCTGATTATCTCGGCTAGAACAAGTTATAATCTCTTGGGCTGAAGCCGGGGTGGCAGAGCCTAAAAGTGTACCGATGCTAATACTAGCAGCCATGAAGGTAGCTGCAATTATGGGAAAACGCATAACCATATCAACTATTAGACTGATTCAGTAATTTTCAACAAGAACTATAATAATTGTAGCGAAATAAATTAATAGGTAATTTTGCTATTAAAATTCCATGTAAATGTTCTTTGAGCCTAGAAAAATGAAGAATTCAGGAGTCATAAGTCTGAATTTTGAAGAATAAATCAAGCTTTTCTGGGATATAAATTTTAATATTTTAGGAGTAGGAGTTATTAAGCTCTGAGAACTACTATTGCTGTATTTTGTATTCTTACCAATAATTAAATATTATTAACTAGATTTAAGCAGAAACACTTTTTACGGAATTAATAGTTATCTTGAACCTGATGGTCAAGTATATTTTCTGCTGAGATATTCTAGCCTAATCAAAGTCAGGAGAAATATAGGCATCCAGTTTGATTTCTAAATTTATTTGTGCAGATAGGGAGTAGGAAAGAAAGCTTGTCTAGGTGTCCTGATTTTTTTTGAGAAATCAAATATGATTTCTGTATCAAATATTACTGTTATAAAATTACTGGCCATTACCTTGAATAAACTGCGGCGCTAACTAGATATAAGTAAAACATTATTAACTTAGGAGTCTGCGATGGAACCGCTTGACTTGAAATGGATACGTAGCCAGTTTCCAGCACTAACACAAAAAATCAATAATCAACCTGCTATTTTTTTCGATGGGCCGGGTGGGACTCAAGTACCAGGGGCGGTATTAGATGCGATGAATGACTATCTGGTGAGGTCAAATGCTAATGCTCATGGGTATTTTGCCACCAGTGCGCGTACAGATGCTACTATTAACTCTGCTCGTGCAGCGATCGCCGATTTTCTCGGATGTGATAGTGATGAGGTGGTATTTGGTGCAAATATGACCACTCTCACCTTTAGTTTGAGTCGGGCAATTGGTCGAGAATTGCAGCCAGGTGATGAAATTATTGTGACGCGGCTAGATCACTACGCCAACGTTTCTTCTTGGTATGCGTTGGAAGAAAAAGGTGTAATTATCCGCGTTGTCGATATTAATGTTGATGACTGCACCTTAAACATGAATGAACTAGAACGGTTGATTAACCCAAAAACAAAGTTAGTCGCCGTCAGTTATGCTTCTAACGCTGTGGGTACGATTAATGATATTACTGCGATCGCAAATTTAGCTCATAGTGTTGGTGCTTGGGTATTCGTCGATGCAGTTCACTATGCACCCCACGCCCCAATTAATGTACATAGTTTAGATTGCGACTTTTTAGCTTGTTCTGCTTATAAATTCTTTGGCCCCCACGTTGGCATTTTGTATGGTAAACGAGAACATCTAGAACGTTTGCAACCATATAAAGTTAAACCTGCACCCGATGAAGTTCCCTCACGTTGGGAAACAGGGACTTTGAATCATGAAGGTTTAGCTGGGGTAGTTGCAGCAATTAACTATTTAACTAAACTTGGTTGTCATGTTGCACCTGCAATTGATAATGAACTAGTTACAGCTTTAATTGCAGCCGATAAAGAAGGGTTACAAACCTTTAGTTGTCCCCGCTTTCTCAAATCATCAGAACCAGCAAGTATCACATCGGCCTATCACAGTCGGCGTGCGGCGTTAGTTGCAGCCATGTCAGCTATCCAACAATACGAACGGGAACTAAGTCACAAATTAATTGCTGGACTCTCAGAAATTCCTGGGTTAAGCTGCTATGGCATCACCGACTCGACTCGTTTAGCTTGGCGGACACCAACAGTAGGTGTAAGACTAGCTAATAAAACCCCTGAAACTATCGCCAAAGCATTAGGCGATCGCGGTATTTTTACATGGCATGGTCATTTTTATGCCCTAGGTTTAATAGAGAGGTTAGGTGTAGAAAATAGTGGTGGTTTACTGCGAATTGGTTTAGCACACTACAACACCGTCGAAGAAATTCATCAGTTGTTGTATCTGTTGCAAGAAATAGCAGAGCTTCCTGATGATTAATTTCTCTTTTTCAAGATGCGGGGTTAAGATAACCCCGTGAGGTTTTATGGAAAATCACCTAAAATATTACGATTTAGTACTACTTAACGGCTGGGTAATTGACCCCAGTCAATCACTGAATGGTCGTTTTGATATTGCTATCCGTGATGGCAAAATTGCCGCAATTACCAAACAACTAAAAACTTATAAATCCCAGCTAACATTTGCAGCAGGTAATTATTTAATCTGTCCTGGGTTTATTGATTTACACGTTCATGTTTATGAATGGACAACAACATTTGGTGTGCCGTCCGATGATGTTGGGATTAATGCTGGTGTAACCACAATTGTTGACCAAGGTAGTAGTAGTCCGTTTACATTTACTGGCTTTAAATCAGATATTGTCGAGAAATCACAAACAGATGTCCGTAGTTTTCTGTTAGTTAATCATGCCACATCCCAAAGGATTGGTGATACAGTTTCTGGGTTAGAAAGTCCCGAAAAAATAGATATAGAAACCTTAATTAAAGTAGCGCAAGCCAATCCCAAAATTGTGCGCGGCTTTAAAGTCCACGCTGATTCTGGCTCAATATCACGCTGGGGAATGGACGTACTGAAATTAGCAAGAGAAGTAGGCGATCGCACTAATTTACCCTTATATGTTCACACTGGAGAATTGTTTCCGGTAGACGAAGCTAATCGCCCAAACCCCGAAAAGGTAGTAGAAAATGCACTGTCATACATGAAACCTGGAGACATTTTAGGTCACTGCTACAGTTGTCAACCAGATGGGTTAATGGGAAAGCGCACTCAAGTTCCAGAATGGTTGTTTGCAGCGATTGATCGGGGCATATTATTAGATTTAGGACATGGATTAAAATTCAGCTTTGATACTGCAAAGCGAATGATGGCACAAGGTGTATTTCCTCACACTATTAGCAGTGACGCTCACGGTAATTTCAAGAAACTGCATGATGATTCAACGCTGAATTATAGTTTGTGTGGTGGAATTTCTAAATTAATGGCATTGGGACTAAATTTAACAGATGCGATCGCTGCTGTCACCATCAACCCAGCCCGCGTTTTAAAAGCTGATGCAGAAATTGGCACTTTAAAAGTTGGTTCTATTGCAGATATCACAATTCTCAAGTTAGTTGAAGAGGATTGTTTACTTTTTGACGCTATAGAACAACCATTAAAAGCGAAACAAAGACTCATTCCTGTTGCAGTGCTGCGTTCCGGTAAGTTAATTCAACCTAATTGTCGCCTGTTACGAGATTTAGTAGCAATTACCATGTAATTCTGCACTACGAGCGTATAGGAAATTGTCATTAAAGTTACAGCTTATTTGTACTTTGCAGAGAGTTAAGATGTAATTTTGCAATCGCATTTCATCTTTCAACCGCCACAATCACAATGTGAGCGATCGCATTTCATCTTTCAATCATCACAATCACAATGTGAGCGATCGCATATTATCTTTCAACCATCACAATCACAATGTGAGCGATCGCATTTCATATTTTTACCCTCACAATTGTAATGCCTGCTTTCCTTAAAACTTTTGCGGTTTTGATGATGATATCATGTCCGGCAAATCAGTTATGATTCAGCATATCTGTGCAGAAAGACGAAACTTTTTCTCCCCCTGCACCCTGCTTGTGGTAACGACAGATGTGGCATTTTCTCTGACACCATACGTGTCCACTGTTTGAGGTACTCATTTTTTAGCATTTGAGCCTCTGTTTGACTTTATGAGTCTGCTTTTATTTTCTGACTCTGTAAATGAATACTCACATCCTTGTAAAAAACCTACACCTGTCAAGACAACAAAAAAAAATAGCCTAATCAATCATGAAAATTTATGCACCTAATATTCATTTATTCACCTTCCAACTTTACAAAATTTCTAATCTTGACTTAACTAAATCACAAATAGATAGACACTTGATTTGGACAACTGGTGATGAAATAGTCCACAGAACCCTCAACAAAGATTTACATTTATATCAACGTCTAATTAATGTTGATACAGAATCAAATAATCCCCGGCTTGACTTACTCAAAGACCCAATACAAGATAACTATGCTGTCACATTTGATGGTCAAATTTCTCTAGATCATCAAAATCAAGACTTATTAATTAAAGGCTTTGCTTATCCTTTAAGACTTCACGACAGCTACGGTTTATGGTTAAATCTACGCCGTCCAGAAAAAGAAAATAACATTGAAACAGACGACTTAGATATTGCTGTTTTCAGTAAATTAAATCCTCACAACTGCTTAATTGTTAAAGAAAATCCTTTATTTCTCGGTCAAACTCTACTAATTACTGGTTGGTTAACAGGCGCGAAAGATAAAAAAATAGTCCAACAAATAGCCAAAGAATGTTTAAAATCTATCTTTCACAGCTACCCTCTATCGTCATTTAACCGCCAAGGTGAATTATTTGGTAGTCCAATATTTGAATATGGTTTATTTAGCCAGATAGGAAATTATCAACATGTTTTAATTTGGTTATTTGCTGATGGAGAGGCAGATACTAAGTTTAATCAGTGTTATCAAGAGTTATTAGATTTATGGTTCTTTCGGACAAAATCAGTCAAAGCTTTTAAAGACAGCAGAGAAATATATAAAGCTTTAGATTTAGCTTATCTGGAAGTAGAAACAATTCTCGAAAAATTCCCAAAACTAGAAGATAAACAATTTAGAAATCATCTCAATTTAAAAGATTTAAAAACACAATTAAAAATCTTACCTCAATTATCATTGAACTACACTCGTCTATTACGAAATCTAGAAGAATATCACAACACTATTATTATTAACACAAATAATTACAACGAAAGATTACAGCAAATTCGGGATTTAACAAATAGTGATCTTACTTTTTTAGAAACCTTCAGCCAAAAAAATAGTCCTTACTTCCAACAACAAATAACCGCAGACTTGGGTTACTTTCATCACGGTTCAGCATTGTTAAGCCAAGCTATCGACTCAATTCGCGGCATAGTAGAAATAGAACAAGCAGAACGCGATCACTCTCTAGGAAATCTGATTCAAATCTTAGGTATCGGCTTTGGTGGTGGTGCGATCGCTTCTGGGATCATTACCCAACACATCGATAAAATCAGTCAACCAATACCCTTGGTTTCTCTCAACAACCCATCCTACCCTGTGTATGCCTCTTGTTTCTGGAGTGCGATCGCTACTTTATGCTTTACCGCCTTGGGTTGGCTAATCACTAAATGTAAATAAAAATGGGTAAGGTTGTACACCCTACCCATTTTTGCAAAACCAATTTAGAATTACCCAATGCCTAAACGCCCAGCTAAACCGGGGGTTAAAGGCAGAAGAGTGGCAATCATTAAGAATAGTGCCAACAGACCTAAAGCGGCTCTAGCGTCATCGGGTTCGCTAATTTCGTTTAAGCTGGGGCGTTCTAAGTCACGTTGTAAAAACAGAATGACAATTGCCCAGTACATTGCCAAGGTGTTACCGAGAGAAACTAACGCCAGCAAAATCAAAGTGGCTAATGTGGTTCTTCCCGCAGTTTTGCGCCCGTAAATTGCTTGCACGATGCGTCCACCATCTAAAGCACCGGCTGGCATCAGATTTAAAGCGGTGATGACTAAGCCTAGCCAACCAATAATTACTAAAGGATGGACGTTAACTAAGGGTGATTGTAAGGCGGAACCGAGGACGACTCGCGCCAAGCTGCCGACTAAAATGGAGCCTTGGAAAAATTGATTGGGTAATTGAAATAAACTGCCTGGGTGGGAAAGCAATAACCCGGCAATTAACATGATTAAAGAGACGATACCGCCAGCGGCCGGCCCTGCCAAAGTAATATCAAATAATGCAGTGCGGTTGGGTAAGAGAGACTCAAAGCGGGTAATTGAACCAAAAGAACCAATTTGTACAGCAGGTAAAAAGAAAGGCCAGCTAAGACGGACTTGGTAACGCCGCGCTAATACCCAATGACCAATTTCGTGGGCGATTAAAATGACAAAAATGCCGAGGCCGATGGGTAAGGCTTGGGTTAACTTGGCTGGGTTGGCAAATAAATCAAAGTTGAGGAGTAACCCGGCAGTTTCTAAACAGGTAGCAATGGTAGCGATGAGCAGAATCCCGGCGAATGCTTTCTGCCCTGCGGTGGTGGGACGGGGATCGTTACGGCTAGGCAGTACAATCACCACAGGTTTACCATCTGTGTTTTCTACTAAAAACAGGCGATACTGCTCACCCAGACGTTCTCGCAAGTTGGCGCTGAGGCGGTTGTGAACTTCTTGGGGTTCGCCGCGTAAATTACCTTTAAAGATAGCGCCTTCTTGGTAGGCGATCGTTTCTGTGGCGAAAAATGTATCCAGACCAAAAATGCCTTTAATAGCATTTAAGTCAGTTTCGGGAATTGATAATACTTCAATTTTGAGTTCGGCGGTGACTGGTGATGCAGTATTACCTTCTGGTGTGGTATCAGCAGCCAGCCTTTCTGTTGCCCGTTGCTTGAGGATGGCATCTTGTCCCGCCGCCCGTAATTGTCTGCCAAGGTAGATGTACAATCCGGCAGAAGCTACTACTAAGAACAATATGCCAACAATGTTGAGATAAACGCCGGCAGCAAACAAACCAAAAAATAACAGCCAGGGAGTCATCAAAACCACTGACTGCAACCAGGCTAAGATTCCCAGTTTTCCAAAAGGTCTGGCGCGATAAAAGCCCCAACCTAAAATTCCGAAAGCTAATAATACAATGGCTGCAATTATAGGAGTCTCTGAGGAAGCAAACATTTCCAAACCCTTCGCTGTGAAAGACCAAGCCTAGTTGGTCAGGTGTGAGAAGCAGGAGGCAGCAGGCAGAAGGCAGCAAGAAAAGTATTATTATTCCTAGCATTCATACTTTCTGTCTGAAGCTCTATGCTTTTATTAATGTATAACGCCACCTGTTTTCCGCTCAAATCAATCGAAGGGAGAGGGGGAAATGGGAGACAAGGGGGACAAGGAGGACAAGGGAGACAGGGGGAGTTTGGCTGTCTCGCCTTTGTTGTATTTACACTTCAGACTTCAGACTTTTAAGATTCTCTGCCTGTTGCCCAGGTGTCGCGCCATTTGACTGTGCCTTCTTTGGCGACTACCCAACGACGGGGGGTGGTGTTTTCCCGCAGGGGCGATCGCCCTTCGCGCCACATGGCATATTTATAACTAATTAATTTGCCTGCACTTTCATCAAAGGGAATCTCGGCAAACCAAGTATTAGTGTTGATATATTCTAGGGGATAAGCTTTGCTAATATCCCAGTTGCCTAATTCTGGACAGTCACCTGTGACAACAATTATCTCCCCTGGTTGGGTCTGTACGCCATTCAGTTGCACCCGAATTATGGTTTGGCCTTTGATGCGTTCGCCTACGTGGCTGAAGACAATTACTCCCCGTTCTTCTAGGTGTAGGTCGTAAATTTTGCCATCTTTGACTTCGTATTTATTGCGGCTGATGACACAAGTATGTTCGCCGTCGGGTAATTCTGTCTCGATTTCTGGCAATGTGACTTCGCCGCCGCGGTTGAGGGCGACAAAACACAGGGAATCACGATAACGGCGGATGTAGCAGTAAACATCGGGGGTGATGTATTTTTGCCAATGGCTACCCATTGAAATGGCTGGGTTGAGCCGCCGTAAGCCGGAAAGTAAGCGGATGTAACGATAAATTTCGGTATCGTTGTCCCATTTTTCCATCATGGGGCGGTTGTAGGGGTCATTACCGCCGTTGGTGTCGTTATGCAGATACTGTTCTGTACCGTAATAAATGCAGGGAATACCACGGGATGTCATAATTAGGGCGATCGCTACTTTTAACATCGCTGGGTCAGGGTTCAGCGATTGAAAGCGTGGCATATCGTGGTTATCGATGAAGGTAATTAACTCGGTTGCACCGTTGTAGCGGTAGTCTTCATCAAAAATGTATTGAATTGTTTGAAATCCATTTTCGGAACCTTGGGCGAGGGCGGCGCGAATGGCAACACACAAGCCAAAGTCTAGAATAGTCATCCCGGAATTATTGGCAAATTCTAGAGAGCGATCGTCATTTGGCCCACTATAAATCCATTCGCCAAAAATAAACACATCTGGTCTGTGATTATACATATCACCTGTAAATTCTTGCCAAAACCAGATGGGCATGTGTTTTACAGTATCTACTCGCAGGGCATCTACACCCCTATCGAGCCATTGTTTAATTGCAGATTTAATATAATCCCGATATTCACTGTTGTTTTCGTTGAAAGTGGCTAAACCAGCTAATTCACAGTTCTGCACCTGCCATTCGTCTTCCCAGTTCTGCACTTCACCGTAATGGTGATACCAGTTATTCACATCATCATTGAAGTCGGCAATTTTTACGCCGTCATCATACAATTCACCTTTACTACCACTGGTGTCAGGGGTACTGTGGTTACAAACAATATCCAATACTAACTTCATATTCCGCTTATGTAACTCATCAATTAAGCGGTCAAAGGTAGTATTTCTAGTTTCTTGGGTTTCATTTAATGAAGGGTTTTCATCTTTACCAATATACCTGGGATTGATGCGTTTAAAATCTTTTGTCCAATAGCCATGTATGGCTGCATTTCCCACAAATAATTCTTCTACTTGCTCAAATAAAGGAGTTAACCAAATAGCGGTAACTCCCATATTTTTGAGATAGTCTAATTTTTCAATTACACCTTGCAAGTCGCCGCCCCAATATTTACCCCAGTCCTGCCCTGTGGGATCATACAATTCTGGGTTAATACCTTCGCTATTTTCGGGGTCGCCATCATGAAAGCGATCAACAACGATAAAGTAGATGGTTTCTTGGCGAAATTCAATATCTCTGGTGTAAAGAAATTCTAAATTAAGTTCTGTATCTGATGGTGGGGTTTCGATGAGAGCTTCGACTTCGGCTGTGGATGATTCTACTTTGTACTGCTCTGGTGAGAATTGGGATGGAGGTGTTTGCACCATAAAAGTTTGAATTTAAAGATTTACAATGTGTTGCTTTCTACTTCGGTATTATGCCATCCTGCTCTTGGTAAAGAAAATCTATCAAGAGCTAGTTTATATTTCTATCGTTGGATATATTTCCCTTGCTAGAGGTTGAAAAATCGTTGTTCTAGCAGTTCGCTTCTAGAGATTTAGTCATCAATATTAAATTAATCATAAGATTTTGACTTTAGTGAAAATATTGTGTTGTTAAAATTGTCAAGATTATGAGATACAAAGCACTCAAATTTTGAGTGTTTTTATTTTTATGTAGATAAATAAAATTTTAGGTTTTCTCAGTTTTATCTAATGATGAGAGAGTTTATAGAACTGTTAAAAAAAAAAATTATAAGTTGCTTTTTTTATGGTAATCATTAGCAGTAGATGAATGAGGAAATTGACAGAGAATAATCCCAAGTGAATTTTCCAATCATCGATTTAAGCCGGGATTGATGACTATCTAGGAATATTTGGGTAAAGGTATTACTAACATGACTTACGTAAAATTATTATGAAAAAATAAACCGCAAAGGGCGCGAAGGACACGAAGTTAAGAGAGTTTTAGAGAGTTATTGCGTAAGTCTGTGCTAATTATTATTTAGATGTTTCATTTGGAGGATGAAGAAAAGTAAGGAAATGCCATACAAGTAAATTTTGATATTAATGATTTGAGAAAAAAAATTCAAGCGATCGCCCATTTTAACCAAACTGATAAGCAAGCAAAAGAGGTAAAATTTATGACTAAATATGATAAGGTTTTTAACTCACAAAAAACACTAACAGAATCTTTAACACCAGAAGAAGCTGTAGCTGCAATTGCTGTGGTAACTGCGATCGCAGATGCGTCGGTGGAAGAAATAGATCCCGAAGGTTTAGCTGGGATTTTGTGGCAATTTGAAGTTTTTGAAGAATATTCCGAAGATGAACTAGTAGAAATCGTTGACAAACTCATCGACATCGCAGAATCACAAGGGCTAAGTCCGTTGTTTAATACTGCTAATGAATCACTCACCGAAGAAGTCGTATTAGATGGTTTTGCGGCTGGAGTAGTGACACTTTTAGATGAAGAACAATTCACTATTCCCAAAAGTAAAGAACCTTTCTTGAAAAAGTTACAGGAAGCTTTGGAATTGGAAGATGAAGAAGCTGATGAAATCACTAAAGAAATAATTGCAGCTTTTCAAGCAGGAGAAAACGCAGAATATTTGGATGAGGAAGAAGGCATACTAACGGAGGTAGAATATGTCGAAGATGTTTATGAATCGCCTTTAGGAAATTTTACAGTCCCGATTCCGGTTGACGCAGAACAAGGAGGGAGAATTCAAACGCAAGAAGGTGTAGTGGGTTTTTCTGATGACTTTGGAACTTTGCTAAGAATTGATTATTATCCCATACCGCCAGAACAGTTAGAAGAATTAGAATCGGAAGGGCAGGAAGAATATTTAAAAACTATTTTAGTTGATAAATATGTGCCACAGGCAATTTTGGCAAATCTACCAGATTCACAAATCAAGTATGGCGAGTATTTAGAAGATATTTTTGCAGGCGCATATTACGCCTTGGTTGATATGCCTAAAGGCTCAACAATGTCTCAACAAGAAAATAACGGTAGTTCTACTAGATTAGATGCGTACCGTGGATTGTTGACCTTTATTAATGGCGAGTTTTTATATATAGTTAGCAGCCAACGCAGCTTTTTAAATGGCGAAACACCAAATGCGATCGCTGAAGAAGCTGAGTATATTAAAGATAATATTTTGTCTTTTGTGGAGACGATGGAGTTTAGTTAATCTCCCCTGTTTATTCGTCAGCTAACATCTGGAGTAACTGTGCCTCTGTTAACTGAGTAATGCCTAAACTCTGGGCTTTGGCTAATTTAGAACCAGCATCTTCTCCTACTACCAAATAATCAGTTTTTTGGCTGACGGAATCAGTCACTTTACCGCCTGCTTTGTGGATGAGTGCTTTAGCTTCATCCCGCTTTAAGGTGGGTAATGTACCTGTGACTACAAAGGTTTTCCCAGCAAACTTTTGATTACTTTCATTAACAGTTGCAGTTTCTTCAGCAGCTAATTGTAAACCTCTATTTCGCAACCTCTCAATTAAAGCTTGATTGGCATCAATATGAAACCACTGATAAACAGATTGGGCGATTTCTGCACCAATACCATAAATACCCTCAATGTCTGATTGTTTGGCGGTTTCTAATTTCTCAACTGCGGGATATTTCTCAGTGATGAGTTGGGCATTTACACTGCCGACATGACGAATGCCTAAACCATACAATACCCTATGCCAAGGTTGATTTTTTGATTGGGCGATCGCATCTACTAATTTCTGTGCCGATTTTTCTCCCATTCTTTCTAAACTCAGCAATTGTGCTTCTGTCAAATCATACAAATCAGCGACAGAATGCACCAAACCTTTATCTACCAGTTGATGCACTAATTTTTCACCCACGCCTTTAATATCTAAAGCATCCCGGCTAACCCAATGTTCAATGGAACCTTTGAGAATAGCTGCACAAGAAGCATTGACGCAGCGAGTCACGGCTTCTCCTGATTCTCGCACCACCTCTTGACCGCAAACAGGGCAGTGGCTAGGCATAACAAATGGTACAGTATCAGCTGGACGCAGTTCTTTAATTACCCGCACCACTTCGGGAATAATTTCCCCAGCTTTGCGAACAATCACAGTATCACCGATGCGGATGTCTAATTGGGCGATGCGATCGCTATTATGTAAGGTAGCGCGAGAAACTGTTGTCCCCGCCAATTGTACCGGACGCATCTCTGCTAACGGTGTTAACGCCCCAGTTCTACCCACATTCACCGCAATATTTTCCACACGGGTGGGTGCTTCCTCGGCTGGATACTTCAACGCCACCGCCCAGCGCGGAAATTTTTGGGTAAACCCTAACTGTTCTTGCAGTTTAAAAGCATTTAGTTTCACCACTACACCATCGGTCATGTAGGGTAAATTCAATCTTTCCGTATCCCAATATTTGTAGTATTCTGCCACTTCTGCCAAAGATTCACACAGTTGATGATTGGGATTTACCCGAAAACCCATTTTTTGCAACAATTCCAAGGCTTCCCATTGGGTATTAGCAATACTCGCATCATCCATCCCCGGAATATGCAGAGTGTATGCAAAGAAATCTAACCGTCGCCGCGCCACAATGCGGGAGTCTAACTGTCTGAGTGTACCTGCGGCGGCGTTGCGGGGATTTGCAAATAACTGTTCACCTGCTTTTTGCCGTTCTTCGTTGATTTGCTTAAACACTTCCAACGGTAAAAATGCTTCACCGCGCACTTCTATTCTTTCTATCGGTTCTATCCCATCAAAGTTTAAACGCAAGGGAATAGAACGAATTGTCCGCACATTTTGGGTAATTTCTTCACCTGTAACCCCATCACCTCTAGTTGCACCCCTGACTAATACACCATCTTGGTAAGTCAGCGCCAAAGCCGAACCATCAATTTTCAACTCCGAGACATATTTTACTGCGTCAGTTGTCGGGAGTTGTCGCCGCCAACGTTGATCCCAAGCTTGCAACTCATCAATATTAAACGCATTCTCCAGACTGTACAGGGGGATATTATGCCGCACTGAAGTGAAATGAGTCGCCGGTCTTTCACCCACACGCTGAGTCGGACTGTCGGGTGTCACTAATTCTGGATGCTGCGTTTCCAACTCTTGCAATTCGCGGTATAGCTGGTCATAGACTGCATCCTCCATGATTGGTGCGTCCAAAACATAATAGGCGTAACTCGCTTGTTGCAAAAGCTGGCGTAATTCTTCTGTGCGTTGGGCTTCGGGATGAATCTGAATCATTATGCTTATAGAACGATACTGAGCAAATATAATTTTATTTGTTGGGATGATTCTAAGTTAATTATCAAAAGACATGAACAACAGGTAATAAGCGATCGCATCCCGTCTCCCAATATTAACATTTGTTAAAAAAATGCCTATCAATGTTATAGACCTGTTGCATAAATTCTGATTCTGCCAACTAAACAAATAACTTTGCTATAACTCTTTGCGCGGCAGTTGCTTCAAGTCGGCAGAGCCGCCCAACGCACTGCCTTGCCTTTGCGCCTCTGCGTGAGATAAAAAATTCTCGTTTTCCACCACACATACAATCAGCCTCATGAATAAAAAACCCATCATTATTGCTCATCGCGGCGCGAGTGGCTATCGCCCAGAACATACTTTAGCCGCTTACGAATTAGCAATTAATTTTGGTGCAGACTACATTGAACCAGATTTAGTTTCAACTCAAGATGGTGTTTTAATTGCACGTCACGAAAGCGAAATTTCAGAAACTACTAATGTTGCGAAACATACCGAATTTGCTCAACGGCGCACGACTAAAATTATTGATGGCGAATCAAAAACTGGCTGGTTTACAGAAGACTTTACCTTAGCCGAAATCAAAACATTACGCGCTAAAGAAAGGATACCTCAACTACGTCAGCACAATACTGTTTATGATGATTTATGGGAAATTCCGACACTCCAAGAAATTATTGATTTAGCCAAAAATTATAGTAAAAAACTGGGGCGTAAGATTGGGATTTATCCTGAAACAAAACATCCCACTTATTTTAGAAACATAAATTTAAGTTTAGAAGAACCTTTACTCACTACTTTACAAGCAAACGGTTATCACGAAAAAAATGACCCGATTTTTATTCAATCCTTTGAGGTGAGTAACTTACAATATTTAGCCCAAAAAACGCATTTACCTTTAGTACAGTTAATCAATCTTACTGGTCAACCTTATGATTTTGTCATTAGTGGTGATGTTCGCACATATACCGATTTATTGACAAAATCAGGTTTAGAGGAGATTGCTAAATACGCCCAAGCAATTGGTATTCACAAAGATATTTTAATTCCTAGAGATCATAAAAATAAATTGCGATCGCCCACATCTGTAGTAGCAAATGCCCATGCTAGTAACTTGCAAGTACACGCCTGGACTTTTCGCAACGAAGACTACTTTCTACCTCTAGACTTTCAAGGTAATCCCCAAGGAGAATATGAACTATTTTTTAGTTTAGGAATTGATGGCGTATTTAGTGATTTTTCCGATACTGCTTTAAATGTGCGCGATCGCAGCCAATCACTTGATATTTCTTAATACTTTCTCGGCAAAGTTAAAAAACAAAAATTATACTTAAGGCTACTTCTAAATGTATACAAAATAGCCTAAATCAATAATTATCTAGCCTTACTTCTTCCATCCCAACCTCTATCACCATAGATAGTTTCACAATAACTGACTAGTGCATACCAAATAAAGGTAGTTATGGTAACTAAATTAGACGCATTTAAATCACCTCGGTTTATAGGTAAACCTCTTTTAGCAGACGTTGATTTTTTTGATTCACTAGAAAAAGTTGATCAATTTGCTATTGATGCTGGTATCAAAATTTATGTCACTAGTTCTACCCGTTTACAAGGCGGTGTAGTGTCAGGTGCAATTGTCCGTCCTGCTAGTCGGTCAAATCATTTAGTTGGTCATGGCATTGATATGAACGTGATGTTAGGAGATAAGCTATTTAACAGCGATGCTCTTGATAAAAGCAACTTAAAAAATCTGCCTAAAAGCATTCAAAACTTTATTCAAAGCATACGTAATGATTCGATGCTGCGATGGGGAGGAGATTTTACACCCGCAGATTCAGTTCATATTGATGATGGCTTAAATCTTAGAGATCCTGCTACTTGGGATGCTAAGTTTCCGATTATCCAAGCAGAAATGCGAGCTTTATCCCAACCTAATTCTGTTTCTGGACAGCCAAGACTATTATTTCTGACTGACCCACCAATGCGAGGAGATGATGTACTTGCTGTACAAAATGCTCTCAACCAAAAAGGCTTTAATCTCAAAGCCGATGGTATATTTGGCGCAGCTACCGATAATGCTGTAACAGCATTTCAAGAAAAGCAAGGTTTAACAGCAGATGGTATTGTCGGAGCAGGTACACGCAAAGCATTGGGACTGTGATATTGGGAGAAGGCAGGAGGCAGGAGGTAAAATTACACAATATCCTAATCTTTCTGACTACAGCGATCGTTTCTTGCTGAAGACACAATTTAATGGTTGTTGTAGAGACGTTGTATACAACATCTCTACTTCTCTTTGTATTTACAAATCAACCCTAGTAAGCAAATTTATTTGCTGCTGCAAATCGATTGTTAATCTCATCCCAGTTAACAACATTCCACCATGCTGTTAAATAATCAGCACGTCGGTTTTGATAGTTGAGATAATAAGCGTGTTCCCAAACATCATTGCCGAGAATGGGATATTTACCTTCACTAATGGGATTATCTTGATTAGCTGTAGTTGTAATTTCTAACTTGCCATTTTTGTTACGGACAAGCCAAACCCAACCACTCCCAAAACGTGCAGCACCAGCTTCGTTAAATTGCTTTTTGAAAGCTGCAAAATTACCAAAATTTTGATTAATTGCAGTGGCGATTTCTCCGGTTGGTTCTCCCCCTCCCTCTGGCTTCATAATTTTCCAAAACATCGAGTGGTTCACATGACCACCGCCATTATTGCGAACTGTCGTGCGAATATCTGCGGGAACTTTGCCCAGTTTGCGTAACAGTTCTTCAACAGGTTTGTTTTTCAGTTCTGGGTGTTTATCTAATGCAGCATTCAAATTTTTCACATAAGCCGCATGGTGCTTATCGTGATGAAACTGCATTGTTTTCGCATCAATGTGTGGTTCTAATGCTTCGTAAGCATAAGGTAAAGGTGGTAGTTCAATTACGCCTGTAGTGCTTGGTGTTTGACTAATAGGTGATTTGTCAGCCAACGCCAAAGAATCTAATGCAAAAGTACCTGCACCTGCACCCAGTAAAAATAAGAAATGTCTGCGGTTAAGAGTCATAAGAATTTTTTACAGCAAATCTACGCAATTTGTTGTCAATTTTTATTGTCATAGATTTAGGCTACAAAAAATCACCTTTATGGCTTAAATATAAAAATAAATATAGTTAAATTTAGGTTAAATACTATCAGGGGTCTACACCCAAAGCTTTTAATCTCTCTGCTAGTAATTGGGCGCGTTCATCATCTTTGACTAAAAGTTGCTCACCCATGATTTTATCCACTACTGAAGGGTTGTATTTATTATAAGTAAAATTCTCACTACTCTCAACCTGACTTAACCTAATAATTCATTCACTGCGATATTAAAACCTGGAAGTACACTTTGAGTTCTAACTATTTCACCAGCAATAAACACCAGGCGTTGATTTTTAGTAATGACAATAATCCAACTATTTTCAGGAAATACTAACCAAACTTCTTCACTACCAGATTGCAAATATTCTTGAGATTTGGCAATCATATCTTCTGCTAAATCTGTAGGGGAAATAATCTCAGCTATTAAAGGAAAACTTTGAGGTAAAACCGCAGGTTCACCAAACTGCTGCATCAATTCTGGAGTAAGATAAGCCACATCAGGACGACGACCTTGTTTGTTAGTCAGACAGGGTGCTTCTGTATAAACTTCACCGCCTTGTCCACTAGCATCCTTGTAATTTCTCCAATAAGTAGCTACTTTTGCCTGTATGCGGCTGTGTTTCAATGTCACTTCTTTCTCTAGCAGTTCACCATTTACCCATTCTTTACCTTCTGAGGGACTTTGCAGCCAATCTTCTAGGGAATAGTCTGTTGAGGTTGTGTTTTTTATGGGTGTTACTACCATAATTATCTATTCTTATGAGCAGGATATTATTAATATTATGGCTTAGAGGTTAATGAAAATGACACAGGAATTAAGAGACCTCAGAAATAGTATTTTACAAGGACGTTATGAGGATGCTTTAGCCATTGTTGATGAGTTAGAGGGGATGAGTAAACAAGCAATCCTAAGAAATATTCAATCTTATTTAAAGATTTTATTGATTCATCTGATTAAAAACCAAGTGGAAAAGCGACTAACAAATTCTTGGGTTGCTTCTATTCGTAACTCAGTGAGAGAAATTCAAAAAATTAATATTAAAGACAATAAAAAATCTTATTATGTCAATCAAGATGAATGGGAATGCTTAATAGAAGAGGAAGTAATTGAAGATGCGATCGCAGATGCTAGTTTAGAAGTTATGAACGGTGCATATAACCAATTTCAACTAGCTGATTTAGTCAATCGGCAAGAATTAATGCAGAAGGCGGTAGAATTGTTGCTCTTAACTTATACTTATTCACCAAAAGAATTACCCAGAATTGTTGCAGAAAAATTGATTCAATTACCTGGTGCGGAAAATTAGCGATTTTAAATCATTAATTCTTTTAGGATGGGGGTTTCCCATCCTAATAATTAACGACAATTAACCGAAATGTTGAATAATTGCGTCGGCAAATTCAGAACATTTGAGAGGTTCTACAGGTGGTTCCATTAACCTTGCTAAATCGTAGGTGACTTGACCCTGTGCGATCGCATCCCCTAAACCTTTCTTAATTAAGTCAGCAGCTTCTTGCCAACCCAGATATTCCAACATCATCACGCCAGACAAAATCACCGAACCAGGGTTAATTTTGTCTAAACCAGCGTGCTTGGGTGCTGTACCGTGGGTAGCTTCAAACACGGCGCAAGCATCGCCAATATTTGCCCCAGGCCCCATACCCAAACCACCAACAATGGCGGCGGCTGCATCCGACAAATAATCGCCATTGAGGTTCATTGTAGCCAGAATCGAATATTCATCTGGTCTGGTTTGGATTTGTTGAAAAATACTGTCAGCAATTCGGTCATTGACCATGATTTTATCTTTCCACTTGCCATTACCGTGGCTATCCCAAATTGAGTTAAGAACTGTTTCAACTTCCTTAACAATTTGAGCTTTCTTCTCTTGGGTGAGAGCATCAAAACCAGGGTCAATTTGCCGGGCGTTGTCTTCTAGGGAAAGATTGGGATTTTTCTCCTTGTTGCTTAAAATCCAAGATTCCCGTTCGGTGACGCACTCTTGACGAAATTCTGTCGTGGCTAGTTCATAACCCCAATCGCGGAAAGCACCTTCGGTGTACTTCATGATGTTACCCTTATGCACCAGCGTGACTTGTTGCTTGTGTTTGGGCAAAGTTAACGCGTGTTTGATAGCACGACGTACGAGGCGCTGAGAACCAGTTTTGCTGATGGGTTTAATCCCGATCCCCGCATCCAGAGGAATTTGCTTTTTACCGTGTTCTGGGGTGGCGGGGATGAGTTCTTTGTTGAGGATGGAAATTAAGCGTGAACCTACTTCACTACCTTGTTTCCATTCGATTCCCAAATAGATATCTTCGGTATTTTCCCGATAAACAATTACATCTAGCTTCTCAGGGTTTTTGTGTGGTGAAGGCGTACCAGCATAGTAACGGCAAGGACGCACGCAAGCATATAAGTCAAAAATTTGACGTAAAGCTACGTTTAAAGAACGAATCCCACCACCCACAGGAGTGGTCAAAGGCCCTTTAATTGCCACGCCATATTCTTTAATTGCTGTGAGAGTATCTTCAGGTAAATACTGATAAGTGCCGTATAAATCACAAGCTTCATCGCCAGCGTAAATCTTAAACCAACTGATTTGGCGTTTACCCTGATACGCCTTAGCTACCGCTGCATCTAGTACCTTTTGGGTAGCAGGCCAGATATCAATACCTGTGCCATCGCCCCGAATAAACGGGATAATTGGATTGTCAGGCACAACTGGCTCACCATTTTTAAAGGTGATTTTTGATCCACTAGTCGGGGGGGTAATCTTTTCGTACATAGTTCAAACACTCCAGGAAATATTTTGATATTGGGTACTGGACAATGGCATTCAGAAATCCTTTCTAGCCTCTAGTCCCTAGCCCCTAGCCCCTAATTATGCAGATTTTCCCCCTATTCCCCTTTTACAGCATTTGGGGATTAAGTGAAACTGACGCAATTTTGTACGATCAAAAATAGTAAACTACTTTTCGCTATCAGTGTTTCATCATCAAGAATCCACGATAGCGATCGCTTGTTCACTGACCGCTAACACGAGTAATGGCATGACAGACCCAATGATTGTATCAGGCACTGCTAATGACATCGACTCCCTCAGACAACGCTTAATCGCTGGGTCTCTTCAAGTCCAACAACAGATCATCCCACAGTTAGCCGAATTAGGTAACGAGGGATTAGAAGTGTTGATGGAATTTTTATTGAAACGTCGTGAGTCCCCAGCAACTTGGATTGATGGTAAAGCTTACCAAGTCCTTTACAACTCTGATGCACCAAACGCCAGAGAATTTCTCCAAACAAATTTTCCTGAAGGCATTGTACCTCTAAAATCAGACGCAGGGATCAATTACAAACCTTTACAACAGCTACTTGCTGCTCAAGACTTCCAAGCAGCCGATCGCATGACTATTGAGAAAATGTGCGAAGTAGCAGGGCCAACGGCTGTCAAGCGCAAATGGCTATATTTTACAGAAGTTGACAATTTCCCTGTGACTGATTTACACACCATTAATAATTTGTGGTTAGTTCATTCAGAAGGGAAATTTGGCTTTTCGGTACAGCGAGAAATTTGGTTAAGTCTTGGCAAAAATTGGGATAATTTCTGGCCGAAAATCGCCTGGAAAGATGGGAATAATTGGACACGTTATCCTAATAGCTTTATTTGGGATTTGAGTGCGCCAAAAGGTCATTTACCTTTATCAAATCAACTGCGAGGTGTGCGCGTAATTGCGTCTTTATTTGCTCATCCGGCATGGACGAATAAAGTATGAAGTGTGAAGTATGAAATTAGTAAACCCGTAAAATTAAATTATGCGGAATAACATCAAACGCGAATTTTACGTCATTATTGAACGGGATGAAGATGGCTATTATGTCGGAGAAGTCCCGCAGTAAGAGGTTGTTACAGCCAAGGAGAAACAATTGATGAGTTAATGGTCAATATTAAAGAGGTCATTGAACTGTGTTTAGAATCTAATATTGCACAGCCTGAAAATAGTTAATTGTTAATAGTTATTAGTCCTTAATTATAAAAATATTAGGGCAAATGACAAGTGACAAATGACAAATAACAAAGGACAAAATTAAATAATGGCAAAAGTACGTCTTGAAGAAATTAAACGTCGGTTTAACAACGTCACCGCCATCGAAGATATTAGCTTTGAAATTCCCGATGGCGAGTTTTGGGTGTTAGTCGGGCCTTCTGGTTGTGGGAAATCGACAATTTTAAGGACGATCGCAGGTTTAGAAACTGCCACTTCTGGCAAACTATTTATAGGCGATCGCTTAATGAATAACATTCCCGCTAGACAGCGCGATGTGGCGATGGTATTTCAAAACTACGCCCTTTACCCACACATGACGGTGGCGGAAAATATCGCCTTTGGGTTGCAGATGCGAAAGGTGGACGCGAAACTGATTCAAGAACGAGTGGCGACAGTGGCGCGATCGCTTTCGTTGGAACATTTGTTAGATCGCAAACCCAAACAACTGTCTGGTGGTCAGCAACAACGGGTAGCATTAGGAAGAGCGATCGCCCGTGAACCCCAAGTATTTTTATTAGATGAACCTTTATCTAATTTAGATGCTCAATTGCGCGATGACACTAGAGCCGAATTAAAACAACTGCATCAAGAGTTAGGAATTACCACAGTTTATGTCACCCACGACCAAGTTGAGGCGATGACCTTGGCTGATAAAATTGTCGTGCTAAATCGTGGTAGAATCCAACAAATTGGCGAACCCCAAAGCATTTACGCGTTTCCAGCTAATCAAATGGTGGCGACTTTTTTAGGCAATCCACCAATGAATATTTTGTCAGCAAAATATACCAATGATGGCTTTGATGTGGGTGAACAATTAATAGCAGTTCCCGAAATTATCAGGGAAAAATTACAACTGCGTCCAGGGCAGAATTATGATTTGGGTATTCGTCCAGAGCATATTTCTATTAACGAACCACAGAGGCGCAGAGAACACGGAGAGGAAGAGGTAGGAGAGTTAGTTGTAGAAGTGAAGGTGGTTGAGCCTTTGGGGAGAGAAACTTTAATTCGTGCGAGTTTACCCGGTTCGACAGTGTTATTGAATGTGCAACTTGGTGGAAATGTGCGGGTGAATGTAGGCGATCGCTTGTCTCTCCAATTAGATTTAACTCAGTTATTTATCTTTGATTCTATTACTGGAGATAGAATATTTCCTGAATCATCAAATTAAGTATTGGGTAAATTACGCTGCTGCCACTTCTCAGTTTCACAAGCAGCTTGATCATGTAAAACTCTACAACTAATTACGGGATATAAATAGAGAAATGCTAATCCAATAATCACAAAAACCCAAGCAAAATGAATGGCCCAAGTTTTTAGGTTAAATGGTTTTTTATACATGAATAACCTAGATTAGTTTCGCATAATTTTTTATTGAGTTAAAATTTCCATCTTGGTAATTATTGATTCTTTTTTAGTTTTGCCGCATGGTTCAGCACTTTGACAATCACTTACTGATTCAATTGTGTAAGATGCACGCACTTTTTTTGTTTAAAAATTTCGCCGATTCTGCACAAATCTCAAAAGATGCACCAACCTGATGTTCAATTCCTTGTTCATCAGTTAATGTGGCATAACACAACAAATCACCGTTGACTAGTTCTTTGACTGTACCAATAGTTGGTAAGGTTTTTGTAGATGTTTCTGAGTTTTCGGATGGCGAAACCTCTGTTGTGGGAGTTGCTTCAGGAGATGCAGTCACTTCAGAAATTTGGCTAGGGCTTTGGGTAATTTCAGATTTAGTTGTTGAGGTTTCTTGGCTAACTTCTGTAAAGGAATTAGTACAACCACTAATCCAAATTAGACAAATAATTAATCCAGTAATGAAGATAGGTTTGTTCATAGTTAGAGTCTATTTATAAAGTATAAGTAGTGTGTATTACGCTGTGCAAGAATTTGGTAATATCGACAAAATAATATCTAACCGTAACGCATCGGGTGATAGTTGTGCATTATTAATGGCTTGATTTTACCTGAGTCCGCATAGGCGGACTTTGTTTGTATAGCCGCGAATTCCATTCGTTGGTGCTAGGTACTTTACTCCATTAATAAAGGCTGTAAAACTAAACTTCCTGATTCCACAACTCCTAGTGCATTGGGTTTATCAAAGCGCCAGTGTTGTTGATATTTGTTGAGAAAGTTTTGTCCAATAATACCTTCTACACCAGGGAGTTTGAGAATTTTGCTTTGTTCAACAATAACAGCATCAATTTCAGTTACTTGATGTTGCTGAATTTGGAGTTGATTTAATTTAATTCTTTTGACTGTTTCTCGTCCACCCAAACCGAATACTTCTGCGGTTTGGGCGTTGCGAGTGTCAATTCCTAATTTTTGGGCGATAGATTTAGAAATTGCAATTGTATAGGCTCCTGTATCTAAAACAAAGTTAAAAGGCCCTTCACCATTAATGTAAACTTGAGTAGTTAAAATCCCAAAGCTTCCCTTTAAAGGGATAGCACCCGCAACAGGTTTAGAAGGAGGTAAAAGTTGTAATTGTTGTTTTTTGGGATTGAGTACAACATCAAACTTACTGAGAAAATCTAGTCCTAAAACTCCAGATATATCCTGTGGTAATGCTTGTGTAGGTAATTCTAAACCGTAAATCCCAGAAACAGTGGCAGAATTTACACTTAAATCTGGTAAGATATGAGTTTTAACCTCAAGATTTTTAAAGTTATTGCCAATAACTGGTTTATATTCTAAAAGTCCATTGGGAATAGGTTTACTATTTAGACCTAATTGTTGAGCAATTTGAGTATTAATAATTGTTTGACCACTGCCAGTATCTAATATAAAAGTTTGAGTTTGTCTGCCAATGCTGACAGGAATTCTAAACACAGAACTCTCATTATCTAATTTCAGTTTGACGTTGGCTTGTCCTTGGCTAGTTGATTGCGGTAGTTTCACACCAACTGCTTCCATAAAAGCGGCGACGCGCTCAACAGCATCAGGACGAAATTCTCCATTTGAACCTAAAGTGAGAATTTGTAAAGCACATTTAGTCACAATAGTTTCTGATTCTGCTTGTTGATCTGCAATTTTAGCCTCAGCACATTTTGAGACTTCTTGTAAAAGTTGCTGTCCAAGATTAACTTGACCAGCCGCAGGTGTTGATAGTAAGGGAAAAATACTGCTGAAAAAAACGCCTGCTGTAAATAGATGAAAAAGCAGGCTTTTGCTTCGGTGGGAATTTTGGTTGGTTGGAGTCTGGGATTTTTTCCGCCGAGGCTGAATAGCAATTTGCATAAAAACAGTGATGATAGTTAGTTAACACACTGTTTTAACTGGTACTTTGCTAAATCACCAGGTGCAAATGCTCCATTTTCTGTAATGATGGCTGTGATTAACTCGGCTGGGGTGACATCAAAAGCTGGGTTGTAAAATTCTACGCCCTCTGGGGTGAGTCTGGTATCACCAACTTGATAAATTTCCTCTGGGTGGCGTTCTTCAATAGGGATTTGGCTACCATCAGATAAGGCAAAATCAACGGTAGAAAAAGGCGCAGCAACAAAAAAGGGTACATTGTGAGCTTTAGCAACGATCGCTAAACTATAGGTACCAATTTTATTGGCTGTGTCACCATTAGCCGCAATCCTATCAGCACCAACCACAACAGCATGAATTAATCCTCGCTGCATACAATGGGCGGCCATGTTATCGGTAATTAGCGTCACAGGTATATTTTCCTGCACACATTCCCAAGCTGTGAGTTTTGCACCTTGTAACCGGGGGCGGGTTTCATCAGCAAACAACTTTTCTAAACGCCCTTCGCGCCAAGCAGAACGCACAACACCCAAAGCTGTACCATAACCCGCCGTTGCTAACGCACCAGCATTACAGTGGGTCAGTAAAGTTAGCTTTGCGGGTGTTTTCGGCAATACAGTTAAACCATGATCACCCATCGCCTGACAAGTTTGCAAATCTTCTGCATTAATGGCTTGGGCTGTTTGGAATAAAACTTGTTTGATATCTTCGACGCTTCCTTCAGTGGCGTGGGCAGTTTTTAACATCCGACTAATTGCCCAGAATAAATTTACCGCCGTGGGACGAGTAGAGCCTAATAATTGCGCGACATTTTCTAGCTGGGTTAAAAATTCAGTGCGTTCCCTGGTGATAATTTCTCTCGCCCCAAGATACATCCCATAAGCCGCAGCCACCCCAATAGCTGGCGCACCCCGCACAATCATGGTTTTAATTGCCTGCGCCATATCTTCACTACGATGAATTTCCACAAAGGCGTATTCATTGGGTAAACGGGTTTGGTCAATGAGTGATACGGAATCGTTGTGCCAAATGACTGGATAAACTTGGTTTGCAGAGTTTTTCATAAAACAGCTTAAGTTGAGAAAGTGAAGTAGGCGATCGCAAAGGTGTGAAAATTTAAAAACTGCGATTTTGATAGTCAATTATTAACATTACCAAGCATGATGAAACGCCGAAAGATTTTAAACACAGCTGCTTTAGCCACAGCTACGGCTGCAACCCTAACTGCTTGTAACCGGAGTAGTACATCTCCCACATTGCAAACTGGACTTCCGACTGTCCGTTGGCGAATGGCTACTAGTTGGACTAAAAGTTTAGGAACTTTTATCGGTGCCAAGGTAGTTTCACAACGAGTCAAGGAAATGACTAACGGTCGGTTTACAATTACCCCCTTTGCAGCTGGTGAGTTAGTCCCAGGATTGCAAGTTTTAGATGCTGTGCAAGCCGGAACTGTAGAATGCGGTCATACATCCAGCTATTATTACATCGGTAAAAGTCCGGCTTTAGCTTTCGCCACCTCTGTACCCTTTGGTTTAAACGCCCAACAGCAAAACGCTTGGTTATATCATGGCGGCGGTTTAGAGGCAATTCAGAAAGTTTACGCCAATTTCAACATCATTAATTTTCCCGCAGGTAACACTGGGGCGCAGATGGGAGGCTGGTTTAAAAAAGAAATTAAAACTGTCACCGACCTCAAAGGTTTAAAAATGCGAATTCCGGGATTAGGTGGACAGGTAATGTCGCGTTTGGGTGTGAATGTGCAAGTTTTACCTGGAGGCGAAATTTATTTGTCACTTGACCGGGGTGCAATTGACGCGGCTGAATGGGTAGGCCCTTACGATGATGAAAAACTCGGTTTAAATAAAGCTGCAAAATATTATTACTATCCTGGTTGGTGGGAACCAGGGCCATCTTTGGATGTGTTAGTTAATTTGAATGCTTGGAACAAATTACCCCAAGAATATCAACAAATTTTAAAAGCCGCTACTTTAGAAGCCAACATGAATATGCTGACAGAGTACGATGCGTTGAATGGTGCAGCACTTTCTAGATTGATTGCTGGTGGTACGCAACTCACTCCCTATAGTCAGGAAATTTTACAAGCAGCACAACAAATTGCCATTGAGATATATGAAGAAAATGCCAGTAAAGATACTAACTTTAAACAAGTTTATGAACAGTGGAAAAACTTTCGCCAACAAATTTATAACTGGAATCGGGTGAATGAATTAAGCTACGCCAACTTTGTCACTGCTAGTAATAACAAGTAATATAATTTCCCCACACTGCTGTAGTTTGTGTGGGAATATAAATTTAATGTTGAGCTTGCTTGTTTGGGAATGTTGATTTAAGAATGGCGATCGCACAAAAAAACATCCATCAAATTAGTTGATTTGTATTACCATCGATAAAAGTAGCGCGAGAAAAAATACGTCCGTTGCAAATCCCTCATCTCGGTCATAGTAGGAGTTAGGGGTCAGTTTTCCTCCTACCTCCTCCCCTCTAACTCCTGCCTTCAAAGGTAAACATGAGTATTATTCTTACCGATTACAGCCTCATTCACCTTCTTGACGATAATACTAATACCTGTATTTATCGCGCTTACCAAGAATCAACGCAAATATCGGTAATTATTAAAACTCTTAAAACTGAGTATCCCACAATCGAACAAATAACTCGCCTGAAATACGAGTATCAAATACTGCAATCTTTACCAATAGAAGGAGTCATTCAACCTCTCGCCTTAGAAAGTACACAAAATAAAATCGCACTGATTTTAGAAGACTTTCCAGGAGAAACACTACATGATTTTATTAACACACATAATTTAGAATTAACTAAAATTTTACAAATTGCAATTCAATTAGCCTCAACATTAGCTCAGTTACATCAAAATAATATTATTCATAAAGATATTCAACCCCATAATATTTTAATCGACCCCAACACTAATAAAATCAAAATTATCGATTTTAGTATTGCATCACGCTTACAGAGCGAAAATCCAACAACAAATCACATCAATTTACTAGAAGGTAGTCTGGCTTATCTGTCACCCGAACAAACAGGGAGAATGAACCGCTTAATAGACTATCGCACTGATTTTTATTCTTTAGGTGTCACACTTTATCAAATGTTAGTTGGGAAACTGCCATTTGTAGCAAGTGATCCGTTAGAATTAATTCATTCTCATATTGCCAAAATTCCGCTATCACCCCAAGAATTAAATTCACAAATTCCGGCAGCATTATCTAATATTGTGATGAAATTATTAGCTAAGACTGCCGAAGATAGATATCAAAACGCCTTGGGTTTAAAAGCTGATTTAGAATCATGTTTGAATCAGCTACAAACAACTGGTATAATTACAGATTTGGTTATCGGTCAACTTGATTTAAACAGTCAATTTCTGATTCCGCAAAAACTTTATGGACGTGAGCCAGAAGTTGCTCAATTGATGAGTATTTTTGAGCGAGTCAGTTCAGGAAGCACCGAGTTAACATTAGTTAGTGGTTATTCGGGAATTGGTAAATCTTCCTTAGTTAATGAATTTTCAAAATCAATTATTCGCCACTGTGGTTATTTTATTGCCGGAAAATTTGACCAGTATAAACGTCATATACCCTATGCTGCATTCATCCAGGCTTTTCAAGAATTAATTCGACAAATATTAACAGAAAGTCCTGAAAAAATCACAAACTGGAAGATAAAAATATTATCAGCAGTTGGAGTTTATGGTCAAGTAATTATTGATGTTATTCCTGATATTGAAAAAATTATCGGTACTCAGCCAGAAATCCCATCATTAGGAATTAATGAAGCCCAAAACCGTTTTAATCGATTATTTCAACAATTTATTTATGTATTTTCCCAAGCAGAACATCCTTTAGTAATTTTTCTAGATGATTTGCAATGGGCGGATGTAGCATCTCTGAAGTTAATTCAACTACTCATCAGTAATATTGAGAGTAAGTATTTATTCCTCATGGGGGCATATCGTGATCATGAAGTCAATTCAATTCATCCATTAATATTAACTCTTGCAGAAATCCAGAAAAAGGGTGTAAATTTCAATAAGATTGTACTTCAGCCATTGAATATTAGTCATGTTCAACAATTAGTTAATGATACCTTGCAGAGTTTTCCAGAAGATTCTCAAGAACTAGCTAATTTAGTTTTTTATAAAACCCAAGGTAATCCATTTTTTGTAACGCAATTACTCAAATCTCTCCATCAAGAAAACTTATTGTTTTTTAATTTTGATACAGCTTGTTGGCAGTGGAATATCGACACTATAAAAGATATTGCCATTACCGATAATGTCGTTGAATTAATGGTGAATCAAATTCAAAAATTATCTCTGAAAACCCAAAAACTTTTACAACTAGCTGCTTGTATTGGCGATAAATTTAACTTAGATATTTTGAGTATTGTGAATCAAAAATCTTGGACAGAAACAGCCAAAGAACTTTGGGAAGCTTTACAAGCAGGCTTGGTTTTACCTTTAGATTCGGCTTATAAAATACCTTTGGTTTTGACTGAACAGCAAGCAGAAATACAAATTAGCTATAAATTTTTACACGACCGTGTACAACAAGCATCTTATTCACTAATTCCCGATGGTGAGAAAAAAATCACTCATTTTACCATTGGTCAGTTACTTTTACAAAAAATTTCACCAGAAGAGCAGAAAGAGCATATTTTCTATTTAGTCAATCACCTTAATTATGGCATTGATTCGCTCACCTCAAATTGGGAAAAATATGAACTAGTAGAACTGAATTTGATAGCTGGAAAAAAAGCAAAAGATACTGCTGCTTATGAGTCTGCTATGGGCTATTTAAAGATAGGTTTAAGCCTTCTGAATAATTCTAGCTGGCAGCAGCAATATGAATTGACCTTAAATGTCCATCAACAAGCAGTAGAAGTGGCATTTCTGAGCGGTGACTTTGAGCAAATGGAATTATTAGCTGGAGTCGTTCTGCAACAAGCTAAAACACAACTAGAAAAAGTGAAAATTTATGAGTTGCGAATCAAAAGTTGTGAAGTGCAAAGAAAATTAATGGCGGCTGTGCAGCTTGGTTTACAAGTTTTAGAGATGTTGGGAGTAAAACTCAACCAAGCACCAACCGATTTAGATATCCAGCAAGCTATTCAAGAAACTACCAATTATTTAGCAGGGAAACAAATCAAGGATTTAATTAATTCGCCTACGATAACAGATCCTCACAAACTAGCAGCGATGAGGCTAATAGCAAGTTTAGTACCTGCTGCTTATCAATCTGCACCGAAATTATTTATTTTGATGGCTTGTAAACAAGTTAACTTATCTATTCAATATGGGAATATGCCATTTTCAGCTAGTGGTTTTGCTGATTTTGGCGTAGTTTTTAGTGGCTTATGCCAAGATATTGACGCTGCTTATCAAGTCGGACAATTAGCCTTAAATTTATTAGAAAATTTAGATACTTATGAAGTAAAAAGTCAAGTTTTATTTAAAGTTGCTACTTTTATAATTCATTGGAAACATCATGTCAAAGATACCTTACCACTTTTAGAAGCTGCTTACTTTAGTGGCTTAGAAGCTGGGGATTTAGTACATACAGGATATTCAGCTAGTAATAAGTGTCAATACGCCTTTTGGAGTGGTGCAGAGTTAAGCAGTCTCGAACAAGAAATGGCAAGATATAGTCAGGCGATCGCTCAAATTCATCAAGAAACTGCTTTAAAATGGCACCAAGTCTTTCATCAAGCAGTTTTGAATTTACTTGGATTATCGGAAAACCCTTGTCTGTTAATTGGTGAAGCTTACAACGAAGCGGAATTATTAGCAATTCACATCCAATCAAATGAGCGGACAATTATTCACTATGTATTTCTCAATAAATTAATTTTGTGTTATCTCTTGGGAGATTTTTATCAAGCTGTTGAAAATGCCAGCAAAGCAGAACAGTATTTAGATGGAGTCACAGGATGGTTAAATGTGCCTTTATTCCATTTTTACGATTCTTTAGCACAACTTGCCATTTATCCATCAGCCGCATCTGAACATCAAAAACTGCTGCTCAATAAAGTGAATAATAATCAACAAAAGATGCAAATATGGGCAAGTTATGCGCCAATGAATTTTCAACATAAATATGAGCTTGTAGAAGCAGAAAAAGCTCGAATTTTAGGACAGTACTGGCAAGCAATGGCACATTATGACAAAGCCATTATTGCAGCGAAAGAGCAAGGATATATCCAAGAAGAAGCTCTTGCTAATGAACTAGCAGCAAAGTTTTATTTTGAGACTGGTAGAGATAAGCTAGCCCAGATTTATTTAATTGATGCTTACTATGGATATAGTAACTGGGGAGCCATAGCAAAGTTGAGAAATTTGGAAGTTAGATATCCCCAAATTGTCGTGCGGCTATCGGAACGGCAAACACCAAACTTAGGTAAAAATCAACTCATCAATTCTAGCAATCACAATACAAGTCAAGCTTTTGATTTAGCAACAGTAATGAAAGCTGCTCAAGCTCTTTCTGGCGAAATTGTTTTAGAGAAAATACTTGCTAAATTAATGCAAAGTCTGCTAGAGAATGCTGGTGCAGAAACAGGATATTTAATTCTAAATCAGGCAGATAATTTATTTATTGCAGCATCAGGTAGTTTTGGTCAAACTGAAATTAATGTGCGGCAATCTAGTCCTGTAGAAGTGAGCCAAAATTTACCAATATCAGTTATTAACTATGTGTATCGTACTGGTGAAAATGTTGTCATCAATGATGCTAATTGTGAAGATATCTTTACAACGGATGACTATATTGTTAGACACAAACCAAAATCGATTTTATGTAGCCCAATTGTAAATCAAGGCAAGTTAGTTGGTATACTTTACATAGAAAATAAATTGATTGCTGGAGCATTTACACCAGAACGATTAGAAGTTTTACAACTTTTATCATCACAAGCAGCAATTTCTTTAGAAAATGCCCATCTTTATCATGATTTAGAAGAATATAATCGGACTTTAGAAACAAAAGTTAAAGAACGTACTTTGGAATTACAAGCTAAAAATTTCCAATTACAACAAGAAATTCACGAGCGCCAAAGAGCCGAAGAAGCAGCCGCAGCTGCTAACTGCGCCAAGAGTGAATTTTTGGCTAATATGAGTCACGAATTGCGGACACCTTTAAATGGAATTTTGGGTTACACGCAAATATTTCAAACAGATACTTCTTTGAGTAGTCAACAAAGAAATGGTGTAAATATTATTCATCAGTGTGGTGAACATCTCTTAACACTGATTAATGATATTTTAGATATTTCTAAAATTGAAGCTCGGAAAATGGAGCTAGAGTTTAAGGAATTTAATTTTTCCGCTTTTTTAGAAGGTATAGCAGAAATTTGTCGGCTGCGGGCAGAAATTAAAAGTATCTCCTTAGTTTATCAGCCTCTTGGTTATTTACCCAAACTAATTCGGGGTGATGAAAAACGATTACGGCAAGTTTTAATCAATTTATTAAGTAATGCTGTTAAGTTTACAAAAAAAGGTAGGATAAATTTTAAAGTAGGTTATGTAACCCAGGACGGAGACTGGATATTAAATGGAGAAGAACTTACTAGCCAATCTCCAACACCAAAAATTCGCTTTTTAGTAGAAGATACAGGAATTGGTATTGCTCATGAGCAATTAGAAGAAATATTCCTGCCATTCAAACAGGTGGGTGAGGATAGTTTGAAGACGGAAGGAACTGGGTTAGGCTTATCAATTAGCCGTCAACTGGCTCAGATGATGGGTGGCGAATTATGTGTCAAAAGTGAACTAGGTAAAGGCAGTGTTTTTTGGTTAGATTTAGAATTACCAGAAGTTGAGCAACAGTTAAATTTTGATAGTGAGCAATCTAATATTATTGGTTTTACTGGCTCTAAACGCAAAATTTTAATTGTCGATGATAAATGGGAAAATCGCTCAGTTTTAGTCAATATTTTAGAGCCTTTAGGTTTTGAAATTTTGGAAGCAAGTGATGGTTTAGACTGTCTAAATAAAATCCCTAATTTTCAACCAGACTTGATTTTTATGGATTTAGTAATGACAGGAATGGATGGTTTTGAAGCTACCCGTCGCTTGCGATTGTTACCAAACTTTAAAGAAGTAGTAGTCATTGCAGTCTCGGCTAGTGTGTTTGAGTTTAATCAACAAGAAAGCAGAAAAGTTGGGTGTGATAACTTTCTCGCAAAACCCATCCAAAAATCTGAACTTTTAGAAAAGTTACAAGTTCACTTAAAATTGGCATGGGTATATGAAGACAAGGTAAGAAAGATGAAGGATGAACAAAAAAATTTCAATTTATCCTTTACACTTGACATCTCAGGCTTCGATTGTGCATCCCTCAGCAGATGAACTGAAGATTTTGCTAGATTTAGCTATGCGGGGTGACTTAAGAAGTATTGCTGAAAGAACGCAAAAACTACAAGAACAAAGTGAGGAGTTACAACCTTTTGCTACTCGTTTATATCAACTGGCTAAAGGTTTTAAAGGGAAACAAATCTTGGAGTTTCTCCAAAAGTATTCTGAGGCTTTATGAAAAATGATTTTACTAAATCCGGTGTCATTTTAATTGTTGATGACACTCCTACCAATTTAGAAATGTTGTTTGATTTTTTAGGCACGGCTGGATTTACAGTATTAATCGCAGAGGATGGTGAAAGTGCGATCGCCATAGCAGAATATGGTAAGCCTGACTTAATTTTGTTAGATATCCTCATGCCGGGAATTGACGGTTTTGAAACTTGTCGTCGTCTGAAAGCCAAGGAATTAACCCAAGATGTTCCTGTAATTTTCATGACAGCACTTTCGGAAACTGTTGATAAAGTCAAAGGCTTTGAACTGGGTGCAGTTGATTACCTCACCAAACCACTCCAGCACCAAGAAGTTTTGGCGAGAATTCAATTGCATCTCAAGTTACGCACTCTCACCAAAACACTACAAGAGCAGAATTTGCGTTTGGAAGCCGAAATTGCGGAACGTTTGCAAGTTGAAGAAAAAATCCGCGAACAAGCGGCTTTATTAGATGTAACTAGCGATGCAATAGTCGTCAAAGATTTTAATAATCAAATTTGTTTTTGGAACAAAGGTGCGGAAAATTTGTATGGCTGGCAAGCTACTGAAGTCATCGGGGAGAATGTCAATCAGATTTTATACTCACCAGAAACTTTAGCACAAGTCCAAAACATTTATGCAAGTATAGCTGAGTCTGGCTTTTGGCAAGGAGAATTAAACCAAGTTAACAAACAAGGACAAAATGTGATTGTGGCCAGTCGTTGGACATTAATGTGCGATCGCCATAACCAACCTAAATCAATTTTGACTGTTAATACTGATATTACCGAAAAAAAACATTTAGAAAGTCAAATTCTCCGCGCTCAACGTTTAGAAAGCATCGGCACATTAGCTAGTGGTATAGCTCACGATTTGAATAATATTTTGACACCGATTTTGACAGCAGCGCAATTACTACAACTCAAACTGCCCAATACTAATGAGCGCAATCAAAAAAATGTTACAAACCATCGAAGCTAATTCTAAGCGCGGTGCAGCTTTAGTTAAGCAAGTTTTACAATTTGCACGGGGAGTAGATGGTCAGCGTACCATTGTCCAAGTTAGTCATTTATGTTCAGAAATTCAACAAATTGTCCAAGAGACTTTTCCCAAATCCATTGAATTAATCACTCATATTCAGCCCGGACTTTGGGCTGTAATTGGAGATGCCACCCACCTCCATCAACTGCTGATGAATTTAGTAGTTAACGCTCGTGATGCCATGCCTATAGGCGGTATTATCAAAATTTCAGCCGAAAATCTTTTAGTAGATGAACAGTATGCGCGGATGAATTTAGATGCGCGGGTTGGCGCTTATATTGTGGTGAAGATTGCAGACACAGGTGTGGGGATGCCACCAGAGATTATTGATAGAATTTTTGAGCCGTTTTTCACAACCAAAGAAATTGGAAAAGGCACTGGATTAGGTTTATCTACTGTGAGAGGTATCATTCAAAGTCATGGTGGTTTTGTGAATGTTTGTAGTCAAGTTGGTAAGGGTACAGAATTTAAAATTTTCTTACCAGCCGTGGAGGTAGCAAATCCACTCCTGGAGGAAGACTTAGATTTATTGAAAGGTAACGGAGAATTAATTTTAGTAGTTGATGATGAAAGTGGAATTTTAGAAACTACCAAAATTTCCTTAGAAACCTACAACTACAGAGTATTAACCGCTACTAATGGTGTTGAAGCGATCGCTCTTTATGCCCAACACGAAGACGAAATTAGCTTGGTGTTGATGGATATGATGATGCCTTCAATGGATGGTGCTACCGCTATTAGCACTTTGCAAAAAATGAACTCTCAAGTCAAGGTGATTGCTGTTAGTGGTTTGACAGCTAGTAGTAAATTAACCACGTTATCTGGTGTGAAAAAGTTTATTCCTAAGCCTTATACAACTAAGGAGTTATTGCAAACCTTACACAGCATTTTGGTACAGGAATCTAGACAGCAAGAGCGTGTGGCTAAATCTTAGATATAGTAGGAGGCAGAAGGGCAGTTAACTTCCCAAAGAAGGTAAGAAACTGACAATCTGCGGGAAGACAATAATTAACAACACAACTAATAATTGCAGCAGAATAAACGGTATGACACCGCGATAAATATCAGATGTGGTGACTTCTGGAGGTGCAACACCACGCAGATAAAACAAAGCAAAGCCAAAAGGTGGTGTTAAAAAGGAAGTTTGTAGATTCGCCCCTAATACTACACCATACCAAACTAAATCGATGCCTAATCGCTGGGCAACAGGTACAAATAAGGGTATGACAATAAAGGCAATTTCAAAAAAGTCGATAAAGAAACCGAGAATAAACACCACAATCATACTAACGGCTAAAAAGCCGACTTTACCACCAGGAAGATTGGCGAGGACATCAAACATAAATTGATCGCCATTTAATCCTCGGAATACTAAGCTGAAAGCTGTCGAACCAAACAAAATGAAAATCACCATACTGGTGATTCGCAAAGTAGTATCACATACTTGACGCAGAGATGTTAAAGTTAGTTGACCGTTAGCTGCTGCTAAAGCGATCGCACCTACACAACCAACAGCACCTGCTTCTGTGGGGGTAGCAATGCCAAAAAATATACTACCCAACACAAGTAAAATTACTACCAAAGGCGGCAACATCACCTGAATGACCCTTGTCCCCAAGGCTTTACCGCCAATTTCTCGAACTTCCGCAGGCAAAGCTGGCGCGGCATCTGGTTTCAAAAATGCCACAATTAGCACATGCAGGCCAAAGGCACTAGCCATCATCAAGCCGGGAATCACCGAACCAATAAACAAATCACCTACAGACACACCAAGTTGGTCGCCTAAGACTACCAAAACCACACTCGGCGGAATAATTTGCCCTAGAGTTCCTGAAGCTGCAATCACACCCGTGGCTAATTGTTTGTTGTAACCATAGCGCAGCATAATTGGCAGAGAAATTAAACCCATCGCTACCACTGTGGCTGCTACAACACCAGTAGTTGCAGCCAGTAATGCTCCCACCAATACCACTGCTAAGGCCAGTCCACCACGCAACCGTCCCAACAAAATCCCCATTGTTTCTAACAGCCGTTCCGCGATGCCAGATTTCTCCAGCATTGAGCCTAGAAAAATAAAGTAAGGAATAGCTAATAGGGTGTAATTAGCCATAATCCCGAAAATTCGCTGGGGCATAGCGGTGAGAAATATGGGGTCAAACACAGCCAAACTAATGCCCAATAAACCAAAGACAATAGCTACACCACCCAGGGAAAATGCTACGGGATATCCCAGAGATAACAAGACCAAAGCACCCGCAAACATCAGCGGCCCCAGCCATTCATAAGCCAGTGTCACGTTGTTCCTCCTCTGCTGCTAGTCTGCCTTGGATAATTGCCCAGTTTTTAATTGCTTGGGAAATTCCCTGAAAAATCAGCAATACAAAGGAGACAATAATCATGGCTTTGATTGGGTAGCGGGGTAAACCACCAGGATCAGGAGAATTTTCCTGAATTTGCCAAGAAGCAATGATGGTATCCCAGGAAAAAATGATTACCATCACGCAGAAGGGAATCAAAAAAAATACTGTCCCCACCAAGTCTGCTAAGGCTTTGCGCCGACGTTGCCAATTACTATAAAAAATATCTACGCGGACGTGTTCGTTGTGCTTCAGGGTGTAAGCTGCGCCCAGCAAAAAAACTAAATCAAAAATATACCACTGGGCTTCGATATAAGCGTTGGATGTCAGGTTACTGCCAATAAATCGCCCCAAGTATCGCCCGACAACGTTCCATACTCCCAGTATGACCATGACTAGCACCAGCCAACTGGTAAATCGACCGATAAATTCAGTACAAGTATCAATAATTTTTGAAATTTTTAAGAGTTTCTCCAATGGTGGTATTACCTCTGTCGTGAAGATGGGGCTAGGGGAAAGGTTTTTTAGGTTTGGTTTTAAGATTTTCTCATGAATAGCTGACTCGAAAGTGCTGAGTAAAATATTTTCCCCCTTGCACTCTACACCCTGCCCCCTTGCCTCTTAACTCGACTGTCGCCAGTGTGTAGGAGGTTCAAGATCATCAGGTAGTCGGGTTGTGCGATCGCCTACTGCCATGCCAATCTGTTGTGAGTCTAAATTTTTCACACCTGTGAGAATTGCACCTTCTAGTTTGACATCACACAAATTTGTGCCAAATAAATTCGCGCCGATGAGGTTGGCTTTAGATAAATTAGCCTCATACAAAACTGCCCGATTCAAGTTAGCTCCCATCAGGTTGGCTTGATGTAAATCGGCTTCTGTCAAACTGGCTTCGGTGAGGTTAGCAAAAAAGACTTCTGTTTGCTGGAGTTTGGCAGCATTTAAATTTGCCCCAGACAAGTTAGCGCCATTTAAGTTGGCTGCTTGTAAGTTAGCACCAATTAATCCGGCTAAATGCAAGTTAGCTTTACCCAGCTTTGCACCTTGTAAATTCGCCAGAAATAATTTTGCACCCGCGAGGTTAGCTACTTTCAAGGTTGCCTGTTGTAAGTTAGCTTTATACAGGTTGGCTCCTTGTAAGTTAGCTGTACGCAGACTTGCATTTTGCAGGTTAGCTGCACGCAAGTTTGCGCCATAAAGGTTAGCACGGTTCAAGGTTGCCCCTTGTAAGTTGGCTTCCCGCAGGTTGGCTTTTTGTAAATTGGTTTCGTAGAGAATGGAGCGCACCAATTTGGCACTGTTGAGGTTAGCTCCCGAAAGGTTCGCACCGCGTAAATCTGCACCAGAAAGATCCGCGCCGCGTAAATCTGCCCTTTCTAAATTAGCGCCGAGTAAATCTGCTCGCCGAATATCTATGTTGCGTAAATCTAATTTTTGACTTTCTAATTCTAATAGGGAATTACGTCTACCAATGATTGTCAGTGCGGCTTGGACATCCCGGCGAATTTTGGGAGCGGCTTCATTGTTGTGTTTGGTTGCCAGCACGCGATTTTTGGGTTTACCCCAATATGTTGGCTGTGCATCTTCTTCTTTGAAGAGTTCGCCTTCTGTGGGAATGCCTGTATTCTCCCGCACAAATGCTGCCAGGATTTCCATAATTGTCCAGTGTTCTTTAGGAAAATCCTGGGCAATCCGTTCTAAAACATAAATTGCCCCGATGCGCGTTTCAATTCTTTCATGACCAAGCTGCGTAATAGCAGCCATAAATCTATCTGCAATCAATCTGTCTTGGGAGATTTGCGTATTTTGCAGACTCACTTCGACATTTTTTTTCGGAGCGATCGCATTTTTTTTGCATTGCCTCGGCTCGTTTACCCGCATAATAAGCATTAATCATCACTGCCAAACCTAAAAACATAATTGCAGTTGTTGTTAATGCTTGCGTTCTGTATTGTATTTGCTGCGAAATTGATAAATCCTTTTTACTGGAGGCAGCAAAAACAATTATATTCAGCCCCAGCGCGAATATAACTGTTGTACCTATCAACCAACGCAACATTTTGTCTGTCTTATTTGCAGACATAGGAATTAGATTCCTCACATTACAGAATTATTACTTAGATATTGGGATGAGTATAACATTTCGCTCAAGGGTTGAATAGAAAATTACGGATTTTTATTGATATAACTTTGATGTTTAAAATTGGCTTTGTAATGATATTGTGACAACCCCAGAGATAATCTTGAATATTTGCGAAAAATTTCGTAGTTTTTCACCCTAATTCAATGTCAGTACCTAGACTTGTACTGTCAAAAATTAATAGTAATCTTACAGAAGCTGTTCTATATTCAGTGTGAATTATGTTTATCCGGAAAATTTTGCTTCTCGGAAATTAGCTCCTTCAAGTATGGCATCTTGGAGATTAGTTTGAGACAAATTAGCGAGATAAAAGTTTACTTTGACTAAATTGGCTTTGGCGAGATTTGCTCCAGACAAGTTAGCCGCACTGATAATTGCTTCCTTAAGGTTTGCACCCACTAAGTTAGCCTGGGATAAGTTAGCAGCACAGAGAATTGCACCACTGAGATTTGCCCCCGCCAGATTCACTCCTGATAAATTAGCTTGGTAGAGATTCACACCTACAAGGTTTCCACCACTGAGATTTGCTCCGCGTAAATCTGTATAACTCAAGTCGAGTTGTTCAGATGCTAAAGATTTTGGAGTGTCAGTTTTTGTGAGTACTTGCAACGCAGCCTGAATATCTGGATGAATTTTGGTTGATAACTGATTTTTAACTTCCGGGTTTGTTGTGTAAAGGGAATTTTGCCGCACAAAAGCCGTGAGAAGTTCTATAATTTCCCAGTTCTCTTGTCCATGATAATTGGCTAATTCTCCGAGTTCGGTAATTCCCTGTAATCTGATATCTAATGTTTTATGATGTAGCTTCTCTACTGCCAGTTTCAAACGTTTTTTGAAGCTTTTTTGTGAGGTATGCTGCTGTTTATCTTGACGGTTAATTATCCCCAAAATGATATTTAAAAATAAATTTTTATTAACTGCAATATTTTTTGCCTGATGGTTAAAAATGTTGGGGTTAGTAAACATTTTTTTAAGATTTAAAAAATATATTGTTGTGTTTTATTCTCTAAAATTTAGTAAAACTTCGTCATTGGTAAATATAATGATTATTTCAAATCAACAATGAAAAAATATCACTACGTCTAGAGGCATAAATTCACGTCAATACTTTGAAAATTGGTTGTATTTTTCAGTACAAATACTTTATATAATGTTTCTGGGTCTGAATAGTAACAAATGTTCTCACAACTTGTAAGTGACGATTTATAAAATAAATCTTAAGTAATGACGTGGTCAGACTAAATGTTGCATTGTCCTTGCCGATTCAACAAAATCATCAGATCATGCAATCGCGGCAAAGGTCAGCATTTTGCTATTTATTTGCTGTTATACCAAATCGATATGAAGAAGCATATAATTAGCCTGCGAAGGTGGTCAGTGAGCTTGTCGAGTGGAGGCTTTATTTGTATAGCCCCAGATTTCCAGTCTCAGGGGTTTATATGCAGCCTCTTGTAGAATTAATATTACTTCAGAATATAGCAAGACAAGGGAGACAAGGAAGAGAGGTATTTGTTAATCATTGAGGGTTGCTACAGTTGCAAAGGCTTGAAAAATCTCTTTTAATTTTGGTTAAATATTTGAATTCATCCCGCATCTCTGCAACGCCAAACATAATTGTTGATTGTAATTTTTCAGTATTGGCTTTGCTAATTTTTTTTTCAAAATAAATATTTAATATTCTTATGCTTGATAAAAAACAATCAAGCCTTGATTAATGTAGTCTTTTGCAAATTCCTATTTAAATATTACTAGTTGTTAACAAATTTTTACTTAACTGTCTTAAATGTCTTAACTGTCTTCACAAACTTAAGTCTTAACTGTCTTAACTGTCCTTGCACAGATATTTAATTACTGGTATATATTTAGTGGCAAAAATAGTTTCCTTCAAGGAAAGCACCATGTCTACAAACACAATTAAAACTGTGAATGTCGAATTGGTACCATTCTTTGCATGTTTCTTGGAAAAACAAACAGCAGAAGGAGGAGAAACAGAAACTCCTTCTTGGCCTTGGACTTTCAAGTTTCCTTCAGATTTAGAAGATACTTAGTAGTCTTTTAAATTTGAGGTGAAGGGAGTAGCAGTAATCGATTAAATAATTGCTACTTCTGGATAAAAACCAACATCAAGAATGAATACTATGTCTATTAACACAAACAAACCAGCAAACCTATAAGTAGTACATTTCTTTGCTCGTTTGTTAGAAGAGCAAATTGCTGCACAAGCAGATAATGCTCCTTTCTTCACCTTCAAGTAACCTTCTGATTTTGAAGATTTTTAAATCTAGTTAGCTTGAACTAAAGTGAATGGGGTAGTTGTGATTAATTAACTGCTACCCCTCAAGAAAAATCAATATCAAGGAATAATACCATGTCTACAAGTACAACCCAAGGCGGCACCCTAAAAGTAGTGCCTTTCTTTGCCTATTTTTTGGCAGCGCAACCTGATGAAAATCCGCCGGTACCACCTTCTGAAGAACCCCCACCACCTCCTCCAATTTGGACTTTTAAGTGGCCTTCTGATTGGGAAGATAGCTAAACCTAGCTTGATTGTTATTTAAAAACTAAAAGCTACTGTTGGGCAGGCGATCGCATTTATCAACCCGACTTCTTCAAGAAGTTGGGACTATAAACAAAAGCTTTTTTAGATTTTTACAACATAATATTATGCAATTGTCTGGTGATGTTGTTTTATTAATTACCCACAGTGGAGATTTCTTCACAATAGATAAAGTGGCAGAAGCTTTGTTAAAAAAAGGAGCGCAACCATTTCGTCTAGATACTGATAAATTCCCTTTAGAATTACAATTAACGGCACAATTTGATAAGTCTAAAAGCTACCATACTATAGAATATAACAACCAATCTATCAGCACAGAACAGGTGCAAGCTGTATGGTTACGCCGAATTTGGGAACCAAACATCACTCCCGAATTAGCCCCCAAGTTCCGCGAAGCTTGTATTAAAGAATCAAAAACAACTTTAGATAGTTTTTGGGATAGCCTCAAACAAGCTCGTTGGGTAGATAATCTAGAACGAATAGATTATGCCAGTAATAAACTGCGTCAACTGCGAATTGCCTCAGAAGTAGGTTTTGCGATTCCTCAAACTCTTGTGACAAACAAAGCAGCAGCCGCTAGAGAGTTTTTTGAGCAAGTGAACGGCAAAATGGTGAGCAAGCTGTTAACTGCACTTTCTCGCAGTATGCAGGCTAACTCTTCGTTCTTTATGTACACCAGCGTTGTCAAAGAAGAAAACTTACAAGATGCTGAATCGCTGCGCTACTGCCCAATGGTTTTTCAAGAGCAAATTCCCAAGCAGCAGGAATTACGGGTAGTGTATGTGAATGGTGAAGTGTTTGTCGGGGCGCTGAATGCAGATGTGTATGCAGCAGCCAAAGTTGATTGGCGGAAACCGGGTGTAGATGTTGGTGCATGGCAACATTATGAACTTCCTGATGAAGTAGTTCTTCGTCTACAAACTTTTATGGGGAGACTAGGACTATTGTTTGGCTCGTTTGATTTTATCCTCACCCCATCAGGCGAATATGTATTTTTAGAAGTTAACCCTACTGGCGAGTGGGGAATGTTAGAGAAGGATTTAAACTTGCCCATTGCCGATGCGATCGCAGATGCACTGTTGCAACCAGACAAATAACATGAATGATCCAGACAAGGGAGACAGGGTAGACAAGGGAGAAAGATGTTTGTAGATAATTTAGGATTGCCATAGCGAAATTTCAGACTTCAGACTTCATACTTTTTATGACAGCATTAATAGTTACCTTTAGCAACGACAACGAAAGCATTCCTTTAGTTATCAAAGAAATTGAAGCTAGAGGCGAAAAAGCATTTCGGTTTGACACAGATAGATTTCCCACTGAAGTCAAGCTAGATATTTACTCTGGTGATAGTGAAAGAGTCATCATTACCGATGGCGAACAACGGCTTGATTTAAGCGAAGTTTCTGCCGTTTGGTATCGGCGGATGCGCTATGGGCATAAAATCCCCAATTCAATGGACAAGCAATATCGAGATGCGTCCATTCAGGAATGTCGCGTCACCGTGAGGGGTATGATTGCCAGTCTCCAAGGATTTCATTTAGATAAAATGTTCAATGTGGATCGGGCGAATAATAAGCAATTGCAGTTGCAAGTCGCCCAAAAAATTGGGCTTTTAACTCCGCGTACCCTGACTACAAATAATCCCACAGCCGTCAAACAATTTGCCCAAGAATGTCCCCAAGGTATTGTTACTAAAATGCTGTCTTCCTTTGCTATTTATGATCAGCAAGGGCGGGAAAATGTTGTGTTTACCACTCCCGTAACAGCAGATGATCTAGAGAATATGGAAGGGCTACGTTTTTGTCCGATGACTTTTCAAGAAAACGTACCCAAAGCATTAGAATTACGCACAACTATTGTAGGACATCGGGTATTCACAGCCGCAGTCGATTCACAAAGCTTAGAAGGTTCTACCTTTGATTGGCGTAAAGAAGGTAAAGCCTTAGCTAAGAATTGGCAACCCTACGACTTGCCAGAAGATATTGAAAAAAAGCTACTCACCTTGATGGCTGAATTTAGCTTAAACTATGGCGCAATTGATATCATTCTTACTCCTGATGGCCGCTATGTATTCCTCGAAATTAACCCAGTCGGAGAATTTTTCTGGATGGAAATATATTCACCTTATTATCCAATTTCTCAGGCGATCGCCGAAACTTTAGTTACGCAAAAATAGGCTATCAGACCAAATATTCTGGATTTGTGGTTTGGCCTAGCAAGCGAATTTCAAATCCTCAGTCTTCATCTTGGTTATTTGTTAAATTTGATTTCAACAATATACTTTTTTGAACTATATAAGACTAATTTGACTTGCTCAAAATGATATGTAAATCATTTTTATTGAAAAAATATAGATAAAATTGTCACAAGTTAATATATTATTATTTTAATTGCTAAATTTAGCATTCAAAAATTACTATTTAAATTTACTTTTTTAATAAAAAATTAATTTTATTTGGAGATAAAAATGCTGTGAGCAATATAGTACAGACGCAAACAGTTTTAACATTTGATGGCATAGATGATTACATAGATTTTGGTAAAAACGACCTTGGTGGTGTTTTTGCACAAGGAAGTTCAACCTTCACAGTTTCAGGCTGGATAAACCCTCATCAATTAACCAATAAAGCCACTAGCTACGGCACTCGCAATGTGTTTTTTGCTCGTTCTTCAGACCGATACAGCGATAATTTTGAATTTGGTATTAGTGAAGCAGGAAATTTAGATATTTACATTGATGAAACTGTGACCAAAGGTATTAAAACCTTTGGACAAGGAGAGTTAACTATAGGCTCATGGCATTTTTTTGCTATTGTTTTTAATCAGGGAAAGCTCACAGTCTACCTGGATGAGCAAGAATACACTGATTCTTTAAGAGGTACAGCTTTAAACAAAGCAACTAGTCCGTTAACTCTTGGGGCAACTTTACACAAACGTGTATATTTTGCTGGGCAATTAGCTAATATTAGTGTCTGGAATTATCCCTGTACCTTAGAACAAATCCAAGTTCATCGTTGTGGACTAATAGTAGGAGATGAAGCAGGGTTAGTGGCTTATTGGAAATTAGATGAAGGTGAAGGAAAAACCATCACAAGTAGAACTGTCGCCGAACAGCAAGGAAATTTGCGTGGTAATCCTAGTTGGGATGTCGCACAAATACCCTTGTCAAATCTATCATCGCCACAAGATGAAATAATAACTACTGCTGAAGAAAAGATTTCACCAATCACTACAAATTTATTAGCAGCAACAGTTTCTTTAATTAATCAAGAAGAAGCAACGCCAACTAACAATCAAGAATCAGATATTCTTCTCAATTTAGTCACTCTTCCGCTACAAGTTACCGAACCAATACCAGAATCTATTAGTCAAAGTGACGTTGAAGATAATGTTCAACCCACAAAGGTAGCAACATTAATTGAAAATCAGACACCAGAAACTATGGAAACTACAGCTAAATCCAAATATAAAATACTATCTATTGATGGAGGCGGTATTCGGGGAATTATTCCAGCACTTTTGTTAGCAGAAATTGAAAGGCGGACGCAAAAACCGATATTTAGTTTGTTTGATTTGATTGCGGGTACTTCTAGTGGAGGAATTTTAGCCCTCGGACTCACACAACCTCGGCTAACTTCCACAACATCTGAAGAGTTATTTGCGGAATACACTGCTGAGGATTTACTGCAACTCTTTCTTGAGTATGGTGTAGAAATATTTTATGAGCCATTTTTTGAAAGAATACTAGGGCCAATAGAAGATATATTTCTCCAACCAAAATATCCTTCAAAAGGCAAAGAAGAAATTTTAAGACAATATTTTGGGACTGCATCTCTAGAAAATAATCTGAAAGAAGTTTTTGTCACTAGCTACGATATTGAACAACGGATTCCCATATTTTTTACCAATCAACTCCACAAAGAACAGATAGAATCTAAAAATTTTCGCAATTTGTGTGGAGGTTTTTCGCTATTAGATGTAGCATTAGCCACGAGTGCTACTCCCACTTATTTTGCTCCCCATCGGATTCCAACTTCTCACAACACTAGTGGCTTTTACACTTTAATTGATGGTGGTGTTTTTGCTAATAATCCAGCCCATTTAGCTATTATAGAAGCACAAATTAGTAGTAAAAAAGAAGCCAACAGAGTCCTCAATTCAGAAGATATCTTAGTAGTTTCTTTAGGTACAGGTTCCTTGACGAGTGTGTACCCTCATAATTCCGTCAAAAACTGGGGACTCTTGCAATGGAGTAGACCACTTTTAAATATTGTGTTTGATGGTAATAGTGAAGTGGTATCTGGAGAGTTAGAACGGTTGTTTGAACCTAGCAATCAAGAGGCTAAAAGTTCTTACTATCGGTTTCAACCATTTTTAGAAGAGGAACTAGAAGCAATAGATAATATCAAACTGCCAAATACTCGTAAGCTACAAGCTGTAGCCCATCAATTAATTGCTGAATATAGCCAACAAATTGATGAATTATGTAGTCTGTTGTTGGCATAAATTCGGATTCATGTTTTCACCGAAAATACAAGGATATTGGTAAGTACAATGGATGAATTGGTCAAAAAACTCGCTGGTTTAGGTCTTCCTGGCATATTGTTTGTGATTGCAACAGCTACATCAGGTGGTAATGTCGCCGCAGTTGTCGCTTTACTTTCATCTTTAGGCGGGCCGTTAGGACTCTTGGGGGGTCTAGGTTTGCTAGGATTAGTAGGCATTTTGGCAGAATATATTACAGGCTTTGGAACTGAAAACGTCCTCAAACTTGTATATACAGAACGCAGCAAAACTGAATCTGTGAGATTTCTCCTCAAAGAAATCAATGAATTACCAATTACAGATGAACTCAAAGCCAAACTCCAACAACATCTCAACTCAGTAGTTGTGACTGACACTCCAGAAGGGGATACTCCAAAAACTATTGAAATTGTTGAGGAGGAAGTAACAACGTAGTACAGTTGCTGGGGAGCTAAAAATCTTCAATTTTTAAAATCACAAAATGGCCTCTGAGTTTAATTTTTTCCTCAAAGGCCATTTCAAGATTTATACTGTAGTTCACTTTGAGAATATGCAAATTTCATCTGTACGTGAGCAAAATAATCCAAATCCTCTTTCTAGCTTTATTCAATTTTGGCAAGATATTAAAATAGTTGCTCAACCCTATTGGTATCCAACAGAAACAAAAGGAAGAGTATTTGCAGATGTGATTTATTCCTGGGGAATGCTCATTCTCTTAATATTATTAATATTTGGAATGATTGGCATAAATGCGGCAAATACCTATTGGAATCGCTATGTAATTGATATTGTGATTGAACAGAGAAGTCTTGATAAATATAAAGAGACTTTATGGGTATCTTGTTTAGTTGTTTTATCATCGGTTGCCATCGTAACCTTATCAAAATATGTGACTAAAAAGATAGCTCTTAATTGGTATAAATGGCTGAATAGTCATATTTTAGAAAAAATATTTTCGTAGTCAAGCTTATTATAAAATCAATTTTAAATCTGATATAGATAACCCAGACCAACGCTTATCTAAAGAAATAGAACCTATTACTAATAGTGCTTTAAGATTTTCCACACTGTTTTTAGAAAAGACTCTAGAAATGGGAAGTGCTTTGTTAATTATTGCTACTATTTCTGGGGAAATTGCTATTTATTTAGTGATTTATACAATTGCGGGAAACTTAATAGCTATTCTCTTAAATCAAAAACTGAGCAAAATCAATCAAGAGGAAATTCAATTTAAAGCAGACTTAGCTTATTGCTTGACTCATGTGCGGAATCATGCTGAATCAATAGCTTTTTTTCAGGGAGAAGCAGAAGAATTAAATATGATTCAGCGTCGATTTAATAATGTGATTCAAAGTGCAGAAAGCCGCTTGAATTGGGAAAGGGGACAAGATGCTTTTGCTAGAGCATATCAGTCAGCAATTGGTGTATTTTCGATGTTTGTTCTGACACCTTTATTTTTACAAGATCAAATTGATTATGGAGAAATTAATCAAATTAGTGTAGTTTGTTTCATGTTTTCCAATTCTCTGGGAGCATTAATATCTGAGTTTGGGATTTCTAGCCGATTTTCTGGTTATGTAAAACGGTTAGCTAAGTTTTCTGATGCGCTAGAATCTGTGATCCAACAACCAGAGAACGTCAGCATTATTAAAACAGTTGAAGATAACCATTTTGCTTTTGAAGATGTAACGTTACAAACTCCTAATTATGAACAAGTCATAGTGAAAAATTTATCACTGGCGGTTCAACCAGGGGAAGGATTATTGATAGTTGGCCCTAGTGGTAGGGGTAAGAGTTCTTTGTTAAGGGCGATCGCAGGTTTGTGGAATGCAGGAACTGGTCGTTTAGTGCGTCCTCCACTCAAAGAAGTTTTGTTTTTACCCCAACGTCCTTATATTATTTTGGGGACTTTGCGGGAACAGTTGCTTTATCCCCACACAGATCGCAACATGAGCGATCGCGAACTCGAAGCAGTTCTACAACAAGTTAACCTCCAACACTTGCTGACTCGCATCAAGGGGTTTGATACAGAAGTTCCTTGGGAAAATATCTTGTCGTTGGGTGAACAACAACGCCTAGCTTTTGCCCGATTATTAGTGACACATCCAAGTTTCACAATTTTAGATGAAGCGACAAGTGCTTTAGATTTGAAAAACGAAAGTAATTTATATCAACAATTACAAGCAACAAAAACAACTTTTATTAGTGTCGGACATCGAGAAAGTCTGTTTAACTATCATCAATGGGTGTTGGAACTTTCAGCAGAATCTACTTGGCAGCTAATTTCCATAGCAGATTATCGCCGAGAAAAACAGGGTAGTAAATTATCGGAAGCAGAACTAATTACTATAGATGTTTTGCCTAAACAAGAATTGAAAATACAACGAGAATCGGCAGTAACAGCAACAATTACAGGACTGTCTCACAAAGAAATGCAAACATTAACAGACTACTCTCTGGCTACTATTAGAAGCAAAGCCAGGCAAGATAAGCCTGTGACTGCTAAAAATGGCAAAACATATTACTATAACAAAGATCCAAAAGTGTTGAAATGGATAGTAGATTAAAGATAGTCATTCTTGATGATTGAGTATCGCAATGGGTATATTTTTTAGAATCTGTGATGTTAGCTAGAAAGCAAAAACAACTAATTACCTATGAATCGATTACGATTTATGAAAAAAAATATAAATTCCCGATTATAAAAAATCCTCAGTTAAAGAAGGTTCAAAAAAAAATTCAAAAATGTCAAACCTTAATCAAAGAAGGTTATAAATCTCATGCTTACTTGTGGGGATTAATTAAACGCAAACAAGAAATTAGCCAATCCGAGATTTTAGCAGAAGTTAAATTATTAATTAGGGATTATACTCAACTTTTGGATTTTTTGGATAGTTATAAGGATAGTTATCAAGAATTTTTATTAAAATTTATCGATGATTGGAAAAATTTATTTAACCAAAAATACGGCGAAATTAGAAAAATTAATGAAGAAAGAAATAAGTTAGAGGTAAAAAACTTTAATAATCCGCAAATTCTCGAAAAGTTAAAATGGGAAAAGAAAGAAAATTTAAAATCTACTTTATTGTTAAGCAATACTAATCTTTTGATTTTAGAAAAAGTCCAATTGCTCAGTGCGGGAATTAAATGTTTAGGAGAAGACACTAAAAATCAGCAGCGAGCTATTCAACAGATAGCCAAAGATATAGAAGTATATCAAGAAATTTATGAATATCAACTCAGAGCGACAAAAATTCGCCAAGAAATTGCCAAAATAGCAGAAACAGCAATTAATCTGGAAAATTCCCTGCAAGATTACTTTAGTCCGTTACAATCTTTAATAGATGAAGTGGTAAAAGTAGATGCAGATTTTTATGCAACTGTCGGAGAAATTCAAGATTTAGCTAGTAGTAATTTAAATTCTGAAGTAAATTTATTTAAAATCCAAGATAGTAATACAATCTCTCATAATATTCTCAATTTATTAGTAGCAAGTTATGAAAAACAAGATAGGCTGCAAGATGCTTTTTTTCAAGCACAATTATTAGATGGTCAAGTTTACGATTTTAATATCAATCAAGATGAAATAACTGCCAATCAAGCGATTTGTTTAATATCTAATTATATGTCTACTCAACTGGTTGCTCAAAAAAAAAGCACTGGGGATAGTAGAGATAGAAAGTATTGATACCAAAGCGGAAATTCTAATAGAAAAAATAAAATTACCAGAAGTAGTTCAGGATGATATTAAGTTTAACCAAGAAGAATTGCAGGTTACAACAACTATTGATTATGGTAAGCTGCAAAGTCTACTGGCAGAGTATAAATGGCAAGATGCAGATATTGAAACAGCCAAATTAATGTTGCAAATTATGGGTAAGAGTGATTGGAATGAAGTTTATCGGGAAGATATTCTGAATTTTTCTTGCCAAGCTTTTTATAACATTGATCAACTTTGGCAAAAATATAGTCATGGTTATTTTGGCTTTAGTATTCAGCAAAGTATTTGGGATGAAATTGGTGGACAAGTTGATTATGAAACCGAAAAAAAATTAGGCGATCGCTGGGGTGGCGCAAGGACGGAAAATGGTTGCAATACGAACAACTAACTTTTAAATTATCCCCACATACACCAATGGGACATCTACCAGTTAAATGGTTACACTACGACCAAAATACTGCTAGTATATCTGCAAATTCATCAGTAGAACCTATATCAATGGGCGCTTGGCGGGTTGATTCTTGGTTGGTATGGCAAATGCACCTGTTTTTGACTCGCGTGAAAGTTTGTAGCAACAATTGGCGATAAAGTCAGAAATTATTTAATTAAGGAATTAATATGAGTCTTTCAGATATTGATATGGAATTTTTACTTTTTGGTAAATGGCGTTTTAACAGCGAGTGGGAAAAATTTTCTATTGAATTTAAAGATGATATGACTTATACCCAAACCAAGACACAGACATATATTCTCGCTAAACCTAAAGAATTATTTACTGGTGATAAATTTACTGGTGTATGGTATGTCAACTATGGCAGATTATTTTTAATTGTTAAGTCTGCTCCTCAATCTATGTTTAATTTTAGTTTGCCAATATTACATAAAATAAATTTAGCAGATATATTAATAAATTTCATCTCTTTGTTCATAGCAGAAAAGTATGAAATAGTCAAAATTAATCAGACTGAATTGATTATGAAAGATGAAAAAGAATCAATTATTGCTAAGAAAATAATTAGGAATGCAAATTTTTATAGGTAGTATAAAAGATTATAGATTACAGGTTACAGGTGATATGAAATTTTAACAGACTCCCGCCAAAAACAATCAATCTATTAGAGAATGTTTGGAAATTTAAAAAGCTCCAGTAAGGGTGTTCTGTCAGTAGATAAAAATTTGCAATGATTTGGCTAATGCTGAAAAGACTCGCTTAATTGATTTGTTTAATACTTTCCAAATATCCTCACAAAGATTAGAGGCTGGGTCTAGAAGCTAGTTTTGTACGCTTCCTAAAAAATCATGATAATATGGTTGTTTTATTTTTACCTGAGTTCAAGGTAATACATTTATCTACGTAATATTCCTGAGATAAAAATATGCCGAAAAAAGCACTTATTTGTGGAGTATCAGGTCAAGATGGGGCTTATTTAGCAGAGTTACTCTTAAACAAGGGATACATTGTCTGTGGAACTTCACGGGACGCGCAGATGTCGTCGTTTAATAATTTAGTGCGCTTGGGCATCCATGATCAAATTAAATTGGCTTCTGTGGCGTTGACTGATTTTCGTAGTGTCTTGCAGGTTTTGACAAAAATTCAGCCAGATGAAGTTTACAACCTAGCGGGACAAAGTTCTGTGGGTTTATCTTTTGAACAACCAGTAGAAACTTTAGAGAGTATCGCTACTGGGACTTTGAATTTATTAGAAGCGATTCGTTTTATTGGTGCGCCGATTAAACTTTATAATGCCGGTTCTAGTGAATGCTTTGGGAATACGGGTGAACAGCCAGCAGATGAAAATACACCATTTCGTCCACGCAGTCCTTATGGTGTGGCTAAAGCTACGGCTTTTTGGGAAGTCGCTAATTACAGAGAAGCTTATGGCTTATTTGCTTGTTCTGGTATTTTATACAACCATGAATCGCCTTTAAGACCAGAAAGATTTGTAACTCAGAAAATTATTTCTGGTGCTTGTCGTATTGCTAAAGGCGAGCAGAATCACCTTTATTTAGGTAATATCTCCGTTCAACGTGACTGGGGTTGGGCTCCTGAATATGTTGAGGCGATGTATTTAATGTTGCAACAAAATGAACCAGATGATTATGTAATTGCAACTGGCGAGACATCAAAATTAGAAGACTTTGTAGCAGAGGCTTTTGCTTGTTTAGGATTAGATTGGCAAGAATATGTAACTACTGATGGTAGTTTATTACGACCCACTGATATTGTAATTGGCAGAGGTAACCCAGCAAATGCAAAAGAAAAGTTGGGATGGCAAGCACAATACACAATGAAAGATGTAGTGCGAATGATGATAGAAGATAAGCAAAAAGATTATTTGTAATTTTGAAAAGCTGCACCTTAGAAATTTTGTAGAGATGTTGTATGCAATGTCTCTACAACGACTTGAAGTAATTCATTTCAGTTAATTATAATTTTGGAGGCTATATCTATAGCAAACATTTAGGTTATTAATATAAGTAAGAAAAAATCCCAATAACAGATAATTTAACATTCATACCTTCTAATAATTTATTGTATTTAAACCAACAATTAATTTTTACTGCAAGTCTCTCGTTTGAGGGAGTTAAGTGTTAGTAATTGCTATTAACGTGCTGATTAATAACACTCATAGTTAAGAGTCGATTATTCATGTTTAATTTTCTTAAAGAAGTTGGCCGCTATGCTAAACACAGCTTTCTAGCAGGTCGATACATTGGGCAAGGTCTGTCCGTAACATTTGACCACATGCGCCGCCGTCCCATTACTGTACAGTATCCTTACGAAAAACTCATTCCCTCTGAAAGATTTCGCGGACGGATTCATTTTGAATTTGATAAGTGTATCTCTTGTGAAGTTTGTGTACGAGTCTGCCCGATTAATTTGCCGGTAGTAGATTGGGAATTTGACAAAGCTAGTAAAAAGAAAAAGCTCAATCATTACAGCATAGATTTCGGAGTTTGTATTTTTTGCGGTAATTGTGTGGAATTCTGCCCCACAAACTGTCTTTCATTTACTGAAGAATATGAACTAAGTGTTTATGACCGCCATGAGTTGAATCTAGATAATGTGGCGATGGGAAGATTACCTTACAAAGTTACCGAAGATGCAATGGTAACACCGTTAAGAGAATTAGTTTACTTACCAAAAGCAGTATTAAATCCTCACGGTGTGCCTGATGATGCCCATCGAGCAGGTATGTTGCCATCAGAAATTTTAGAACAAGCTGTAGAAAATGTTAATGAAATAAATTCTTTGAAAAATGACAGTTAATTGTATTGTGAGAAAGAATATCTCTCCTGGGAAACAAACAGACTGGTCTAGATTGTGAGTAGATTAGGAATAGACTATCCTAGATAAAATTATGAGTGCTGAAGATTTAGTGCTAGTTGTTGGTGCTACTGGTGGAGTTGGGCAGCTAGTTGTAGGAAAGCTGTTAGAGAAGAATGTCAAGGTGCGCGTCCTGACACGAAATGCGGCAAAAGCCGAAAAAATGTTTGATAACAAAGTGGAAATTGCTGTCGGAGATATCCGGGAGGCTAACACATTACCAGCAGCGATGCCGAATATTACTCACATTATCTGTTGTACTGGCACGACTGCCTTTCCTTCAACGAGATGGGACTTTGACCCTCAGCCAAATTTCTTAGAATGGGGACAAATTTTCCTGGACTCTGAATATCGGGAAGCTAAGGCAAAAAATACGCCGACGAAGGTGGATGCTGAGGGGGTGAGTAACTTGGTAGCGGCTGCACCTCGCAATTTGCAAAGATTTGTGTTTGTGTCTTCTTGTGGTGTTCACCGCAAAGATAAATTTCCTTTTAGTGTGCTGAATGCTTTTGGTGTATTAGATGCTAAACAAAAAGGTGAGGCAGCGATCGCTAATTCTGGTTTACCATACACTATCATTCGCCCCGGTCGTTTAATTGACGGGCCTTTCACTTCCTACGACTTGAATACTCTCCTCAAAGCCACCACTAATGGTAAGTTGGGTGTAGTTTTAGGTCAAGGCGACACATTATCAGGAGATGCCAGCCGTATTGATGTTGCAGCCGCTTGTGTAGAATCAATTTTTATACCATCTACCACTAATAAAGCTTTTGACATCATCAATCAAGGAACTAGACCTGCTGTAATTAACTGGGAAGCACTGTTTTCTCAGTTAACTAACTCTAGGGAGTAGGGAGTAGGGAGTGGGGAGTAGGGAAACAGATAATTTATTCAATTATTTGCGACACACACTGCAATTTTTTGGTGTTGACCAAGATAAAGTAGCCACAACTTTTACTCAATTATTTGAGGCATATAATACCCCTGGGCGTTATTACCATACACTGCAACATATTAATGATGTGTTGCATAACATTCAAGCCTTGCAAGCTTATACTCAAAATCTCCCTGTTGTACAGCTTGCAGCTTGGTTTCATGATGTGGTTTATGATTCTCAAGCGCCAGATAACGAAGCCAAAAGTGCTGAATATGCTGGACAGGTATTAACTTATTTGGCAATTCCCCCAAATCAAATCACAATAGTTCAGCGTCTCATTCTCAACACCAAACACCATCAAGCAGCTATTGACGATATTGATAGCCAAATTTTATTAGATGCTGATTTGGCAATTTTAGCTGCTGACTCTGTTGATTATCAAAAATATGCTCACGCTATTCGCCAAGAATATGCTTGGGTAACAGAAACAGAATATATTCAAGGGCGCAAACAAGTCCTAGAAAAAATTTTTGCAAAGACAGTGTATATATTTTACACCTCTGATGTTTGAGGTAGCCGAAGCATCTGCCAGAGCTAACTTGCAAGCAGAAATTTACAGCCTTTCTAATATTTAGGATTTCAATACAGAGGTTGTCTTTTCAGAAAGGGTGTAAGAGGATGTTTTAAAAATCCTCTCATTGGTATGTTTAGTAGCCACCAAGGTCAAGTCGTCGGGTTACAAACGATGGATAACAAGCAAAGCAGTGAAATTGCTACGGTTCAAAACTTAATTGCTATCTTGGATTTAAAGGGTGTAGTGTTTAGTTTTGATGCACTTCATTGTCAAAAAAAACAGTCCAGCAAATCATCCACAGTGGCAATGATTATGTGATTGCAGTCAAAGCCAATCAGCCCAAACTGTATCACCAAATCCAACAGAATATGCAGCACTCACAGCCCACAACTATACATACTGATTTTGAACGAAGGAGTGGTCGCTTTACTCAACGTCGTGTTTGTGTATTTGAAAACTTGAACAATATTTCCCATGATTGGCTGGGTTTAAAGTCGATTATTCAAGTCGAACGAGTTGGTACTCGTGCTGGTAAAGCTTACCAAGAAACTGCTTACTACATCAGTTCTCTGTCCCTGAAAGCATCCGATTTTGCCTGTGGTATTCGTCGCCACTGGGGCGTAGAAAATCGATTACATTGGGTGAAAGATGTTGTCTTTGATGAAGACTCTGCCCAAATGGTTGATGGTTATGCTGCTGCCAACTTCTCAATTCTCCGCAGTTTTGTGATTAATCTTTTCCGCCACAATGGTTTTGATTCCCTTACCAGAGCTATCAGATTCTGCTCCCACAACATCCCATTACTTTTTTCTTTTTTAGAATGAAACAGCCCTGCTAGTAGGGAAGGGGGATTTAGGGGGATCTAAAATGTTTGGCTACCAATAATAGGACTTTTAAAACATCCTCTTAGAATATAGGAAAGTTTCAGGCGACAGTCGCTATTAATTGCATCTTCATCAAGAAACGATATCACTTCTCCATCGCTACAGCACTCACCCCATCCCTCACCAGATGTCCATCTTCCATGTAAATAATTCGGTCAGCAATATCTAAAATGCGGTTGTCGTGGGTGACTAGCAAAATTGTACAGCCTTGCTCTTTGGCAAGTTTTTGCATTAATTCCACGACATCGCGCCCAGATTGTTTATCGAGGGCGGCTGTTGGTTCATCTGCCAAGACTATTTTAGGTTGATTTACTAAGGCACGAGCGATCGCTACCCGTTGTTTTTGTCCCCCCGATAAACTATCAGGATAGTAATTCAAGCGATGTTCTAACCCAACTGCGGCTAACATTGCTTGGGAACGTGTCAGCATTTCTTGGGGTGTAATTCCATGATGCACTTCTAAACCCATCCGCACATTCTGAATTGCTGTTAAACTACCATGCAAGTTGTGAGCTTGGAAAATATATCCGTTGCTGCGTCGGGCTTGGGTTAATTCTTCACTACTAGCATGACAAAGTTCTCGGTCTAATACTTGTAAACTACCAGATTGGGCGGAACGTAAGCCACCTACTAAGGTTAATAATGTAGTTTTACCAGAACCGGAAGGGCCAGTCATAATGATAATTTCACCTGCATTAATGGTGAGGTTGATATTAAATAAAACTTGTTTACGCAGTTGACCTTGACCGAAATAATGGTCAAGATTTTGGATGGAGATAACAGGTTTAGGTGAGTAAGTAGTTTCCATATCGAGTTTTTTTACCTCACGCAGAGGCGCAGAGACGCGGAGAGTTATGAGTTTTTAAAACATATCTGCGGGGTCGGCTGATTGGAGTTTGCGAGTAGCGATCGCTCCAGACAAACTACACATCATGACTGTTAAAATTAAGACAAATAATGCTCGACTTACTGTCATATATATGGGTAAGTTTGTCGCCGTGGCAGCTAATTGATAAAGTCCTAATGGGAAGATAAAGCCAGGAATAAAACCCAAGACTGCTAATATAATTGCTTCTTCAAAAATGACTCCGAGTAAGTAGGCATTGCGATAGCCCATTGCTTTGAATGTGGCATATTCTTTAATATGGGCATTCACATCAGTTGATAAGACTTGATAAACAATAATTACACCCACAATCACACCCATTGATACACCTAAACTGAAGATAAAACCAATCGGGCTTTCGGTTTTCCAATAATCTTCTTCAAATTTGATGTATTCTGCGCGGGTTAATACTTTAACATCTTCACTTTGGAGATGTAATTTTAATCCTGCTGCAACTTGTTGGACATCATAACCTGGTTGAATATTAATTAAACCAAGATTAATCCCGCCTACTTGTCGTCGCGGAAATAACCGCAAAAAGTTTTCATCACTAGAAACTAATGTGCCATCAGCACCAAATGATGCGCCTAATGTAAATCCACCACTAAGATTAATCGTGTGTTTATCTACTTCTGTGGTTACAACTTTACCTGCATCAAGTTGCTGAACAACTTCTTGATATTCACCTCTGGATGCCCGATCAAAAATGAAGGTATCTGGGAGTTTAATTTTGTCTAATTGGCTTTGAACTCCGGGAATGTTTAAGGCGGATTGTTCCGGGTTAAAGCCAATGGCTTGCATTGAGGTTTTGCGGCGGGTTTGGGGATTTTTCCAAGTTAATAAACCGATATACATGGCTGTGGCTGATTGCACACCGGGTACATCTGCGGCTTGCAACAGTCGCCGCCGAGAGAATGTTGCTAAATTCTGCATATTCCGGCTTTGGGGACTGAGCAAGATAATGTCTGCAACCAAGGCGCGATTCAGGCGGGTGTTGCTGTCATACAGCGCATTCTGAAAACCTAGCTGCATAAAAATCAGCACATCAGCAAAGGCTATACCAGCTAATGCAACCAACAAGCGGCTTTTGTGATGACTCAGTTGCAACCATCCCAAAGGTGTGCGGCGTTGCAGTTCTTGAATAATTCCTGTCATAGTTCAATCACCGCTTTGACTTGTAAATTGGTAAATTTGGCGGCTTTGCTGCTGGAAGCGTCATCTAGTTGCACATGAACTTCCACGATTCTAGAGTCAATATTTTCGCTGGGATCTGTGTTGATGACATTTTGTCGTTGGACTTTCCAGCCAATCCAATCTACTGTTCCAGACAATTCACCGGGGAGAGAGTTGCTGGATATTTGCACTTTTTGTTGTGGGCGAATTTTACTGACATCGCTTTGATAAACTTCTACGACTGCATACATCTGTTTAGTTTGTCCAATTTCCACGATGCCATCGCTAGATACTAGTTCACCAGAACGTGTATGAATATCGAAGACTAGACCATCTTGTGGCGATCGCACATAAGCTTGATCTAAGTTTGCCTTGGCTTGGTTGGCGGCGGCAACTGCCCGATCAATTTCTGCTTTTGCGGCTTGCACATCCACAGGACGAACTTCAGCAATACTATTTAAGCTGGCTGCGGCTGACTGGACTTGCTGGCTACCTGTCGCCGTAATTCGCCCTAAAGCTGCCTTGGCTTCACTAATTTGTTTGCTCCCAGTACTATCTATGCGGTTTAAATTGGCTTTGGCTTCACTCAACTGCTGGGTGATTGTATCGACACTCAAGCGTTTACTATCAAAGGTGGAAAGGGAAATTGCACCTTCCGAATAAAGTTGCTGATAACGCCGAAATTCGGCTTCTGCATTTTTTAATTCTGCCGCTAATCTTTTAATTGTTGCCTGTTGAGCAGTCGTCTCACCTTGCCATTGTGCCTCTAACCGTGCAATCGTTTGCCTTTGTTCTGTTTCTTGACCGAAATTTTGTGCTTGTACGCGAGCAACTTCGGCTTTCTGCGCGGCAATTTCACCTTGTTTTGCACCCGCTTGCACCTTCGCTAAATTTATCCTCGCTACCTTTACAGCTTCTTGAGCTTCTTGCAAAGCTGCTTGGAGGCGATCGCGGTTATCTAAAATGGCAATTAATTGCCCAGCTTTAACTTGATCACCTTCTTTTACCAACAGTTTCTCAACTCGGCTACTTTGACTAGCCGCCGGAGCCGAAAGTTTAATTACCTGTCCTTTTGGTTCTAGTCTCCCTAACGCCGTCACCGTCTTAATTTGCGGTAAACTCACCTCTGTTGTTGCTGTGTTATGAGTAGGCGTTGATTGCACTTGCCAAAATTTATAACCTGCGATCGCAATACCTAGTGTTGCTGCCAACATTATTAGCTGGCGAGAATTAGGCTTGAAGTATGCGGAACCCTTAGCTACTGCATTACTCACTATAAGCCCCTTTCGTTTAGGACGCTAAATAAACTATATTGTTTAATTACTGTAATTAAACTAAACCGTACATTACAATAATGTCAAGAGTCATCCAAAAAAATTTCTTTTTTAGGAAATAGACGTATGGGGACAGTCATAAATGACCAAAAATCAAGACATGAGACATAAAAAAAAGACAGATAGAGCAAGATAATCCAGACCGTTCAGCCGAGAAAGTCGATGCTATTCTCACTGGTGCAATCCAAGAATTTCTGGAAAATGGCTATGCAGCCACCACAATGGATAAAGTGACAGCCGCAGCCGGAGTCTCTAAAACAACCGTTTACAGCTATTTTCAGGATAAAGAAACATTATTTGCAGCATTAGTTGAGCAACTAGTAGGAGAAAAATGTCTACCATTGTTGAACCCCCAAGACCCAGAATTTCACCAAGGCGACCCTAAAATTGTGTTGCGTCGTGTAGCGAAGGGTATTTTAGATGAAGTTACTTGCGAACCAGAGTTCCTTGGCTTAATCAGATTGATTATTGGTGAATCTGGGCGATTTCCGTCACTAGCCCAAGTATTTCTCAAAAATATCGATAAATCTGGCTTAGATTTAATCAGTCAATATTTTGCTGCCCATCCAGAACTTCAATTACCTGACCCCCAGGCAGCTGCACGTATTTTTATTGGTACATTAGTTCATTTTATGATTACTCAGCACATGCTGCATGGTAAAGAGATTATGCCAATGGAGAGCGATCGCCTCATTGATAACTTAGTTAAATTAATCACCATTAATCTAACTCCTGAAACTGAACTTACAGATCAATATTCCGGTACAAGACAGAAAACACCAAGACGCAAACGTACATCCTCCGGTAAATTTCAAACAGATTACAGTTCAGAACCTAAACAGTTAAGGTCAATTAGACTCACAGATACAGCCTGGGAAAAACTCGCAGAATTAGCTGCTGAAAATAACCTTAGCCGCAGCGAAATGATTGAAATCTTCGCCCGTCAAGGCTTCTTGGAGGCAGGAGGCAGGAGGCAGGAGGCAGGAGGGAATTAATTTTTGTATATACATGGCTAACTCAAACTTATGTATATACATGGAATAATTCATATTCCCCGCACCTCATTCCCCACTCCCCACTCCCCACTCCCCACTCCCTCCATTCTGGGTAAATTTGCTAGAGTTAACACACTAGGATTTTTCAGTTAAATCCCTGAAATTCAGCCAGCAGACGAGGCTACCCATGCTTACAAGTACCCTACTTCTCTCGAACCAACTACCAACTTTAAAATACTCCTCCACAACAGAACGATTCGATGAAACATGGGAAGCCCCCCTGGCAACCCTTTTGGGACTAGGACGCGCCGCCGGTGCTGACTTCATCGAATTTTTCTTAGAGCGTCGCAACTACATTAGTTGTTTAGCAGAAGACGATGCCATCACCAGTATTTCACCAAGTTTGGCAACAGGCGCAGGCGTGAGAGTATTTCGTGGCAAAGCCGACTGCTACGTTAGTACCAACGACCTTTCCTTTACTGGGTTAAAAGCAGCTTTAGAAAAAGGACTTTCCATTTTAGGGTTACAGCTACCCGCCCCTTATTCCTTCATCCCAGAAATCAACCTGGAATTATTGCGCGACTACGCCACAAAAAGAGGTAAAGATAGCTGGTTAGGGCTGTGTAGTTCTATTCGCGAAATGGGCGAAGTTCTCTTAGATGGTACTGCGGCTCTGAACAAAAAAGCCAGCCATATCCAATCTCGCCGTGCCACTTATTTTAGAGATTGGCAAGAAGTTTTAGTTGCCTCTAGTGATGGCACCTTTGCCCGTGACATTCGCCTCACCCAATCAGTAGGATTTAACTTATTGTCTGCCGATGGTGCGAATCGTGCTTCTATCGGTGAGCGTGCAGGCAATACCAGCGATGCTAACTTCCTCAGAACTTGGGACTACACCCAAGCCGCCGAACAAATAGCTGAATCTGCTGGCAAAATGCTGTATGCAGATTATGTGGAATCTGGTACTTACCCCATCATCATGGCCAATCACTTTGGCGGCGTAATCTTCCACGAAGCCTGCGGACACTTGCTAGAAACCACCCAAATCGAGCGCAACACCACCCCCTTTGCTGATAAAAAAGGCGAAAAAATCGCCCACGAAAGTTTAACAGCTTGGGATGAAGGACGTTCTGATTATGCCTTCGGGACAATCGATATGGATGATGAAGGTATGCCAGCCCAAAGAACATTACTCATAGAAAAAGGCGTTCTCAAAAACTTCTTAGCAGATAGAGCAGGTTCTTGGCGCACCGGACACCCCAGAACAGGTAGCGGCCGCCGCCAAAATTATACCTTTGCTGCTGCCAGCCGGATGCGTAACACCTATATTGCCACTGGCGAATACACCAACGAAGATTTATTTGCTTCTATTGATAAAGGCATTTACTGTAAAAAAATGGGCGGCGGTAGTGTTGGCGCTACAGGTCAATTTAACTTTAGTGTTGATGAAGCTTACTTAATAGAAAATGGCAAAATTACCAAACCATTAAAAGGCGCAATTTTAATTGGTGAAGCCAAGGAAATTATGAATAAAATTTCCATGTGTTCTCAAGATTTAGAATTAGCCCCCGGTTTCTGCGGTTCTGTTAGCGGCAGTATCTACACCACAGTCGGACAACCACACATCAAAGTTGATTCTATCACCGTCGGTGGTCGTTAATTATCCATATATCAAACCACAGATGTACACAGATATCTGCGTCCATCTGCGGTTAATTTAAAATCCAAAATCCAAAATTTGACTATGCCAAATATTACCGAAATCTCAACTTACGCTAAAGAAAATGCCGAGAAACTTGGCATCAAAAAAATTCGACATTTATGGCTCAACTATAGACGAAACTAGCGTCCAAGTAGATCAGGGTGAGCCAAAACAAGTTAAAGCTTCCAATCGCTCTGGTGTTACCGTGCGTGTTTGGAATGAACAAAACACAATTGGCATTACCAGCACTACAGATGTAGACCCCAAAGGCTTAGAATTAGCATTAAAAACTGCCTACGAAGCTAGTTTCTTTGGTGTCAAAGAAAACGTTCCAGATTTTAGTCCAGAAGCAACAGTTCCTATTGATCATCCATCAGAAGATAAAGCACCCCAAGCCCCAGTTTCTGAACTAATAGAAAAATTATTGATAGCAGAAAAAGAATTACTGTCGGCTCATCCAGCAATTCAAGGTGTACCTTACAACGGTTTAGCACAAAGAGATGTTGACAGATTTTATCTCAATAGTGATGGTGCAGTTAGAACTGAGTCTCACTCCATAGCATCCGTTTATCTTTACAGCAAAACAGAAGAAGAAGATAAAAAACCTCGTAGTGGGAATAGTTTTAGAATCAGCCGTAGTGTTGATGAGCTTGATATCAATGGTTGCATCAAAGAAGCCGCAGACAAAACTATCAGTCACTTGAACTACGAAAAAGTCAAGTCTGGTAAATATTTAGTTGTCTTCTCTCCTGATGCTTTTTTAAGTTTGTTGGGTGCTTTTTCTAATTTATTCAACGCTCAAAGCATTTTAGATAAGCAAAGTTTGTCTACTCCTGATGATTTAGGCAAAGAAATTGCTTCACCATTACTTTCAGTCTACGATGATGCACTGCATCCGGCTAATGTTGGTGCCGAAACTTTTGATGGCGAAGGCACACCAACTCGTCAGGTAAAATTGATTGAGAATGGTGTACTTACAGGCTTTCTTCACAGTGCTGGTACGGCTAAAAGACTAAATGCTCAACCAACAGGTAATGCCAGTATTGGTGCAAAAGTGAGCGTCAGTCCTAACTTTTATCATGTCTTTGCTGCTGCAACCCCTGAGCAAGAATTTAGTTTAGCAACTGCGGAAAATGTCATTTTAATTGATGATTTACAAGCTCTGCACGCTGGGGTGAAAGCTTTACAAGGTTCGTTTTCTTTACCCTTTGACGGTTGGTTAATAAATAAAGGCGAGAAGACAAGTATAGAATCAGCCACTGTTGCTGGTGATTTCTTACAAGTTCTCAAGTCTATTGTTTACCTAGAAAAAGAAGTCGAATTAACTCCAGGCGGTGTTTCTCCGAGAGTTTGGGTTGATGGACTTTCCATTACTGGGGAATAATATAGCAGGAGGACGACTGTCGTCCTCCTGCTATCACCCTCAACAATTAAACAGTTTGTTCTGTTTTTTCGGCTTCTGTAACTACTTTCTGTCCAATTTTGGGTTCAGTTCCAGCTAAAAGACGCTCTATATTACTGCGGTGGCGAATAATTACATAAAAACCACCAAGAATACTAAACAAAATATAAGGTAATGGTTGGTGGAAAAGTAACATCAAAATAGAAACAGCGATCGCACCAGAAATTGAACTTAAGGATACAATGCGGGAAATAGCGACAACAACGGCAAATACTCCCAAAGTTGCCAAACCAACTTGCCAACTCATCGCTAATAATATCCCTAAACTGGTAGCCACAGATTTACCACCAGTAAAGCCCAGAAATATTGATTTACTGTGTCCCAAAATCGCAGCTAAACCCGCTAATATCACCATCCAGGGTTGCCATAATTGCAAATCTACGGTTTTTGGAACAAAGTTGGAAGTAGCAGCAAAATTAAATAAAGCATAAACTAAAGCGATCGCAAATACTCCTTTTAAGCAATCAACTCCTAAAACAAAGGCTCCCGGCCCTTTACCCAAAGTTCTTAATACATTAGTCGCCCCCGTTGAACCAGAACCCACTTCTCGAATATCAATACCTGTTAGCTGCTTCACGGCAATATAGCCAGTGGGAAAAGAACCCAGCAAGTAAGCTACTACGAAAATCGCTGCACACAAACTTAACCAAATAGCCATAAACCATCCACACAAGAGTCCGTAGTCAATAGTTTAAACAATTGTGTCCTTGATGGTGCGATCGGCAGGGTGGGGTTCTTCGGTTTTAGTAAGTAATCAAACGCACATGATATTATTAGAAATAATCCATAAAGATTGTCTGTTAAATTTATCCCAGGATAGAGCGTTTTAAATAATTCCCAGTCGGTGAACCTAAAACCTGTCCGTTGTGATAAATCAAACTTCCTCGCAAAAAAGTACTCTTCACCCTCCCGCTTAACTCCATCCCCTCAAACGGTGTGTAACCTTGTTGTGATTCTGACTCAGCCGCACGTACCACAAAAGTTTCGTTGGGGTCTACTAACACCAAGTCTGCATCATAACCAACAGCAATATCTCCTTTTTGCAATAAACCAAAGCGCCGCGATGGGTTCCACGATAGCAACTTAGCAACATGGTTGTAAGACATTCCCCGCTTGCTACCTTCACTTAATACACCCGAAAGTAGATATTCTGTACCGCCAAAACCAGACTTGGCTAACCAAATATTATTTGGGTCTTTCGCACTGCGTTTTTGTTCCATAGAACAGCAAGCATGGTCACTCACTATCCAATCTACTTGATGATTCAGTACCGCTTGCCATAAATATTCCACATCAGCACGGGGACGAATTGGTGGGTTAACTTTTGCCCAAGTACCATTAGGACTATCAACATCTAATAGTAAATGCCCCACCGTCACTTCTCGCCGAAAATTAATATGAGGAAAAGCAGTTTGCATTGTCAACGCTGCTTCCATTGCTTTGCGCGAACTCAGATGTAACAAATTGATATTTGCACAGTTAGTTTCATGTGCTAGATAAGCAGCAATACAAATTGCTAAACCTTCAGCATGAGGCGGACGTGCGGCACTATAAGCTTGCAGTCCACTCAGGCTAGAATCGTTGGCGACTATTTTGGTATAAGCATTGAGAATTTCGGCAACTTCGCAATGCAAACTTAAGCTAATAGTATCTCGTGCTGTTGGATATTGTTTCATCAAGCGAGTTATCCCACGCATGATAAATTCAAAATGGGCAAAGTCGTAGCGTTCTTCTTTATTAATCATCAAAAATAAGTTTTGCTGGTCTGACAAACCATGCAACCCATAACCGCCATAAAACATGAAAATTTTAAATGAAGATACCCCGTGTTCTGTAAACAATAGAGGTATTTCGTCGATATGTTGGCTGGCTATTGGTGCAACATGATAGCTGTAATCAACAAAAAAATTACCTGCGGATAATGCCAATACTTCAGGAAAAAAATCTTGGTAGGAACCGCCTTTGTTGAGATAATATTGTCCCGTGCGAATGTAATTTAAACTAGTGGTGACTCCCCCCATTGCGGCGGCTTTACTTTCTGTGACTGCATCTTGATTGAGGGGTTGATAAATTCCAATGTGCATGTGAGCATCGACAACCCCAGGAAAGCCGAGTTAAATTTTTAGCATCGAAGATTTCTTTGGCTTGTGTGGCGCTAATATTAGGGGCAATTTCCGCAAATTTACCATCTTTAATGCCTAAATCCAGTAGTTCGACTGCATCCTGATGAGGGCGAACAACCTGAACATTTTTAATAACTTTATCTAATAAAAGAGGTTCAGACACAGTAGACCTCAGACTAAAATGAGTATATCCGCTTAAGTTCTGGCTGGGTTAACCAGAAATTTTTATATATTACTGGAACCTCGGCTAAAAACCATGATTATGTAATAGTTTTTTATTCAATTAATTCCAGGATAAAAACAATGTCAACTTTTAATGAATATCATCTCGATCCCAAGCAATTTCCATTTCTCCAAACTCTTCAAGATGAATGGCAAGTAATTAGAAATGAGTTTAGGTACTTCATACAGCAGGCATCGCCTGAAGAATTAAGATTTGCTTACGATGTTTTGGGGCCTAAAAGTAAAACAATTAAAACTAAAGGTAATTCAAAATATAGTGCCTTTGGAATTTTATTCCAAGGTTTATTTATTGAAAAATATATTCAATTACATCAGATTCAATATCCAGAATATGACACAGATGAGGCATCAGAAAAAGCTTTAATCTTAAGAAATAAATATTTCCCAAATTTGGCGAAGGCTATTAAAAAAGTAAATTTTAGTGAAGATAATATCCTGAGAAATGTTTATTTTGGGACATTCCATCCAGGCTTAGATATCAAGCTGCATGTTAACTATAACCCACACATGAATCGCGGCTATTTGGGCTTGATTGTGCCGGAGGGTGATGTGGCGATGAAAATCTGCCATGACAAACTTTATTGGAATGAGGGTAAGTTTTTGATTTTAGATCACAGCTACCCCCACTGTCCGCACAATTATACTGATTATGATCGAACTGTTTTGGTTGTAGACTTTTTTAAACCAGAAAAACCTAGAGCAGAAGTCAGAGGATTTGAACAAGAGCAAGTTACACAACGTATGCAAGACAATCCTTACAGTTTAGGTGTGTTTGGTAAGAGTGATCAGGCAAATGTAGAAGATTTTATCAAGTATGGTTTAGCTCATCAATTAGAGTGGGATAAGGCTTTGTAAGTTGAATTAAGTCACAGGCAAATGTCAAATAGATTGTTAATTTTTGACTTTAGACTTTTGCCTGTTATTGACTATTTACTTGTGCTGATTCAGCGCCGACTGAAGACGTGCATCATCTTGCTGAGTAATATCTGGGTTATGCAGTATCCAATAACAATCTAAGCGATCGCTCGTCCGAAATAACAGCAGTGCGCCACTTTCTGTCCAAAATGGGCCGTGGGGAACATGGGCTGGTCGCCAATAGTAACCATCTTTGCACATTGCTGCATAACGTCTATTAAATGGATCATCGCTCATCGACCAATGTCCCAGTACATCTCCACTGATGACATAAGCTTCTTCGGTAGTGGGATGACCTGCATAAAAGTTACCTTCTATCCACATTGGCACTAAACCAAGAACCCAGGTGGCGCGTCCGGTTTTTTTGTTGGTATACAAACTTTTACGCGCTGAACCAGGCGGTAAGAAAGTTGTGCTTTCCCATTTCATGGCGTGGAGTTCTTGCAATGGTACATACTCAGCCATGCGTGGGTGCGTCTGCATATTCGCGTGGTATAAAGAAGTGGCGGGAATTTGCTCTAGGCTGGCATAGTCTTCTGTAATATAAGTGGGGGTAGTATCTGGCATCCACAACAGAATTGTGTCTTCTTCAGTTTTCCAAGGGCCTGTAGGTATACCAGCGGGGATAAATGAGTAACTGAGATTGCGAAGTTTAAATCCACCTTGGCAAAGTGTACCTGTCAGGACGAAAATTTCTACATCTGTGGTGAAATGACCGATAGGTGCGTTCCAACCTTGTTTGAGGATAACTCGTTGTGTAGACTCACCAGTACTGTCGTTGATGGATAAAAGCTGAGTCGTACCATATTCACCAGTGACAAAGTTTGTTACCTCAAATGGCACTTGCGGGAAGTTAATCACTGAGTTGAGTGATGCTTCTGTTTCGATATGTTTGCGTCCTGTCCAAGTTTGATTACTTGTGTCTGTCTCTGGAAGGTTCACATTGTGATGTTGTAAATATGAACTTTTATTATCTTCGTATGCTTGCACCATATTTATTTCTGACTATCCATTAATTGATGAGTTACAAAAGTTAAATTTAGCTAAAAAACTAATGACGAGTATAGGCACGTTCAAATTTAGTTTTTAATTTCTGTGCCGCAAAGGCTAATACTACTGCTAATAAACCGCCTGCCACAGCTACAGGTTTAACCCAAGAGTTATCTGTAAGTATAGCTAAAGCCGCAAGAGCGATCGCTAACCCAATTAAAATTTGTTTGCTGAAGTTTGTCACTCGATAAGCTTGATTGCAAGAACTACAGATTTGAGTATGTTGGGATAATCTATCCAAGGTCAGCGAATTTTCCTGTAACTCATTACTATGAAAGTCTTTCTCTGAAGAATAACCTTGATAAAATGGCAATCCCTGACCAAATTTATCTAACCACTTGCGGTATTCAACTACTAATGTGTCAGAAGTTTTGAGTGGTAAATAAATTTCCTTGAGACTTTTTCCTAAACGCTCAATTTGTCTTTTTTGTTCGACAACAATTTGCAAATCACCTTCTAAAATGATGTTGCGAATCATAATATGGTCAAACCATCTAGGCATTAACTTCATTTGCCAAGGAAAGAAATTTCCATAATTTCTGACAAAAACTCGACATCTGTCTTTGCTTAAAGGTAGGGAATACAAAACTACTCCCCCAAATTTACCTGTATTACTATTGTCAGACTGATAAAGAACTAAATTAGGTGCAATAAAATTTAATAACGACCAAGGCTGATGCGGTTGTCTTGTGCTGCGCCATCTCCCACGAATGCCTGATAATGAACTATCAAGAACTTCTAGATCAAGTGGTTGGGCATTTTCGCGTTTACCAACAACACCATCATGGCTAATGTAAACATGGGCTGGGTCAATGACATTTTCAATAAAATATGTTTGGTCGTAAGGTAAATCGCGGATGTAATCTGTACAAAATACCCCTGGTTTGTCTAATTCTGGGATGGTGGGAATTAATTCTTCAATAGGTTGTTCTTGCCCAGCCCACATCCAAATTATCCCTTGGCGTTCTACCACAGGCAACGATTTCACACAGGCGTTGGCAGGCATTTTGGCATCTTGTGGTAATTGTGGAATATGCAAACATTGACCATCAATTCCAAATTGCCAGCCGTGATATAAGCACTCAATTCTGCCATCAATAATTTGTCCATCAGATAGTCTAGCAGCCCGGTGAGAGCAACGGTCTGTTAAACAACCTAATTTTCCCTCTTGATTTCTGAATAAAACCAAGGGTTCATTATATAGGGAAAATCTGTAAGGCAGGTCTTGTGGTAAATCTTGCGTAAAAGCAATGGGATACCAGCAGTTTTGCCAATCAAATTCTTGATGCTTTGCTGGTGTTGGTAAAGTCTCAGCAATTGCTTTATCGGGTGCGATCGCCATATATTTTTACTCAGTTTTTAGCTTAAAACATACAATAAAATAGTAAATATTATTATTGATAATTGTTAATTAACATTTAGGAGAGATATGAAATTATAAAAAATTTTAATATCTCTACCTAGAGAATGATGACTTTATACATACAGTCTGAATCAAACGTTTTGATGTGAGATAACAAATATAGTTTAGAGTTAATGCTGAGTGTATAACTAGTTAAGAACAATGACACAAGACCCTGCAAATACTTTAAAAGTTGCTCACCAAGCATTTGAACATTTTACATACGGTCTAGAAACAGGAGAATGGCAAGCATTTCTCGATATGCTTACAGAAGATTTTAGCTTATGGTTCCCGATGGGTAAGTTTCATGGTTTGAATGTGGGAAAAGAACGCGCCCAAGAGTTTTTTCAATATGTTTCAGAATCTTTTGGTTCGGGAATTACCTTAACTGCCGTTGACCGTGTTACTAGTAATGATCAAACAGTTGTTTTTGAGTTTCGTGACGAAGGTCTATTATTAGGACAACCTTACAAAAACCGTGTTGCTGTGTCTTTTGATGTGTGTGGCGATAAAATTTGTGCCTATCGAGAATATTTTGGTAGTGATGGTAAATCTTATTAATTGCCTAAGAGGCAATAGCCTATTACTACTAATGTTAATTGAGTTCTTTTAATTCTTGACATTTAGCCTCAGCAGCTTGATAAGCTGCTAAATATTCTTGACCTCCTAACATCACATCACCGTAGTATTCATAAGGTGTTGTGCCGTAAATTGGTAAGGGGTCATCTTCGGGATAATCTTCTTTTGATTCTTCGATGATGGCTTTGAGTTGTTTGGCGTTTAAACTTTGTGCTGCAAAATACCAAAGTTCTTGGTTAGCTTTGCTGATGTGGGGTAAATTGGGGTCAATGATGCGTGTGATGGCATCTTCTCCAGAGGTATCGTTTAATTCAATCCAACCATGTTCCACAGGGCGATAAGGTTTACCAGCATAAACTAAAAAACCTTGAACATAAATTGCCCCCTCTGTTGCTAATGCTGCTTTGTAAGCATTATCAAAAGTTTTATTTGCTTTACTTTTAATGCGTTTAGCAATTTCTAACGAAAAAGTTTCATCCAATACTTTATTCATTTACAGAGGAAATTTTAGTGCGTACTCATATTATTCTATCACTCGCGCAGACTTGATTGAATTGATTGAAATATTAGGCGATCGCTCTTGGTCTTCACAAGACTAATAACTATAAATATTGCTAAACTTCAGCAACAAATGTCAATTATTTTACATCTACAGCAGGATGTCTACCTGAATTCCCAAAACTTAAAATATATACTTAAGTATACCGTTGTCTAATCCGCATAACCACCGTGATTAATCAACACTCCGAGAACATCTTTCACCAGTCGCTAGAAACATCAAGTTCAGACAAAAGCTATAAATTTAGTTGGTTTGATTGGATTTGTCTGTGGTATCCGCCAGGATGGTTAGTTTTGTTTAACCGTCACTGGCAACATTATCACAGTGACCCAGATGGTTGGAATTGGTTGGAATATGTATTATTTTTGATACCGGGTGGATTTTATTTAGCACTACTAATTCGATGGTTGCGCTTGGGTTGTCGTTCTCCCAGAAAAGAAGTTGGAGAATTTAACCCCAAATATCAACAAGCTTTTCGGCAAGAAATTTTAGCCCCAATTGTGAAATATTATTTTCGGGGAGAACTGCAACAAATTGAGCATTTGCCACAAACAGGGCCAATGATTGTGGCGATGAATCATGCAGGTATGTGTTTCCCTTGGGATTTTCTGACTTTGGGTTATTTATTGAGTGAATCACAGGGATGGGTAGTGCAACCATTAGCCAATGTCTCTTTGTTTGAACATCCTTGGATGATTTGGTGGCTACCATCCCAATGGTCGCAAGTATTAGGTGCAGTGCGAGCAGAAATTCAAGACTTTGAGACAGCGATCGCTCAGGGTAAAATTTTACTGTATGCACCCGAAGGCATACGCGGGCCGGGTAAAGGCTGGCAGAAACGCTATCAACTGCAAAAATTCGATATCAGCTTTATTCAGTTAAGCGATCGCTATCAGATTCCGATTATGCCAGTAGTTTGCATCGGTAGCGAATTTTTGCATCCTTGGACTGTGAATAGTAAGAAGTTGCAACGCATCATCAGACTACCATTTTTACCCATATCACCATTAATGTTTATCTTGCTATTATTTCCCTCAATGGGAGTTTGGGCAATGAAAACACGCTTGCAATACTTTATCCAACCCTTAGAACAGCAGATTCATACAGGTAAAGACCGTGCTGATACTTATCAAAAAGCTCAAATCTTGAGAAATAAACTGCAAAATCAAATTACTAGAATGTTGAATAATGTAAATTCGTAGAAATATTCAAATTAATTATCAAATTGAAAAACTAAATCTAACGTTCTTGTTGATGTTAAGCACAGCCACCTTCGTTCTATCACACAGCACAGCAGCCTTAACCCTAGATTAATTTTTCGGTCAATAATTCGGCTCACGAACAACCAGTGTAGGAGTTACAGTTTCTTCTAGAGAAGGAAGTAGCAAACTAGCAGAGATAGCAACACCAGCACCAGCGCCTGCACCTGCTCCATCTCCCACAACTTACTATCAACCGCCTACTTCTCAGCCTCAACCTAAGAAAGTACCTGAACCTAGTACACTAGCTGCTTTAAGCTTGTTTGGTCTGAGTACTATCAGATTGAAGAAAGTTAACAAGAAAAATGATGGATGTGTAAGCTTCGGTAATATTTTTAAGCTTTCATCTTTAGCTAAATATGGGTTGAGAGGTGATGTTCACTTCTCAACCCATTTTTTTTATAGTGAAAATTACTTAGGCTTTTTATCTTGAAAATTGAATCAACAAAAGTAGTACTGATGCGATCGCCTTTACCATACCCTGTGATTACATCAATTAGGAAATATTGAAACAGTAAATTTCGCCAAAACTTATTTTTTGACCTCATAAACTCTTTCATTTATGAATCGAATAGCAGTAAAATTACTGTATTTTATCACACTTAGTTATGTATTTTTTTGCTACAAACACTTTTAGGGCATAACATCATGTACCTAATATAGATACATCAAACACTCTGCTTTTTGGTGTTGAAATTAAAGCTCTGATAAAAAAAATAGAAAAACTCTAGACTACTGAATTTTATTGTGCCAAATTATATTTATCTACCACCGAGAAAAGTCAAGAAATTAACTTTAAGTGCATCTTCGATTGAACTCAGTAGCAAGTAGAAGTTGCGGTTAGACAAAATTAGTGAGCTAACAAAGAGTTAAATACTTATTTACAAGCATAGATTAGCTTACAAAAAGCAATTTATAGCCTCAGTCTATCGTCACTTCAACATTTTATTTTGAAAGACATTTCCAGTTACAATTTCACGTTTCAGAAGCAAAAAGGAGCTTTAAAAAAGTGGCTCAAATCAATTCGCAAAAACTATTAGGTTTCCTCACTTGTGGTTTGTCGTCATTAGCTGTAGTTATGGCTGGACAAATGTCCCAAGCAAACGCAGCCTCTATGAGTTTTACTAGCACTAACTTTACAGGTGATCCATTACAAGTTAGATATACGTTAGATGACTCTATAGCTGGTGCTGGTAAAGTTCAGTTTAAAGTAGAATTTTTGACTGACTCAACCTATAAAAATATTGGTGACATCCGTGGAGTTTTCTTCAACATCAAAGATAACTCTCTTCTCTCTGGTCTCCAAGTCACAGGTGTAAATGGCACACCCATCACAACAAAAGATTACAGTAACAATGGAAAACTTGAAAAAGTCGGTCAAGCTAATCTAAAGGGTGATGGCAATACGCACACATTTGAATTTGGTGTAGAAATTGGTGTGCAAGGTATAGGTGGTGGAGATGATTTTCAAACAGCTACCTTTGTTCTATCTCACAGCACAGCAGCCTTAACTCTCGATCAGTTTTTTAACCAAGACTTTGGCTTGCGTGCAATGAGTGTTGGGGAGGCTGGCTCTAGTCGTAATGGTAGTAGCAAGCTTGCAGGTGTATCCGCATCAACACCTACACCAGAACCAGCACCAGAACCAGCACCAGAGCCAGCACCTGAACCAGCACCTGAGCCAGCGCCAGAACCAGCACCTGAACCAGCACCTGAACCAGCATCGGCACCTGAACCAGCACCAGCACCTGAACCAGCATCRGCACCTGAACCAGCACCTGAGCCAGCACCAGCACCTGAGCCAGCACCAGCACCTGAACCAGCACCTACTCAGGCTGAAGTTAAGTCAGTACCTGAACCTAGCATGATGGCAGCTTTAAGCTTGTTTGGTTTAAGTACTATCAGACTGAAGAAGAAAAATAAAAAAGATGACTTGCAAGCTTAAGTAAATCTTTTCACGTTTAGCTAAATATGAGTTGAGAGGTAACAAAAAACTTCTCGCTCAATTTTTTTATATAGCAGAAGGCAGGAGGCAGGAGCCTAATAGCTTATCCTCTAATTTTTTCTCACTTCTAACTTTTGTTGATGGCTAACTTCTAAAGGTAAAAAAATCGTCAACACTTCGCCATATTGAGGTCTTTGACGCACAATCAGCTTACCGCCAATCGCTTGGAACAAGTGTTTAGTAGCATTTAAATTCAAACTAATTGTCCCTGTCTCTGGTTGAAACATCAGCAATTGCCCCAGAGCCTTCCGAATTGGTGGTGTAACAAATGTATCTGCTGTTTCTGAGTCTTGGCACTGGGGTTGTGGTGACAATTGCAGCTTGAGTTGGTCGCCAGCGGGAATGACCTGTACTTGAATATGGCTCCCAGCAGGTAAGCTACGGGTAAAATTCTCCATCAATCCTGTCAGTACGCGATCTAACATTGTCGGATTACTGACCACTGTAGGTAATTGCTGGGGAACCACTACTTCTAAAGTGAGGTTGCGTCGAGATGCAGCTTGTTGCCAACGGGGAATACTCTGTTGCAGAACTTGATGCAGCGACATAGGCGTAAGATGAGTATTAGCCGCTTTTGTAGCAGCACAAGTTTCTAGTTCTGCTGCCTTGAACAGCAATTCCATCCGATCAATTTGCTCAGTACACTCATGATCAATAATTTCTAAGCGGTTAACCACAGCCGCAGGTAAATCACGCCGCTTGAGTAGCAGACGTGTCATAGTGCGAATGGTAGTTAAGGGAGTGCGAACCTCATGAGCAAAGGCTTGGAGCAATTCGACATCGGGAACTGGATGTTGGGTAGTGGGAATTGGTGTTTGGGAATGAGGTACATTGGTTGCGGTTTCCCACTCTTTCGCAACTTCTGGTTCTGGCAATTCTTGAAGTAGCAACTGACTAAACTGCATAGCAATGCGGTAATCTGGTGCTACTGGCGAATATTGCTGCACTAACCCGTCAAGTTCCGCGCAAAAATCAGGATTAGCCAGCATTACCCGCGCTCCGATCGCTCGCCATGCTTGCTGAACTATCTGGGGTTCAAAGGAAAAGGAAAATCTTTTGTTGCCATTTTTGCATTCTGCCAAAACCAAGACTAATCTGAATTTCTCGGTGAATACCAAGCAAAACTGCTCGGCACCTAGGGGATCAGCAGGTAGTATCGGCAGTACAGCTTCTTGAAAAGAATTTTCTTCGGCTACCGTGGTTGTGGTTGGCATTTGAAACGGCATCAAAGCCAAGGGGTTAAACGGCTTGGCTGTAAAAGTAACCGTCTGGATGTTTTGAGTTAATACTGGTTGACTAAATAAAGGTGCTGGTGCAGCTAATACTAGTGCTGGTGCAGCCCCAGAAGTTGTTGCTAAATTCTCAATTAATAAATGTTCTGTTGCGGCTAAACTCATTTGCCACTGTCGCTCTGCCTTGGCTGGTGAACATTCAGCCATAGTTGATTGACTGTCGGCTAAAACTTCACTCAGACTTGGCAAGATCCATTCGTACACAGGTTTTCACCTCTTGGTTGAAGAGCGACTAAATAAAGTAAAAACGTAATGTTTGACTACTACTTAAGAGGGTATAGTCATTTGTGTACAAGAGACAGTCGTATAACCGAACAAGATAGGCGCAATTTCCCCGTCATCTGGGAAAATTTTACATTGCATTTAATAGGGAACAAGTTACAGCTTACAGGAAGAGAATGTGTTGGCCGGAAATTACAAGCTAGAAAAATCCCAGAAATAAAACTAGATTGTAATGGGAACAATAAATTATATATTTCTTGGTCAATACATGAATGCTTAACCACACAACTTCCCTGACAGCATCAGAACTGAAGTCGGCGATTGTTCCCCATCCGCTCATAGTCAAACCAGAGACATTGGTAACGGAAGTAATTAACCAAATGAGTGGTATCCGAAATATTTGTGATACTACTCAAAGTCAGGATGGGCAACTAGATAAAGTTTATCTAGAAGCACGCTCTAGTTGCGTGTTAGTAGTAGAAGATGGCAGCTTAATCGGTATCTTCACAGAAAGAGATGTTGTGCGGTTGAGTGCAGAACAGCATTCTTTAGCAAATTTGGCAATTCGGGAAGTGATGACTTATCCAGTCGTCACTCTGCACGAATCTGATTTGACAGATTTATTTTCGGCGGTGAATTTGCTCCAGCAGTACCATATCCGCCATATACCGATTTTGAATAAGCAGGAGCAGGTGGTAGGGCTAGTAACCCATGAAAGTCTGAGTCATGCCTGTCGTCCGGTGGATTTGTTGCGGTTGCGCTTGGTGTCGGAGGTGATGATTACTGAGGTGATTTGTGCTTCTCCTGACAGTTCAATGTTAGCGATCGCCCAACTGATGGCTCAACATCAGATTAGTTCGGTAATGATTGTAGATACTGGTGGTAGCCCAATTCAACCGCTGCAATTTCCGCTGGGAATTATTACCGAGCGTGACATTGTACAGTTTCAAGCCTTGGGCTTGAACTTGAAACATTGCCTAGCTCAGATAGTCATGAGTTCACCGATGTTTACAGTAAAACCCCATGATTCCTTGTTGGTGGTGCAGCAAATCATGGAACAACGCTTCATTAGAAGATTGGCAGTGATCGGAAAACAAGGTGAACTCTTGGGCATTATCACCCAAAGCAATCTGCTACAAGCCCTCAACCCCTTGGAACTATACAAGTTAGCAGGAATGCTAGAAAAAAGGGTGATGCAATTAGAAGCAGAACATTTGGCAATTCTAGAAAGTCGCACCGTGGAACTAGAACAACAAGTTGACTTACGGACTAGCGCCTTGCAAGCCAAAATCAGCCAGGAGAAATTAATCGCAGAGATCGCTGTCCAAATTCGCTCATCTTTGAGTTTGCAAACTATTTTGAACACCACAGTTGAAAAGGTAAGGCATTTATTAAACTGCGATCGCGTCAATATTTGGCAATTTCATGTCGATGGGCAAATGACAATGGTTGCCGAGTCTACCAATTCACCAGTGACACTGGTGGGTGAACAAATTCATGACCCCTGCTTTTCGCTACATAACACAGATAGTTATCGCCAGGGAAAAATTCGTGTTGTTTCAGATATCTACACAACCCAATTATCTGATTGTCATCGCGAGATGCTGATGCGCCTGCACACAAGAGCCAAAATTTTAGTGCCACTTTTGTGTGGTGAACAATTATGGGGTTTGCTCAATGCAACCGAAAATCAACACCCCCGTGAGTGGCAACCAGAAGAAGTCGAACTGTTGCAAATGTTATCAGTGCATTTAGCGATCGCCCTTCAGCAAGCTACTACTCACCAACAACTCCAAGATGAACTGCGCGATCGCCAACGCATTGAATTGACTTTACAAAAATTGGTTGAGGGTACAGCCGCCGTCACTGGCGAGGAATTTTTTCCCGCTTTGGTCTGCCACATTGCTGAAGCCTTAGATGTCCCCTATGTGCTTGTGACTGAAAAACTTGGCGATGAATTACATACCTTGGGCTTTTGGGCAAATGGAGCCTTGCAACCACCAATTTCCTACCCTATGGCTCTGACTCCTTGCGAATATGCTCTGAAGAACGGGGAATTTTACTGCCAAAGCCAAGTCCAGTCATTTTTCCCTGACGATTTAGACTTAGTAACGATACAAGCAGATAGTTATCTGGGGATTGCCCTCAAAGATGATGACGGTAATGCCATTGGGACTCTTTGCATTATCGATTTACAGCCCATACAGGAAAATCAATATGCTGAAGCTATACCGATTCTCCAAGTATTTGCAGCCAGGGCAGCCGCAGAATTACAACGCAAAGCCGCTAATCATGCACTACATCGTTTGAACCAAGACTTAGAGCAGAAAATCGCACAGCGCACCCAAGAACTCCAGGCGAGAGAAGCACAATTACGAGATTTCTTTGACAACGCCACCGATTTGATTCAAAGCATTGCCCCTGATGGTCGAATTTTATTTGTGAATCGGGCCTGGAAAGAAACCTTGGGATATGACGATAGCGACTTAGAACAGTTATCGATTTTCCAAGTCATTCATCCCGATGAATTGGTACATTGCCAAACAGCAATGCACAGCTTGTTTGCAGGAGCTTTGTGCTTAGGGATCGAAACCAGATTTCTCACCAAAGCAGGCCGAGAAATTATTGTCGAGGGAAATGTTAATTGTCAATTGCAAAATGGACAGCCGAGCGCGACACAAGGTATCTTTCGAGATATTACCGCTCGTAAACAAATCGAGAAAACAATTTATCTCCAAATACAACGGGAAAAACTACTGCGAGAAATTTCCCAAAGGATTCGTGAATCCCTAGACTTGCAAACGATTTTTAACACTGCTTGTCAGGAAATTCGCCAAGTAATTCAAGCTGATCGGGTGGGTATTTTCAAGTTTTATCCTGACTCCAGCTATAACGATGGCGAATTTGTGGCGGAATCAGTAGGTGAGCGTTTTAGTTCAGTCATCGCCATTCCCATACATGATCACTGCTTTGGCAAAAATTATTCATACCTCTATGCTAAAGGTCGATTTTTTGCGGTTGATGACATTTATCAAGGTGGAATGAGTACCTGTCACAGTGACATCTTGGCTGAGTTTCAGGTGCGGAGCAATTTGGTGATGCCGTTACTCTGTGGTGATGAATTGTGGGGTTTGTTGTGTATTCATCAATGTGGCACAACTCGTTCTTGGCGACAGTCGGAGATTGAGTTTACCCAAGAATTATCCTACCAGTTGGCGATCGCCATTCAACAAGCCAATCTCTACGAACAAATTCAGGCGGAACTGTTAGTCCGCCAACAAGCCGAAGCTAAAATTGCCTTACAACTGCGGCGACAGGAAACCTTGGAAATTATCGTGCAGAAGATTCGGGAATCTTTAGATATTAACGAAATCCTGGCAACGGTAACTCAACAAGTAAAAGATGTACTACACTGCGATCGTGTGATCGTCTTCCGGCTGTTTGCTAACGGTAAGAGCCAAATTGTCGAAGAAGCTATATCTGAGGGATTGCCTAGACTCAAAGACCAACACTGGGAAGATGAAACTTGGTCTCAAGAAATCCTCGATTATTACTGGCAAGGCAAACCGCGCATTGTCCCCGATGTTATGCAAGATATCTGGACAAATTGCTTAGTAGAATACTCCCAGACAGGTCAAATTCAGTCCAAAATCGTCGCACCAATTCTTCAAGAAGTGCGAGACACAGAACATCATCGCTGGGTGACTCCTTGGACAAATAACAAGCTCTGGGGCGTTTTAGTTGTTCATGCTTGTCAAGAAAAGCGCCTCTGGAAAGACTCGGAAGCACAACTCCTGCAACAAATTGCCAATCAGTTAGCGATCGCAATTCAGCAAGCCAGTTTATTTCAACAATTACAGTTAGAACTCACCGAACGCCAGCAAGCAGAAGCAAAACTCACCGAAAGCAATCAAAAACTGGCAATTTCCAACGAAGAACTAGCTCGCGCTACCCGTCTCAAAGATGAATTTTTAGCCAACATGAGTCATGAACTCCGCACACCTCTCAATGCCATTCTGGGGATGACCGAAGGGCTACAAGAAGAAGTGTTTGGAATTATCAATGAGCAACAACTCAAAGCATTACAAACTATTGAGCGTAGTGGTTCCCATTTACTGGAGTTGATTAACGACATTTTAGATTTGGCCAAAATTGAAGCTGGGCAGATCAAACTTGACTATTGCTGGACTTCCGTAAATCATCTGTGCCAATCCAGTCTGGCATTTATCAAACAGCAGGCATTACGCAAGCAAATTCAAGTTGAACTGAAATTGCAAATGAATCTCCCAGAAATACTTGTAGATGAACGGCGGATTCGTCAAGTGTTATTGAATCTGTTGAATAACGCCGTCAAATTTACTCCCGATGGCGGACGCATCACCTTGGAAGTGACGCAAATTTCCTCCCCGATATCAACTAGCGATGCAACGATGCAACACTTCTTGCACTTCGCCATCCAAGATACTGGGATTGGAATTTCACCAGAAAATATCCAGAAACTATTTCAGCCTTTTGTGCAGATTGACAGCGCCTTAAATCGGCAATATACAGGTACAGGCTTAGGTCTGGCATTAGTCAAACAAATTGTAGAACTGCACGGTGGGCGGGTAGGACTGACGAGCGAATTAGGTGTGGGTAGTTGTTTTACAGTCGATCTGCCCTGTCATCCTATTGCTGATCTCGCACCGGAACTCACTACCAATTATCAAGTAATTAATACTCCAGAAGCTTGCTGCTGCACTACCGATGAATCGTCAAGTCTTACCCCCCTTATCTTGCTGGTAGAAGATAACGAAGCCAATATTAGTACAGTTTCTAGCTACCTCGAAGCCAAGGGATATCGTATTGTGTTGGCTAAGAACGGTCAAGAAGCTATTGATTCGACAAAGGCACACCATCCTGACTTAATTTTGATGGATATTCAAATGCCAGGAATCGACGGTTTAGAAGCAATTAGACAAATTCGCCAAAATCCTGAGTTCGTCAATACTCCCATTGTTGCCCTGACAGCCCTAGCCATGAGCGGCGATCGCGATCGCTGTTTAGCCGCAGGCGCTAACGACTACCTCAGTAAACCTGTCAAACTCAAGCAACTAGCAGCCTTAATTAAAAAGTTTTTCATAGGTGAGGGGTGATTTAGTAGGTCAAAGACTCATCATGTAGGGTATGGGGATGATAGGTGTGGGTTTTTGACAAGGGGGATAGGGAAGACAAGGGAGATCAGGAACTTGAGTTTAAATTTCGTTAATCCAAAAGTTCTGATGAATTGGCTGAATTTTTTAACCGAGCATAGTGTGGTTTACAAGGACTACCCCAACAAACTTGTCCAGGGGGCATATTGGCAAACACTGTACTGCGAGCACCAATCACAGCATTTGCACCAATTTCTACCCCAGGGCCAACAAAACAATCAGCTGTCACCCACACCCCATTATTAATAGTAATTGGTGCTGTTTTTAATCCAAAAGCCGGGTCTTGGATGTCGTGGCTACCCGTACATAAGTAGGTTTTTTGGGAAATCACGCAGTGTTCACCGATATTAATTTTATCCAAACTGTATAAAACTACATCATCACCAATCCAACTGTAGTCACCAATGGTAACTTTCCACGGATAAGTGAAGCGGGCTGTGGGTCGAATCAATACACCTTGACCAATACGCGCCCCAAAGAATCGCAGCAAAAAACAACGCAAACCATTAAAAGGATGTGGAGTTAAGGGAAAGGCGATCGCCTGTACAAACCACCACAACAACACATACCAGCCTGGACGACCACGGTCAAACCAGGATTGGTCATACTTGCGTAAATCTACAAAGGATTGGTTATTTGTCATTTGTTATTTGTCATTGGTCAATAAACAAAAGAGACTGGGTAGTATGATTTTCCCAGTCCCTCACGTCTAAATAAAGCAGTTGAAGTATAGTTTAGGACATTTAGAAAGCGCGAATGCTAGTTATAGTAAGACTTTTACCTCCTGCCTTCTGCCTCCTGCCTCCTTCAATTCATACTTCTAAACTGCTGTTTGCTCAATTTTTTGGGGGAGAGATGGCGGAGCTGATTTAGCAGTATTGGCTGTATTTAATTTACCGCCACAATTGCGTAATTCATATAGTTTCACGCCAATTTGATATTCATATTGACTGAGTAGACGGCCATAGATATATCCGGCTCTGCCATCTAAAAAACCACGCTGAATAATATAGAACAAAATAAACCGTAAAATTGGTTTAAAAGGCAAATGTACCCAGACTTTCTTGAGAAAACGTTTACGTTGAACGGCATCACCAAATAAGTTAGCGCCAATTGTACCTGTGTCACCCTGACCAGTGAGCAGATTGTAATAAACTCTAGCTTCCCAATTGGAATAGCGATTGTGTCTTTCTAACCAGTGGAATAAATCACGAAAGTCTTCATGGAGCATATCATTTTTCAGATATCCCACTTTCCCTTGCAAAATCACATGTTCGTGAACTTCGTTATCACCAGTGTTGGGGATATCTTCGGTATTGAGGTTTTCGTAACGACCGGCTTTGTGTTTAAATAAACGCAAATTCCAATCGGGATATTTTCCGCCGTGACGAATCCATTGACCCAAGAAAAATACGCGGCGATTGAGATAGTAACCGCTATATTCTTCATTTTGAATTGCTTGAGCAATTTCATCCCATAATTCGGGAGTAATGCGTTCATCGCAATCCACAATTAGTACCCATTCATTACGGAAAGGTAAGTTATCTAAAGACCAATTTTTCTTTTTCGGCCAGCGTCCATTAAAGTGAAATTGCACAACATTAGCACCATAACTGTTAGCAATTTCCAAGCTTTTATCACTGCTTTGAGAATCTACAATAAAGATTTCATCTGCTCTTTGGAGGCTTGTCAAACAAGCCGGCAAGTTGGCTTCTTCATTTTTGGCAGGAATTAATACAGAGACGGGAATTTTAGAGGACATATATGTTGTTATTTGTTATTTTTTATGGGATGTAGACAGCAGACCCTGAATAGCAGCATTTAAATAACCTATTTGACAATATGTATACACAAGTTTGTCGAAGCGTTCTGCTGGGTCAGAAAAATACTGTAATGATTTATATAAACCCCGAATCAAACGCTCACTGCCGCGTAATAACTGAGCGATACCTGTTTTGCCTGCAAGTTGTTCTCGGTAGCATTCACTGATACCTTGCCACCAGCCGCGATTCAAAAACCAAGAGCGATTGAGCCGTTCGGGTGCAACGTTATGAGCCACTAAAGCTTCTGGCAGATAGGCAACTTGCCAGCCATGCTGGAGTGCAAATTCAGTCATTTGCAATTCTTCGTTAGATAACAAGTTTTTGCCGACTCGACCGAGATGGGGGTCAAAACCACCAATTTCTGCCAGAAAGCTCTGTCGGATGGAATAATTTAAGCCTCTAGGGGTTAAGCCTGGTTGATCAATATAAACTATTTTGTCACCTAAGTCATAAGCTCCCAAATTGCCGGCTAACCCAGAAGATAGCCATTTGGGTGGTTGGACTGTCGGCGGCCATAACAGTGTGACTTTGCCACCAGCGATCGCTAGTTTGGGGTTGCTTTGATAGGCAGAATACAACACTTGCAACCAGCGATCGCTGGCGACAGCATCATCATCTAAATAAGCCAAAATTTCGGCACGCGCAACTTTAGCACCAGTGTTACGGGCAACCGATAATCCGGTGGTGGGTTCAAAGATATACTTTAAACGGGGGTTGCAGGCTCTTTGTTCTACAACTTCGCGGGTGCGATCGCTAGAGTTGTTATCTACCACTATCACCTCAAAGTCGGCGGCAAAGTCCTGCGCCAACAGGCTATCAATCGCCGCACCTAAATAGGTATCTCGATTGTGAGTACAGATAATGGCAGAGATTTGGATGTCTGACATAGGATTAAGTTTAACAACAGAGAATTCAGGAGTCAGGAGGAGACAGTGCGGTGGATGGTAACTGTATTAACAGTGAAACACCACACACTCATCAAAGATTCAGTGGTTGAACAATCAGTGCAGGATTATACCTATTACTCATTGCTTCTGAATTCTGAATTCTGCATTCTGTATTCTTTTTTAAGTTGTCACCTTTGGATTTTAGACTACAGTCTGCTATCCAACGGTCGCCTGCTCTGTGCTAATCTATAACAAAAAATTCCAACCCACCAACCGCGTTTCTTCGGAATTCATCTTTAATTCTTTAAGCTTGTTGAATATGGCTGTGTAAAACTACCAGAGTTTCGGCTAATTGACTCAGACGGGTTTCGAGATATTGTTTGCGTCCTAGTAATTGCCGGAGTTTTTGATGTCGTGCGATCGCCATACTCACTGTCGGTACTTGATCTGGTGGACAGGGACGTGACCAAACTTTACCCGATCCATCTAAGCCACACAGCCGATAGCCTGTGCGCGAAAATTGATAAGCGTCTTTATTACCAGTGGTGCAAATTTCTTCGACATAGTTCATCAAGCGGTCAACTTCGGCGTGGCGTAGTGTGGCGGTTCCTGGTTGTTCTGGCTCTTTGGGATTAGACTCTAACCAACCGTTGACTATCGGCCCTTCTAAATAAAGGTCTTGGATTTGTTGCAGAATTTGTTGCAGTTCTTGTTGCCAACCAGCTACATGAATTTGAATTTCTTGCAGCAGATTCATGGCTAAGGCTGGGTTAGCTCCGTGGCGATGGTTGCTAAAGCTAGGAGTTTTAAACTTGGGTAGGCTGGGAGTTTTATTACCTATTTCTTTAGTGGAAAATGTATCTACAGCAGGATTTTCTGCAAATAAATGCTGTTCAACAGTGCTGTCGTAGTCAGAATTTATCTCTAGGTTTTCGGTGAGTTCTGATGTCATACTCTGCTCATCAGATATATCTATATCTGGGGTAGCAGCTTTGGGAGAGACACTAATTCTAAAAGATACTGGCTGCTTTGGCGAATCTCCAGCTTCGACTGTGGCGTTGTCCCGATTTCCGAGGTCATGCAGAGTTGCTTCAATCCGTTTTAGCCCTGTTTTCATAAGCATATCCTGTGAGTTTGCTGCTCTTTGTGGTGTTTAATCATTCACAAAGGTTAGTTGGGAGTTTTGGCTTTTGCCAATTTTGGCACAAATTAATCTGGTGCTAATTTTATCTTTTAAAAGATATTTGCAACAAACAAACTCAAAATTATCTTCTCAAAGTATGAGGAAAAATTTGTGGGTAAAGTCATTTTAATTACAGGGGCTGCTCGGTCGGGGAAAAGTGAATGGGCAGAATATCTTGCCCAGCAGTCAGGTAAACAAGTGGTTTATGTCGCTACTGCTACCGAAAATCCTGATGACCCTGAGTGGCAAAAACGTATTACGGCACATCAGCAACGCCGTCCCCAAAGTTGGGTAACTTTAGCAGTACCTAGAAAATTATCAGCTACTTTGGCTGATGCTAAACCCCAGAGTTGTTTATTAGTTGATTCTTTGGGAACTTGGGTGACAAATCTTTTAGATGAGGATGAAATTAGTTGGCAAAATATAATTGCCGAGTTTTTGGACACAGTACAACTAGTAGCTGCCGATATGCTGTTTGTGGCGGAAGAAGTCGGTTGGGGTGTGGTTCCTGCTTACCCCATAGGTAGACAATTCCGCGATCGCCTGGGTTCTTTAGTGCGGCAATTAGGTATTGTTTGTGACACAGTTTATCTTGTAGCTGGTGGTCATGTCTTGAATTTGAGTGTGCTGGGTACACCACTACCAACAGTGATAAATGAGGAATTGTAAAGCATCAATTTAAGAAAAATTAAGAGAGCTTGATTATTATTTTGTCTACCGCTGGAGGGTCAACTTTTTAATAGAAAATTAATACTATATACAGAGCAAGTCTCCTCATACCGAATGTACAATCGTGGTATGGCAAACAAAGAAGATGTCAAAAAGTATCTCGCCTACTGGTTTCAGTTGGGTAAGAGAGTAGTGGTTGGGAATGGGGTAGCAAGCTTGTTGCCTCAACCTGTATATAGAGGCGATCGCTATAGCCAGGAATTTGAAGAATGTTGGCAGAAAATCATCTCGCCAGAATCCGGTGATTGTTATTTAGAAGGCACTCACGAAACCATAGCAGAATTACTGACCTCTGCATGGGAAATGTCGCCTTGTAGCCGTTGTAATATGCCGATTCCGATGAGAAACGTAGGAATGCCGGCCGAAACTTGCCCATGCAATAATTTACCTGGTTGGCCGAATACTGATTTACCAGCGCCACGTTCGTCGATTGATAACCAAGCCAGACTGATGGGAATTCGCGATCGCCTGTTAAATAATCTTTCCACGAAAAGTAAATAAACTTGAGTTAGGCAATTCATAACAAAAGGTTTGTAACCGTGGTTTATCAGCAAAACTGCGGTATTTTTATATAAGAATTCAGGAGTCAGAATTCAGAATTCACAAGTATAAATAAATCAGCAGTCTATCAGAGAGAAGTTTTTCAAGTTTAAGAGTATAGGTTTTCAAACTCTCTCGCAATTCTGACTTCTTGATTCTGTATTCTGGATTCTGTTATGTCACCATATAGAATAAAGAGCCAAAATCAGCAATAGGGAAACAAAAAAAACGCTGTGCAGATAACATTTTTTAGGGACAAGTCTGGTGTACCGACGCGATCGCGTAATGTTTCTAGTGTCGCCCTAAGATTACCCCAAAGGCAGAACTATGGTTATTCGATTGTGGTGAAGGTACTCAGCACCAAATTTTGCGGAGTGACCTAAAAATCAGTCAACTTTCCCGAATTTTTATTACCCATCTGCACGGCGACCATATTTTTGGCTTGATGGGTCTATTGGCTAGTTGTGGTTTAGCTGGCAATGTGGACAGAATTGATATTTACGGGCCGCCGGGATTAAATGAATATATTCAATCAGCATCAAGATATTCTCATACACACTTTTCCTACCCGATTAAAGTTCATGCTATCCGTCCAGGTGTAATTTACGAAGATCAGGAATTTACTGTCACCTGTGGCCAGTTGCATCATCGAATTACCGCATTTGGTTATCGAGTTGCCGAAAAAGACCGAGCCGGACGTTTTGATATCGAAAAAGCCAAAGCACTGCAAATTCCTGCGGGTCGGATTTACGGTCAACTCAAACGAGGTGAAACTGTCACCTTGGACGATGGGAGAGTGATTAACGGTGCTGAACTTTGTGGCCCCACAGAAATTGGCCGCAAAATAGCTTATTGTACTGATACAATTTATACTGATGGAGCAGTAGAACTAGCTAAAGATGCGGATGTGTTAATTCACGAAGCGACCTTTGCTCATCAAGACGCAGAGATGGCTTTTCAAAGATTACATTCGACAACCACAATGGCAGCACAAACAGCTTTAGCGGCTGGTTCCCATCGGTTAATCATGACTCATTTTAGCCCTCGCTACGCTCCAGGCAACCCCATAGAATTGAAAGATTTGCTTCAGGAAGCGCGGGCAATTTTTCCGAAGACAGATATGGCTTATGATTTTATGACTTATGATGTCCCACGACGGCGGGAAGTGGAGTTAAAACAAGTGCCTGTAAGTTAAAAATCAAGGGTTTGGGAAAGGGTAAAGGGGTGTAAGGGAGTGGGTCTGTTCGTGTAATATGAGTTAGCCTTGCTGCCGAACTCACACAGTTATGAGTCAACTGACATCTAAAAATTGGATTATCATTCAACAACGACTGACACCATACTTGTTTTTGTTACCTGCGTTAGTGCTGTTAGGGTTAACTGTTTTTTGGCCTGCATTACAAGCTTTTTACCTCAGTTTCACCAGCTATGAAGATATTTCCCAGCCACCACAGTGGATAGGTTTTGGCAATTTTCTGCGCTTGTGGAAAGACGCAGTGTTTTGGAAAACTTTAGAAAACACCTTTCTTTATCTAGTGGGTGTAGTTCCCATTTTAGTAATTACTCCCCTTGGTTTAGCAATTTTAGTTAATCAAAAACTGCGGGGTGTAAGTTGGTTTAGAGCCGCATACTATACACCAGTAGTAATTTCAATGGTAGTTGCAGGTATCGCCTGGAAATGGTTGTACGCCGAAAACGGTTTACTTAATCAGTTACTCAAAACTATCGGAATTTTCCCCGAAGGAATTCCTTGGTTAACTAGTCCAGATAAAATTTTGGGGATTTTACCAATTTCTCTAGCCAGTGTAATGGCTGTAACTATGTGGAAGGGATTAGGCTACTACATGGTAATTTATTTAGCTGGGTTACAATCAATTCCTGCTGATGTTTATGAGGCCGCCGCTATTGATGGTTCAGACGGTATTAAGAAACATTGGGATATTACAATCCCTTTGATGAGGCCTTATTTAGCTTTAGTAGCAGTAATTTCCGCCATTTCGGCTACCAAGGTTTTTGAAGAAGTATATATTATGACTCAAGGCGGGCCACTCAATAGTTCTAAAACAATTGTTTATTATTTATACGAACAAGCTTTTAGTAATTTAGACATTAGCTATGCTTGCACAATTGGTTTGATATTATTTTTAATAATTTTAGGTCTGTCAGTTTTACGGTTAACGCTTAATCAATCAGGTGGAGATTCTCTGGTTTAATTGAATAACAAACTTCGGAGGTTCTGACTATGAAATGGACACTTGAAGAAGCCCAAAAACAGCTCTACATCAATTATTTATGCAACTAGCAGAGAACCTCAGTTAATCTATACCCAAGAACAATTAGTAGCTGCTATTGTAGATCCTGAACTTTTTGAAGAATTTTTAACCTGGCGGCAAAAAAATCAACAAAATTCTCTAGCTCAAGTTTTTCAAGAACTTCAACAGTTGTGTATTGAAGAAGATTACAGCTTATAAATTCCACCAAGAAGTAATCGCAATAATTCTTTTACTGACAATGAAAATGAGTAGTTTGTGCGACACGAATATTATTAGTGAATTAACTCGTTCGCTGCCAAATTCAGGGGTAATAGCATGGAGTAGCACTGTAACCTCTATTAACTTAAGTGTGATTACAATTAAGTTAATTTATTATGGTTTGACAGCCAAGCCAAATGCCAGAATCCAAAACTGGTTTGAAAACTTTCTCACAAATCACTGTCAAATTATTACTATTTCTTCAGAAATTGCCAAGTATGCGGGTGAATTGAGGGGCTGGCTCAGAACTCAAGGTAAACCGCGAGCGCAAGCTGATATACTAATTGCCGCCACAGCTAAAATACATTCCATGACTACTGTTACCAGAAATATTAAAGATTTTGAGGGTTGCGGTATATCTACATTAAATCCTTTTGTTTGAACGCTAAGATGATTGTAGTTGCTGGCAATCGTGAAAACTTAACGATTGACTCTATCTTCAGACAGATGTAATATTTAATTTGATCGAAGGGGAGTAGCTACTGGCATCAAGCCAGTTTATCTGAATCAACATACTGGTGATGAACCTGGTTCAGATATCAAATTTAAGTATTTGACAGCGAGACCTTCACTAAGTTCACAGATAAGATGTGAGCTTGGTGAGGTCTTTTGGCTCTCTTCAAGCTCACATCGCTAACAATGATTTAGGAGCTTGAGAGAGTGTTAACAGCTTTTACCGCAGGTTTATTATTAATTACCGTTTCTGAGCTTGGTGATAAAACTTTTTTTTATCGCCGTGATTTTGGCAATGCACCATTCGCGGCGGTTAGTATTTGCTGGAGTGACAGCCGCCTTAGCCGCAATGACTATCCTTTCGGTAGTATTTGGACAAGCTGCATCGTTGCTGCCAAAAGTTTATATTCATTACGCTGAAATTGCTTTATTTATTGCCTTCGGTATTAAGTTGTTGTACGACGCAAGTAAAATGACTGCGGCTAGTTGTGATACAGATGTAGTCGAAGAAGCTGAAGCAGCCGTTAAAAAAGCAGATGCACAGTTACCCAAGCGCAAAACACCTTGGGCAATTTTAACCGAAGCCTTCTTATTAACATTTATGGCAGAGTGGGGCGATCGCACACAAATTGCTACCATTGCTTTAGCGGCTGGTAATAACGCCATTGGGGTAACAGTTGGAGCAGTTTTAGGACATAGTATTTGTGCGGCGATCGCAGTTATTGGTGGTAAACTCATTGCCGGACGCATTTCTGAACGCCAACTCACCTTTATTGGTGGATGCTTATTTCTGATTTTTGGTGTAATTGCGGCTGTAGAAGGAGTGTAAAGGAGGGCTAGGGGCTAGTAAAACAAGGCAAAAGTAAAAAGTGAGCCACTGCGCTGGGCGGGTTTCCCGACTCCCTCAGTGGCGTTAGCGCAGCGTTAGCGACGCAGGAGCGTCACTCTGAAAGAGTCAACAGGAAAAAGAAACAATAGTTACACCACAAGCCTTGTATCAATTTCTAATGATCTATTTATTTACGCCGACCTGTACTAGCCTCTCTGGAAAAATTAAAGATTTTCTCAACTTAGGATAATTTGGAGCGTAAACAAGGGATAACTAAAAATAGTTCCATCTCGGTAACTATTTTCTGAATGCTTCTATGACCTATTGCCTGAGAATTGCTGATATCCCGACAAATGAACGTCCGCGTGAGCGTTTGATGACTTATGGCCCGAAAATTTTAGGAACGGCGGAATTAATTGCAATTCTTTTAGGTACTGGTCAAGGGCCGGGAAAACTTTCAGCTGTGGGTTTAGGACAATATCTTTTGCAAGAATTAGGCAAACATCAACGTGACCCATTAGCAGTTTTACGAGAAGTTACGCCAGCAGAACTCATGCAAGTTCCTGGTATTGGCCCAGCAAAAGCTACAACTATTTTAGCGGCGGTGGAACTAGGCAAACGTGCATTTCAATCACGTCCTCAAGACGGCGTACCAATTGATAGTCCAATGGCGGCTGCGGCTGCACTCAGTCAAGATTTAATGTGGCAGGCGCAAGAACATTTTGCTGTATTGTTATTAGATGTAAAAAACCGTTTATTAGGTACACAAGTTATTAGCATTGGTACCGCCACCGAAACTTTAGCTTCGCCAAGAGAAATTTTTCGGGAAGTGATTCGTCAAGGTGCAACACGCGCTATAGTTGCCCACAACCATCCTTCTGGGAATGTTGAACCTAGCCAAGAAGATATAGAATTGACACGCCAATTATTAGCCGGAGCGCAATTATTGGGTATTCCGTTGCTAGATCATTTAATTTTAGGTAATGGAAATCACCAAAGTTTACGGGAAATTACAACTTTATGGAATGATTATCCCCAAGGTGATTGATGGAGAGCATCCAAATTTTAAAAGAAACACAAGATGATTGGAAATCGCCGTTCATCTTGCACACAAACAAAGTCCACACTTCGACTTTGCTCAGTTACCACCTCTGCGGACTATCTTGAAACCCTCGCAGGCGACTGGCGAACCCGGAGGGGTTTAGTTTGTATAGCCCCAGACTTCAGTCTGAGGGCTATGTGCTGAACGTAGATGCACCCGATTGATATAGCAATATCTGAAAATTGTCTATTGACAACAAAATTAATCCATGTATTCGTAAAATTTGTATCTTATTGCCAGATTTTTCTCTAACTCAAAGGCATAATAAAAGCACTCATTTCTCACTCTGGTGACTCTACTAACTTCTCGAATCATGATATAGAGAGGATTTGTTGATGAAATGGGGAAAATCAATACTGTTTTCAGAAGAGGTTTGGTGATAATTCTCAGATAAACTGACACGCTATTAAGTCAAGATTTATCATAAGACCTTTCTGGAAATATATCCTAGAAAATCGCGCCTGTAACGCTTTGGTATGATGGTGCATCGAATGTTTTGGTAAAGCGTATGAATTGACTAGGATATCTCCGCACATCTCAGTTGGAAGACAGATGGAAATTTCTTACCGCAACATTCATTATTCACGCAATCTTTCTTCTTCTTGGACAGATTTTCCAGTCCTTCAAACCGATAAGTATATTTTGCGACTGGCTGCAACTGAAGAAGAATTAGAATCTATCTTTCGCTTGCGGTTTGAAGTATTTAATCTGGAATTAGGCTTGGGATTTTCTAGTTCTAGCCTCACCCAGATGGATAGGGATAAATTTGATGAAGTCTGTCATCATTTAATGTTGATTTCCAGACAAACTGGTCAAACAATTGGCACTTATCGGATGCAAACTTATCAAATGGCATCTCAAGGTTTAGGTTTTGATGCAGCGGATGTATTTAATCTCAGCACAATTCCTGATCATATACTGCAAGCGTCGGTAGAAGTTGGACGTGCGTGTATTGCTAGAGAATTTCGTCACAGTCAAGCTTTGTTATTACTGTGGGAAGGACTAGCAAATTATCTCATCTGGAGTAAAAACAAATATTTTTTTGGTTGTGCTTCATTACTAACGCAATCTGCGAGTCAAGCTGCTTGTGCATATCATTTTTTTGAAAAAAATAATTTCACGCATTCGAGTATTTTAGTATCTCCTAATTCGCCATACAGGTTAGAAATTACGCCACATTGTTTAGATAAATGTCAAGTAGAAATTCCCAAAATTTTACAAGCTTATTTAAGTATCGGGGCTAAAATATGTAGTTTACCAGCAATTGATCGACAGTTTAAAACAATTGATTTTTTGACTATTTCTAACCTAGAAAATTTTACAAAGTGGCATTTACCCAAGTGTTTGAACAATAAATAATTTGACTAGCGATCGCCATCTTTCATCTCCCTATAATTTATGTAACTATGCAGCAGAACACAATCATGCCAAGTTGGTTGCGGTTTTTCATTATTGTTTTGCTGGTAATGGCTGTATTGTTCCGCTTTTTTAACCTAGATAGTAAAGTTTATTCCCATGATGAAACATATACATCATTGCGAATTTCTGGTTATACAGTCGCGGAAATCAAACAGCAATTATTTAATGCTCGTGTTGTTTCTCCAGAGAGTTTGGCTCAGTTCCAAGGTGTTAATTCCCAAAAAGGACTGAGTGATACAATTATGTCTTTAGCTAAAGAAAATCCACAGCGTACACCACTTTATTATGCGATCGCGCGATTTTGGCTAGAGATTTTTGGTAATTCAATTACATCGATTCGCAGTTTATCAGCTTGTCTTAGCTTGTTGGTATTTCCGGCTATTTATTGGTTATGTCGAGAATTATTTCCTGTACCTATATCACTATCTGGGATTGCGATCGCACTGGCCGCAGTTTCTCCAGTTTATCTGATATATGGCACAGAAGCCCAAGAATATATTCTGTGGTTTGTCACTATTATTATTAACAATGCCGCACTCATTCGAGCTTTACGGCTAGAGTCAACATCTGGCAATAAATCAACACCAGATCAGTTTACGAATTGGAGTCTTTATACAGTCACTTTAATATTAAGTCTCTACACCTGTATATGGAGTACATTGGTTGCGATCGCACATGGAATTTATGTGATCACAATTGCCGGATTTCGTTTTAATACAGCTTTTCTTGCTTACCTCTCAGCCTCAGTTGTCGCCTTTTTTTGCATTTATTCCTTGGCTAATTATTGGATTAGCCAAATTTTTGCAATTCTTACTATCAAATAATGAAGTAAACAGCCAATTACCATCACAGCCTGTATTCCCATTCCTATTAACACAGTTCAAAAGAATATTTTTTGATTTAGATATGATGTTAGATAACAATTACAGTTATCTAATTTTAGGATTTTTGATTATTTTAGCAGGGTGTGCAATTTTTTTTCCTCTGCCTGACTGCTAACTATCAAGCTTGGCTATTTATTGTGATTTTGATTTTGGTGCCATCACTACCATTAATCTTATCAGCCTTAAGCTCTGGTGGCATCGAGATAGGTTCTGAGCCATATTTTTTCCCAGCCTATTTAGGTATTCAAATTGCTGTCACTTATTTGTTAGCTACACAACTTAATAACGGCAGTTTAGCAAGACGCAGAATTTGGCAAATTATTCTATCACTGCTGATTATTAGTGGGCTAGTTTCGGCGCGGGTATATTATCAAGCAGAAACTTGGTGGAATAAAGGCGTGAGTTATGATAACTTCCAAGTTAGCCAAATTATTCATCGTTCTCCCCGTCCATTGTTAATTAGTGACGCGGAAGGAATTAATTATGGTAATATCTTTTCTTTGAGTTATCTTTTAGAGTCAACTGCCCGTTTAAAGTTGGTGAAAAATCAAATTATTCCCAAAATACCAGAAGGCTATACCCAAATTTTCTTCTTCAACATTACTGATACTTGGCGACAAAAATTAGCGACTCAATACCAAGCCAAAATAAATCTTGTTTATCGAGATGAGTATTACTCACTCTGGGAATTAAGTAAACCAAGGAACTCACGCCAAATTATTATTTTACCACGTAATTAGTTGTCTAAAAGTTGATAGTGTAATATTTTGTGTGACAAAATATTAAGTTAGTTTATTAATTCAATAGAGAATAATCAAAAATTAACTTTGATAAAGCTAAAATTCGATGCGATCGCATAATCATTATAAATATCTATTGTTCAGATATAATTAAAATAATATTTTTCTCTCTTTGTAGTAATAAAAAAATAGTTATTATTCATACGATATTTGAGAAATTTGCAAAACCTAATTCATAAGATTACACAGGTTTTCGATTGATTTATCTCAACATTAAGACTGCGGGAAATTTTTTTTAATCTATAATCTGAAAAAAAGTAAATATATAGTATATTGTTTCTATCGACTAATAAAAAATAATCTTCTTGCTTTAAAGAATCAAAACTAATCAAAATTATTTAATATTCTATGACAGAAAATAAACAGGCAGGAAATTTCTGGACTACAGTTCCTGGTATACTGACAGCGATCGCAGGTTTAGTCACAGCTGTAGCTGGATTATTTGCATCCTATAATACCATCCTAGAAACAACCAATAAAAACCCTGCACCAACTCCTTCGATGACTTCGGGTGCGGCGATTGCAACAGGGGTAGGAATAAATTCACAACAAAGTGGAACTCTAAATATTTCTGCCAAAAATAAAGAAGGTGTTAAATTTACCAATCCCACTGGTAAAGTTGTTAACGTGTATTTTCGTCCTAATGGTGAATCTTTATGGAGTGTAGGACGTGATTGGGGTTCTGTGTCATCAAGAGGCTATGAAACGCCGCAAGTACCTATTAATCAAGATCGTCTACGTTGTCCAAACCATAACATTGGAGCTTTAGTAGTTGAACAAAATGGACAATGCGAATCTGTTGGGCAAGGCATAACTTTAAAGTTAGTAGCCAATGAAGAAGTTTCTTTTTTTATGAATGAATTGCCTAATTTTTATGATGATAATCAAGGTTTTGTTCCAGTAAGTTGGAGCATTGAATGAGACTCAGCCATCTTGGAAAAATTTTAGTTAGTTCCTTGTGTTATAAACATTTAAAGTAGCTATTTGCATAAAGCTGCTCAATTTCAGCATGAAAATCACGCTAGAAACACAACCTAAAGATAATAATTCTAAAGTCAATGGCTATCTTTTTGTAATTTTAATGTGGTTGGTGAGCAGACTTGTAATTATCTTTGCTATGCAAGTTGTTGCTCCTTTCATGCACACATCACCTGTGCATCCATACTGGCAACCTCCATATCCCCTAGACTATACTCGTGGTTTTTTTCCGCAAGCAGGTTGGGAATTATTTTCTCATTGGGATGGTAAATGGTATCGCAAAATTGCTGTTGAAGGTTATAGCTATGCTAACGATGGCAATCAGCATTCTATTGCTTTTTATCCCCTATTTCCCTTAATTAGTCGTGGGTTAATGACGTTTGGCATACCTTTTGAAGTGGCGGGAACAGTATTGAACAACCTCACTTTTCTGGGTGCGCTACTTCTTTTGTACTACTGGGTAAAAGAACGTCATGGAACTAATGTGGCCAGATGGGCAACTGCTGTAATGGCTTGGTGTCCGTTTTCTTTATACGGCACAGTTATTTATACCGAAGGTTTGTTTCTATTGTTGACTACAGCAGCCTTGCGAGCATTCGATAATCGTCAATATGTTTGGGCTGCTGTTTGTGGGGCGTTGGCCAGTGCAACTCGCGCCACAGGAATTACTTTATTACCTACTTTTATTTTGGTTGCTTGGCAAGAAAAGAAACCATTAAGTGCTTATATTGCGGGACTTTGTGTCCCATTAGGATTAATTTCATTTAGTTTATATTGTGCCATTGCTTTCAAAGATCCTTTAGCATTTGTGCATATCCAAAAAACATGGGCGCAACCAAGTTGGTGGTATATTTTAACTGATGCTATTGCTGTGGGCAGAGATAGTTTAATTAAAGTTGTGATGGTATTTGGTGGCGGTTATATGTTGTGGTACTTTCGCCATCAGTTGAGTAAAACAGCTGTAACTTACGGTTTTTGTTCTTTGTTACTCATCATATTTTCTGGAGCGTTGATGTCTGTGAGTCGTTATGTTTATGGTATTGTGTCGCTTTCGTGGGCATTAGGTTTAGTGTTTTCTCGGCATAATCGTTGGGGATATGCAATTTTAACTTGGTTTGCTATATCACTTTATGCTTATGCTTTTAATTTTTCTATTTGGAATTGGGTAGCGTAATAAAGCCAAATTCTGTTAATTACACCTTAGCTACAACCACTGGACTAACATCAATTTTGCGATTAAAAATAAAGCGGGGTTTTAGCAAGATTCTTAATATTAACCATAGAGAAATTAATTCTCCTGGTGCATTTTGACGCTTCCATTGTCCGGGGCGACAAAATAATATTTCTACTAAATGACGATGTTGACTAATATTAATTAATTCAAAGTGGAGGCGAATAATAGGAAATTCATTAGCAAATCCTTGATGCACAACTCCTGCTGTTAGCTGTAAATTTTCTTCAGCTATTTTGACTTGGACTGTTTGACCAACTAATAAATCGATGGGTGGTTGCTGAGTTAGTGCTATCTCTGCACCGATTTCTGACATCATTGTGGTGACACCCCAAAAACTTTCGCTACCAATTTTTAACTCTACGACTCGCCGTAAATCAAACCATTCAAATTTATCAGTCTTGGGTGCATCTAAAAAAACTAAAATAGCTGAACCAATCATGATTAAGTTATAAATACTCCACAGCCAACCCACACCCACACCGACAGTTTGATCAGCCATTGCAGGTGTTTGTGTGGCTATCATTTGTTTAAGTACACTCATGCAGAGATTTTGCCACAAACTAATAGCTGTAGCGATAAATAGTATGATTAAAGGTAAGGCTAATTTCCAGTTAAAAGTATAGTGATCGCTACTCAGTCCTTTAGGTGTAACTTTAAATCCTTTGCCAAAGGGACGCAACAAAGATTGAATAACAGTCCAAGCCACAGGAAAACATAATACCAGAAAATAAATATCAGATAAAAACGCCGAACGCGAATATTTATTCAACCAAGCAAATACCGCTAGATTTACTACATAAAGAGGTAACCAGAAATAAATTAATTCTGGTAAGTTTGCCCGAATAGGAATTACACCTAAAAAAGAATAAGCCAAAGGCATCAACAAAAAAGAAATTCGCGCGACATTGGCAAACCAACTCAAAAACCCTCCTAAATGAGCTAATCTTTGAGTTAAAGTCAATCCGGGCAGAATCAACGGATTAGATTGAATAAACAACCCTTGGAGTGTACCTTGCGCCCAGCGCAAACGTTGAGTTGCATAAGCAGCTATGTTTTCTGCGGCTAAACCTGCACTGAGTAATTCATTTAAATAAATAATGCGATAGCCATAAGCCGCTAAATTAACTCCTGTAAAATAATCTTCTGATAAAGATTCGGTAACAAATCCTCCCGTTTTTTCTAATGCAGCGCGACGCATCACAAAAGAAGTACCAGCGCAAATTGCACTTTCAACGTTATCTCGGACTGATTGAACATGGCGATGAAAAACTTCTTCATCAGGAGTAAGAATATTTTCTAAACCAAGATTTCTAGCTACGGGGTCAGCATTATAAAAGCTTTGTGGTGTTTGCACTATGGCTATAGTTTCATCTTGAAAAAAACCCACAGTCCGCAAGAGAAAGTTAGTGGTAGGCACAAAATCTGCATCAAAAACAGCAATTAATTCACCACTAGTTTGAGTCAGGGCATTATTGAGATTTCCGGCTTTGGCATGTTGATTATTTGGGCGGCTAATGTAGTTACACCCCAGTTCGACTGCTAGTTCTCCCATTTCTGTGCGCCGATTATCATCCAAAAGATAGATGTTTTTTTGGGGATAATTTAGAGCTTGACAACCCATAATCGTACGCCGCACAATATACTCTGGCTCGTTATATGTAGGAATAAAAATATCTACAGATGGCGTAAACTCACCATTGATCACCGCCAAAGATTTTTCATCAGCTTCCCGGTGACGCTCTTTAATATTTAACATTAAGAATAGTTCGATTAAGCTGCTAGAAATCATCACAATTTCTAGAGCAAATAAGCTTAAACTAATTGTGCCATTTAAGGGGTCAGCCAAGTTAAATGTAGAGAGCGATCGCCATAACAAATAACGCACCGTCAAAATAATTAATATGCCAACGACTAACCTTTGTGACCAAACACGCGGTTGGGGTGAAAGTTTCATTACGGCAAACATTGTGACTAGTAATGCCAATGTCAGAGAAAGTAAATATTTATTATGTATCATTGGCGCTTCTAACCACATTGGTGGGTTCATTTGCCAAGTGTAAATTTGAGCAAAAAATTGATTAATTGTCATTTCACCTGCAAACCAACCTGCTACCACCAAGCCAGATAAAATCACAATGCTCAAAAGTATGAACGCTACTAAGCGAAAGAGTAAAACTCTTTGTGTAATTAAATCATCATTATTTTTCTCTCCCCGATTCAAAAGATTAACTCTGGCAAGTTCATGTTTCTGCACTTGATTAATCTCCTAAATAACTAAAAAATATGACTGACTTTAAGGCAAACATTATTATATAGTCTATTCCTGAAGGGAAGGTTAAATAAGTTAAAATATAGCCTCGTTCAGCTTCATATCTCTGAAACTTTGTTGATAATGCTTCCATTTGTTGCGATTATTTTTACTAATTCCACACAACTATTTTTGAAATTCACCCAAGTTTGTCCTTTATGGGTTTACCAAACCTTACACAAAAAGCGTTTGAACCTATTTCGTCTCTCCTTCAGAATTTTTAAATATCCACATCATTGATCTTCAAATTCAAATTCCAACTTTTCGGAAGCTAAAAAATATATTCCTGCTCAATCATGGGTGAATAATATAGATCCACGGCTTCTTTAAGAAGTCCGGGGATCTGAATTTTGCTCTATTTACAAATGTTAAGTATTTTCCAGCCGAGTAGACAAGGCAAAGGTTATACTTTGTGGAAAAGGCTTTTTTTAACCTGTATTTTTAAATTTGTCTGCAAATCAATGGCTCTCAATTTTCGCTTTGCTGTAGTCAGCGACTTACACATTGCACTTCCCCATACAATCTGGGATCATCCCAGTCGGTTTCATTTGGTGGAAGTTAGTATTCCAGCTTTTGAAAGTGTCATCGAACATTTAACACAACTTGATTTAGATTTTCTGTTGCTTCCAGGCGATTTAACCCAGCATGGTGAACCAGAAAATCATCTTTGGTTGCAACAACGCTTATCTAAGTTGCCATTTCCGGTTTATGTTGTTCCGGGTAACCATGATGTACCTGTAATCATGGCAGATCAACAATCCATTGGTTTTGCTGATTTTCCCCATTATTACCGCAAGTTTGGCTATGACAATCCTGAGCAAATTTACTACACACATCAAGTGTTACCGGGAGTGCGGGTAATTGGTTTAAATTCCAATTTTTTTGATGCACAAGGTAAGCAGTTAGGACGTTTAGATCAGCAACAACTAACTTGGTTAGAAAATGTTTTAGCAACAGCTACTGAAGAGTTAGTGTTAGTGATGATACATCACAATGTAGTTGAGCATATACCCCAACAGTCGCGCCATCCGATGGGGAACCGCTATATGTTGCAAAATGCGCCGAAACTGTTGAAATTGCTGCGTCAATATCGAGTCAAGTTAGTATTCACAGGACATCTGCATGTCCAGGATATTGCCTGCTCAGATGGAGTTTACGATATTACTACTGGCTCTTTAGTGAGTTATCCTCATCCTTACCGAGTTTTTGAGTTTCGCCAAGATAACTACGGTAGGGAATGGTTGCAAGTATTGTCTCATCGAGTGGAATCTGTACCGGATTTTCCCAATTTGCAACATTTATCAAAACAATGGATGGGCGATCGCTCTTTACCTTTTTTGATGAAATTTCTGACTCATCCACCCTTAAACTTACCATCAGAACAGGCGCAAGCAATAGCCCCCAGTTTACGTGACTTTTGGTCAAAAATTGCCGATGGGGATGCTTTATTTGACTACCCCCAATTTCCGCAAAATGTACGTCACTATATTCAAACTTACAGTGCGATCGCTCGTTGTGGTACGCCTCACTTTATTGATAACAACAGTACCTTGTTGTTGGAAAAGTAGAAGAGGCAGGAGGCAGGAGGCAGGGGGAATAATTCTTTACTCAGCACTCAGCGAGAAGTTGTGTGCGCGGGTTCCCCGCGTTGAGCAAACTTCGGTGACTCAGCACTCAATCCTCAGATTGACGACAAATGCCGAATACAGAAGTGTAACCATGTAGGAAAGTACTACCACCTACAGGGCCAATTTCACCACCGCAGAAAAAGCCGCCGATGGGAATATTTTGGAAGTAGCGCCTAAATAATGAGGAATCAAAATTAGGTTTACCATAAAGTCCTTCGCCTCGACCGACGCAAGCAAACATTAATGCGGCAATTGCTGTGGATGAAGAAGTGTCTTGGTTGTAATATCTTTCCAAGAGAAATTCTAAGTCTTCTGCGGAAGCTTCGGCATCACGTAAATGAAATTGTAAACGTTGACCAGGCCGGACGCGATCGCCAATTGCGATCGCGCCACCGGTGGGATCTACTCCTAAAATACTGCGAATTAAAAAGTCTCCTTGCTGCAAAGACATTTTAAACTCATCCATCGCCACCCCAACAAATAAAGAATGTTGGGCTAAAGTGCGTTCTTGATCGCTCAGACTATTAATTAAATCACGCAACACAACCAAAGGCACTTGCTCATCTAGTTCTAAAATAATGTTGCGTTCGGCTTTGGTAACTTGCATTGGGTTCCCAATGGGGCGACAGCCTTGAGCCACAATCGTTTCCAAAACAATGTTACCAGTTAAAGCCAAGCCAACAGTGCCTTCGCGGTAGAGGCGATCATTACAAAATAGCGCCTGTCTTCCACCCATACCGCCACCACTAGCTTGTCCCCCCACAATTACCGAACCGGGATAAGCAAAGTCTAGCCCTTGCAATAGTTCATTAATACCGGAAGAAAAAGAACTAGACAGCAAGATAAACTGTGGTCTGGCAGATGGTTCTACACCAATTAAATTCACCCAAGCATCTGGGGAACTGTCCAAATCAGGTAATTCATCCGCCAAAATATGAAAAACGCGGAGATTCACCCCTGGTAAATTTGCCAATGTCAAACTTAAAGCTGCTTCTGCTTCTATCTCTTGAGTTTGCCCATCCGATGTAGTTCCAATTACCCCACCACCGCTACAACCAATTATGACGGGTACAGACAGTTGTTCTGCCAACAAAGGTAAAAGCCGAGAATATTCACTAGCAAAAGCAGATGAAATAAATACCAGCCCTAAATTTGCCGGTGCTGTTAACGAAGACGTAGTTTGTTGCACCGCATCTGTAACTGCGGCTTCTAGAGAAGGACGGGTTGATAGGGCATTAGCCCACTGCATTTGATCTGCCATGAAATTTCATCTCTTCCTTTTTCATCGTGCTTTTAGCCCAAGGTTTTGACAAGGTAAAGCGCCTCACCGACTGCCTTACTGCCCTGCTTTACCTCCTGTTAGCGGCCTTTAAAGACAGATATTCATCAATAACCATTACATGCAATAAATCATGCAATAAATATAGTTTATAGATGCACTTTCGCAGTACTGACTCTATAAAATCTTAAAAGATAGATAAAAATACAGCCTGAATCTCCTAATATACCGTGGTTATCTATCATCAGGCGGCCATAGATACTAAGTGGCTCAACTAATTAGGTAGAATGATGAGTGATAGTACAGAAAATAGCAATTTTTGAATTTTTCTATACTAGTATTAACAACACACAGCAAAACGAAAGCTATGAGCGAAACCAAAGCAAAAGTGGATATCCAAGAACAAATTCAAGCAGAAGTAGAACAAGCTCGTGCTGTCTGCGATATCTCAGGTAGCAATTCTGCTGAGTGTGCAGCCGCTTGGGATGCAGTTGAAGAACTGCAAGCTGAAGCCTCTCACCAGCGCCAAAATAAGCCCAAAAATTCTCTAGAACAGTACTGCGATGACAACCCAGAAGCAGTAGAATGCCGAGTTTACGATGAATAGACATTGAGTGGGTACACTTCTATTCATCCAACAAGCAAGCAACCAAAATCTGTTTACTACGACCTTGTGCTTGATACTCTTGAGGATGTTTTTTAACTCATCCCAAATTATAAGTTGTCAGTTAGTACAAGTTACAAAAGTAAAAGATACACAAGTTGCTTGTTTTTTTACCTCCACACAAGCACATTTCACCCCGATGAAGGATGAAGTGAGTAAACAGACATCAATATTATTGAGCTATTTAAATATTTTTCAGTAACTACTGCCTGATTAGAGTCCTATATTTATTTCAAGTATTTGCAGAAGTATCCGTTATAGTAAATATCTGTTCTTCATGCAAACTTTTTATTGATCGTCTGGCAAACACAATGGAAGACGTTTGGTTTCGCCCATATATCTGGGCTGATTATCGACTGGCAGTATTATTTACACTGATTATTCCCTTAATTCTGCTGATTTGGGCATTTGTCCAGAGGGCAGAAGGAATACAACGCTTGTTAATGATTTACTGGCGAGTGGCAAGTCTGTTGGCAATTACGATTTATTTAATGATTGCTGAGTATCCTGTTAGCTTTGTTTCTGGGTTAATAGCGCGTATCCTGATTCCGATTTCTCTGTGGTTTTGGGTGGATCTCAATGATGAAATTGAGTATCAACAAAGTGGCTTGTTAAAGTTGATTTTTACTTCTTGGCGCTGGGCTGTAACAGTTTATAGTTTACTTGGTGCGATCGCTTTTATTCCTTTTATCGGTTGTGCCTTTTCCGAGACAGCCATCAAAAGTTCTTATTGTCGAGTCTGGTTTGAAGCCCCCTTACTCTTTAAAGACTACTTCCATCACAACAGCAAGCCTGCATTTCTCGGTTTTCTGGGTATTACCTGTTTAGTGATTTATGTACTTTACTTAAGCTACTTTGTTCTTATTAAGCTGGGCAAACAAGGACGTTCAGCAACACCTCAGTAATTAAATCAAAGACAAAGTTCCAATTTGATGAATAATTCCATTGGCAAGCGCCTAGAACAGTACACCAGCAAACGCCCCCAAGAAGTTTTATTGATTACGGTGGAAATAGGCGATGAACAAGACAAAATAGCAGTTTTCAAAGGTTTTTCTAGTTCTTTGATGCGTCCCACAGCTTTTGATCCTGATGTCCCAGTACTCTTAGATGAGGCCACAATTCTCAGTATTGATCGCATCGCCAGCCCTTATAATCCTGAAGCGCCCCGTTACATCGAAAAAGGCATCTCTTGGGAAGCAATGCAAGCTTTGTTGGTGGAAGCGGGAGTGTAAAGTCTGAAGTGTGAAGTATGAATTATAAAATTTTGTTTTTAACCTTCTGCCTCCTGCCTTCTTAACAATGACTAAAGCTGGATACACTTTACCTGTGTTTGCTTGTGCGGCAGCGATGGCGGCGTTACATTGGTTACGCCAAAATCAGCCTGTGCAAACTATGGCGGTTGACTTAATTACACCAGCGCAAATCGCTGAAATTCCGATAGAACAAGTGGCGGGGCTATCGGAAAATCTGGCTTTAGGCATTACTCGCAGTAATCCTGGTGATAATCTTGACCTGACACGAGATACACCAATTTGGGCAATGGTGGCTTGGGGTGGAGAAACAGCACAAGCAGTCACAATTAAAGGTGGCGAGGGAATTGGCAAAATTCTGGATGCAGATGACCAGCCAGCGATTTATCGTTATGCCCAAAATTTATTGCAAGAAAACTTGCAACGGATGTTAGCACCAGGGGAGAAAATCACAGTAACGATTATTTTACCCGAAGGGCGATCGCTGGCTGTCCGCACTTCTAATGCTGCCTTTGGTGTAGTGGAAGGACTTTCACTATTAGGAACAACCGGAATTTCCCAACCTTTAAGTTCACCAGATCAATTAACCGCTTTTCGGGCAGAATTACAACAAAAAGCCAGTCGCTTTCAGAGTTTGGTATTTTGCATTGGCGAGAATGGTTTAGATTTAGCCCAAAAAATCGGTATTAATCCCGAACAATTGGTAAAAACGGCTAACTGGTTGGGGCCGATGTTGGTTGAGGCTGATGCTTTAGGCGTTAAGGAAATCTTATTGTTCGGTTATCACGGCAAGCTGCTGAAATTGGCGGGAGGCATTTTCCATACCCATCATCATTTGGCAGATGGGCGACGGGAAATTTTAGCAGCCCACTGTGCATTGGCGGGAATGCAGTCATCAGATATACAAGCAATATTTCATAGTCCGACGGCAGAAGCAGCCCTGAAATATCTCCGAGAATTGGATACTGACAGTGGTAGTGATTGGGTAAATCAAGTTTATGGTGCAATCGTCCAAACTGTAGATACTCGTTCTCAAGAATACATGCAAGCCCATAATAACCGGGGTACGACAGCACCAAAATGTGGCTCAATTCTCTTTGATCGCGATCGCAAAATTATCGTAAAGAGTAAAACTGCTTGTTTCTTAATCGCAAAATTATGTTAACTTAATATGAATAATCATTAATAATCTAAATAAATAGCTTTTTCAGTAACCACTCTAGGGTAATTTATTCCTTCTAATACCATGTCAGACTGAATGGCCGAGCAAACGCTTTATAACCTGCGTTTGTATGGGACTCCTTTACCATTTACTAGCCTCAGAAGGCAGAGATAGTAAAGTGCTGATTGCAGAAAGCAAAGTATAAACCAAGTACTTTCCAGCTATGAGCAATCAGCACAGTTCTCATCTAAGTAAATCCGGCTATAAATGGTATTTTTGTCAAACCACAGTGCAACTATCTACTTCATTCTCACTTCCCCATCATGAATACAGCGGTGACTCTACTAACCGAACAAGCACCTCAACCAGTAGAAGAATTGAGGCAGCTTGAGCGTCAAATGATTATTATTTTAGACTTTGGCTCTCAGTATTCCGAACTGATAGCCCGACGCATTCGTGAAACTCAGGTATATTCTGAAGTTCTGTCTTATCGCACCACGGCCGAACAACTGCGGCAACTCAACCCCAAAGGCATTATTCTTTCTGGCGGGCCGAATTCAGTTTACAGCGAAAAAGCTCCCCACTGTGACCCAGAAATTTGGCATTTAGGTATTCCAATTCTGGGTGTATGTTATGGGATGCAGTTGATGGTAAACCAACTCGGCGGGGAAGTGGCAAAAGCCGATCGCGGTGAGTATGGCAAAGCCTCATTATATATAGATGATCCCACAGACTTATTAACTAACGTCGAAGATGGCACAACCATGTGGATGAGTCACGGCGACTCCGTGGTAAAAATGCCAACCGGTTTTGAAATTTTGGCACATACAGAAAATACTCCCTGTGCGGCTGTTGCTGACCACGAAAAGAAACTTTATGGTGTGCAGTTCCACCCCGAAGTTGTGCATTCCATTGGTGGTTTAGCCTTAATTCGCAACTTTGTTTATCATATCTGCGAATGTGAACCCACTTGGACAACTGCCGCCTTTGTGGAAGAAGCAATCAGAGAAATTCGGGCTAAAGTTGGCGATAAACGGGTACTTTTGGCATTATCTGGCGGTGTTGATTCTTCTACCCTAGCTTTTTTATTACATAAAGCGATCGGTGATCAACTAACTTGTGTATTTATCGACCAAGGCTTTATGCGGAAATATGAGCCAGAACGGTTGGTGAAATTGTTCCAAGAGCAGTTTCATATTCCTGTAGAATATGTCAATGCCCGCGATCGCTTTTTAGATACCATTGCAGGCGTGACAGATCCCGAAGAAAAACGCCGTCGCATCGGTCACGAATTTATTAGTACCTTTGAAGAAGCATCGAAACGCCTCGGCCCCTTTGATTACTTAGCTCAAGGTACACTGTATCCCGACGTAATCGAATCTGCCGATACCAACGTTGATCCCCAAACAGGTGAACGGGTAGCAGTTAAAATTAAAAGCCATCACAACGTCGGCGGTTTACCCAAAGACTTGCGATTTAAATTAGTCGAACCCCTGCGGAAATTATTTAAAGATGAAGTCCGCAAAGTTGGTCGTTCCATTGGTTTACCAGAAGAAATCGTCCAACGCCAACCCTTCCCAGGCCCCGGTTTAGCAATTCGCATCATCGGTGAAGTCACCGCCGAAAGATTGAATATTCTCCGTGATGCTGATTTAATTGTGCGCCAAGAAATCAATCAACGTGGATTGTACAACGAAGTTTGGCAAGCCTTTGCTGTATTGTTGCCCATTCGCAGCGTTGGCGTAATGGGAGATCAAAGGACTTACGCCTTTCCCATAGTTTTGCGAATCGTCACCAGTGAAGATGGTATGACCGCAGATTGGGCGCGTCTCCCTTATGATGTGTTGGAAGTAATTTCTAACCGCATTGTGAACGAAGTTAAAGGTGTGAATCGTGTAGTTTACGATATTACTTCCAAGCCACCTGGAACTATCGAATGGGAGTAATTAAGTGATTGTTTAAGTGAAAGATTGAGGTGGGTATTCCCCACCTTTTTTTTCAACAATTATCGCTGATATAGCAGGAGGCAGAGGAAAAAAGAATTTCTAGATTTAATTCTTCTTTCGTATACTTTATTGAGTTTCAATGCTGTATCTGGAAAAAGTTATCAGCCAGAAGTAGAAATAAATAGGAAGAAACTTAGGATTAAAGCTGATAGTCGTCAAAAATTATTAGTAAAAATTGAGCCATCTCAAAAATTTGTAACAGGGTAACTAGCTAAAATGTCAAAGTTAGCTTTACTAGTTGGCGTAAGTGAATACACACAAGGGTTAAATCCCCTACCTGCTGCGACAAAAGATGTGGAAGCTATACAGCGAGTTCTACTGCATCCGGAAATGGGGAATTTTGATAGTGTGCAACCACTGATTAACCCTGAACCATTAGCAATGCAGGAAGCCATTGAGAACCTTTTCGCTAACCGTCAACGAGATGATTTAGTGTTACTCTTTTTTTCCGGTCATGGGATTAAAGACTCTAGTGGAAAACTTTACTTTGCTACTCGTCTCACCCGCAAAACATCTCAAGGAGAATTAGTTAAAGCTACGGCTGTTCCTGCAAGTTTTGTACATGACATCATGAGCAACAGTCGCTCACGACATCAAGTAATTATTCTTGACTGCTGCTTTAGCGGAGCCTTTGCAGAGAACTTGTTAGCTAAGGATGATGGTTCCATCAATGTGAAAAATCAATTGGGAGGTGAAGGGCGAGTTGTACTGACTTCCTCAACTTCTACTCAATACTCTTTTGAGCAAAAAGGCACAGAACTGTCAATTTATACGCAGTATTTAGTAGAAGGAATTGAAACTGGGGCTGCGGATTCCAACAGCGATGGAGCGATCGCAGTAGATGAATTACACAACTATGCTAAACAAAGAGTACAAGAAACTGTCCCGGCAATGAAGCCCGAAATTTATGCAGTCAAAGAGGGCTTCAAAATTTTGCTTGTTAAAGCTGGGATTCGTGATCCACAACGAAGATATCAAAAAGAAGTCGAAAGAGTTTTAACTGATGGCAATATCTTTCCACCAGATCGCCGCTATCTTGATGAATTATCAAGTCAGCTAGGAATCTCCCAAGTTGAAGCTAATTATATTGAAATTGCCGTCTTAGAAGCCTATAAAAACTATCAAAATAACTTGGAACAATACAAGCAGATTTTATTAGGTCACATCCAACGTGAATCTACTTTAAGTGACATAACTCGTCACAAGCTCAATCAATTTATAGAACGTTGGGAGCTTAAATATGAGGATGTCTTACTAATAGAAAATCAAATTAGGCAACAATTAAAAGTTGCGTCAATAGCTGAAAAACCTTCTAATTCTGTTCCTACCTTCAATGCAAAAACATCAAATATCAGGTCGCAACCCAGAAGCTCTAATTCCTGGGTTGGTGTAGTGATAATTTTCATCGCTCTCAGTTTTCCCTTAACAGTGGGTTGGGTAATATTTCGTTTTGTTACATCAATTTTTCCAGAAATTTCTATCCAACAAGAGCCTGAAATTACAAAAACTGAGTATGAAGCAGTAAAATATGGAATGACCTACGCAGAAGTTGTGAAAATCATTGGTTCACCAGGAACAGAAGATGGTGGAAGCCAATTGAGTTCTGATACAACAATCACCTATTATAAATGGAAAAAAGGCTTTTCAGAACCCAATGTTACTATGACATTTAAGAATAACAGATTAATTCACAAAGGAACTTGGTGGTAAAGTTAACTTTAAGTCCGATAAACATATTCAATATGTTGGATAGGAAACAGAAACCAACAGCATCGAGACTTTGTTAGATTACGCGATCGCCACATTCAACTTACGAACTTATTTCTCCGCACGCAGCATTTTGATATATCTTGAATTGTAGCAACCGAATTAAAACCTTGTTTGATATTCAATCACTGCGCGGCTATCATCTTCTAAATTAGTAGAAGCACGTACCCTTAATTCATCGTTAATGCGGTAGTTTATCCCCCACTGAAAGGGGTCATTAGCTGTTAAAATCTTGATGCTGGAAATCGAAAATTTTGTAGAAATATCAACACCAGCTTCAGCAGCTAATTCTAATGTGGAACTATTTCTACCCGCTTCGGGATTATCAGAAATCACAGTTGGAAATATGCGAAATTCACTCAAACCAAAAGCATTGGCAATTTGATTAAAGGTTGTTTGAAAGTTATTAAATACAGCGGAACCTGCAATATTAATTAAGCCTAATGTACTATCAGCACGTCCTTGAGTGTCAACAAACCCGCCGCCTAATAAAGCAACAATTTCGGTTTGACTGCGTGAGGGACTGCTAGTAAGTTCGAGATTTTCATTGAGTTTACTAGCTGGCCCTTGGACTCTCGCTTCCACCCGCACACTTTCTAATGAACCTAAGCCGCCGACGGAATTGTTTCTGGTGAAATCTGATGTTTGCACTGCATCTAGTACTTTGGCAAATAACCGCACATCTAAAATGGGGTCACGGGGTGAGTCAGCCCGAAATGTGGCTGTATTTTTATAGCCACGCACTAAGTTAAATTGGGTGGTAAATAAATTCACGCCACCTTTTTGCAGCCGAATTGTACCATCAGGTACAGGCTGATTTAAAGCGCCATTAACTTTTAAATTACCTGTAGCACTAAAGCTAAGAATTGGCGGACGAGTAATTTGGATATTGTTACCTAATGTTAATTCCAGATTATTTAATCTAGCGACATTGGGATTACTTCTTGCTTCTGTTTTATCTTGTTTGTTGGCTTTGACAGCATCGCTATTTGTAGGTTGATTGGTGTTGGTTGATTCTGCTAATAAAACCTGACCATCAGATAACCGAATTTGACCACCAATCAGGGGGTTTAAGGCTGAACCTGTAATTTGTAAATTCCCACTGGCACCACCTTTATATAATCCTTTGAGGTTTAAATTTAATTTTTCTAAATTCACAGTCAGAGGATTACTTGCGACTTCTCCATTATTAAAGACAGGAATTTCCCCAGCCGCATTTACTTGACCCCGACTAAATCTGCCTGCGAGACCTTCTACAACAATGCGGTCAAAATTGAAATTTATCTTGCCTGTTACCCGTCTGATTTTACCCGGTAAGGCTTGGGCTGCAAAAGTGGCATCTTTAACGGTGGCAATTCCGGTTAACTCTGGGCGTTGTCTGGTTCCCCGGACTGTTAAATCAATTTCACCTTCACCTTTCTCAAAGGCTATCTGATCTGTTAAGACATTTAGTAGTGCTAACCCTTCATTGCGGACTTTGACATCTAAACTAATTTCATTGCTGGCGGGTGCAGTAGTTGCAAAGGGTAACTGATAAGGGATGCTGCCAGTAATGTTCACTGGTTCTGGCCCAGCAACAGAGACATTACTACCAAAATTCAACCGACCATTGATATAGCTAAAGCTGGCGGTAGCTGATTCTACTGGCTTTTGATTCAGGGTTCCGTCAGTAATTTCTAATTCGCCTTGGGCTTGGGGATTAGCGATACCACCTGCTAAGGCGGCAGAACCATTCAAATTACCTGTGATATCAACTGGAAGTTTGACAAAGTTATTAATTAAGCCGATGGGAAAATTCCTAACTCGCAACTGACCTGATTGGTCTTTACCGCCGATGTTACCTGTGAACGCTAAGAGACTACTATTATCTAACTCGATGCGTAACGGGCGTAACTGCAAGACACCATTTTCAAAGCTACCTTGGGCAATGATTTGTTTTGCATTGTAGTAGCGATCGCTTTCGGTTTCTTTACCCCAGGTAAAGTTCTGCCCGTTAATATCAAACTGTACAGATAATCCGTTGGCTGTGGCTGTATCTAAGGCAATGTCACCGTTAAAGGTTCCCTGTAAGTCTGCTAGTTCTGGTAATAGATTGGAATCCCGCCGTTGTTGTTGCTGTTGTGCTAATTCTGCTTCAATTTCGTAAAAGCGGCGCAGTTGATCAAATAAAGTTTGATTGGGTAAACCACGAGAATAGGTAGTTAAGTCGGTGGCTGTGCCGTAAGCTGGTTCTGATATGCCTCGCTGAAAGTCTTGAATTTCAAATATTTGGGCAACAGCTAACACATCTTGGATTTTGCCTTGGCTGATGTTGATTTTGCCTTGGAGTTGTGGCCCTTTAGGACTTTGACCAAAACTACCAGTAAAGGCATAAATACTGTTACCTTTGACAAATTTACTACTGGTGAGTGTGGCTTTGCCATTAGCATAGCTGAATTGGGCTGTTAATTCATTGCCTTGAATGCGTCCAATTTTTGGGGATGCGATCGCTAAATTACCATTGGCGGCAAATGTTTGTTGATTAACTTGCAAGTCGCCACTAATTAACCCAGCTACTGTACCCGTACCTAAACGCAAAGCTGGTGGTACAGAAACATTCAAGATTTGTAAGGGGAAGTTCTGCACATTCAAGGCGATGTTATTGCCTTGAAATTGTCCTTTGGCTGAAGCATCTTGCCACTGCACTAAAAAGGATTGGGGGCGATTATTGCCGTCTAAATTGAAGGCGATGCGGTCTCGATTGCCCATTAAATTTAAGTTCAAACCCCGCCCTTGGGCAGAATCAATACTACCTGTTAGCAGTGGTTCAAAGGCAATGTTTTGTACTACCAAGTCCCGTAAGGCAATTTTACCACTGACGTTTGGTAAGGGTAATTTGCCTGTGACTTTGCCGTTAAAATCTACCTTGCCTTTCAACGCTACTTGATTAGGCAAATTAATCGGTAACTGTTGCAAATTATAGTCCTGGGCTTGGACATCCAAATTTAAGGCAGTAATTTCTGGAATGCCTGCTTTGTTGGCGTTGGCTGTGATGTCTCCCGTGACATTTAACCCAGGGGCGGTGAGTTGATTAATTGCTAGTTTCTCACCATTCCAAGCGATCGCAGCTGTTAATGGTCGTTCTAAACCTGGCAAACCTTGAGATAACTGCACCTTACCAGAGGCATTGATGTTAGCTAAGGTTGCCGAACCCAGCGCCCCAGCAACTTGTAATCTACCGCCCAATTGCCCCCGCAATTGCTGATTCAACTTCGTTAACTGCACACCACCCGCATCCAAGATAGCTTGATAACGTCCTTGATTCACTTGAATATTTGAGGCGGTAATCGTCCCCCCGGCAATATTTAACTTGCCTTGACCACTGGCTTGAATGGTTTGGGGTTGGAAGGATGTCACCGAACCCGCCACGTTTAATTGACCTGTTAAATCTCCTTGAAATTGGGGCGGGACGGCTGCTAATTTTTGCAAGGGTACATTAGTCGCTGCGACTTGTGCCTGATAACGTCCATCAGCCACGCGAATATTCGTGGCGGTAATTGTCCCCCCTGCCACATTCAATTTAGCTTGACCACTAGCCTGAATGGTTTGGGGTTGGAAAGATGTCACCGAACCCGTCACGTTTAATTGACCTGTTAAATCTCCTTGAAATTGGGGCGGGACTTTGGTCAAGCGTTGGACTGGTACATTTTTGGCTTGAATCTGCGCTTGATAACGACCGTTATTAACTTTGATATTTGCGGCGGTAATTGTCCCCCCTGCAACCGTTAACTTGGCTTGACCACTGGCTTGGATAGTTTGGGGTTTGAAGGATTCCACGGAACCCGCCACATTAAATTGACCAGCTAACCGACCGCGAATTGGTGAAGTCTTGGGTGTGAGTTCCTGGACAGCCAAATTATTTGCAACTAACTGCGCTTGATAATTGCCATTGGCGAGTTGAATATTTGTGGCTGTAACTGTACCGCCAGCGACGCTGAGGTTAGCTTTGCCGCTACCACGCAGGGTTTTCAAGCTGAAATTATCTCGATTCCCGGCGATTTGGAAAGTTCCCGCCAAGCGCCCTTGCAAAGCTGGGGGTGCTTGTTTGAGAATACGTCCTACGTTGATATTATTGGCAACTAATTGGGCGGTAAAGTTTTGGTTTTGGAGTTGGATACTGGCAATAGCAACTGCCCCACCAGCAATCTGCACAGCTGCCCCTTGACTACGAATCGAACTAATTTGAAATGGCCCACTAGTACCAGCTAAAATCAACCTTCCGTTAAATTCTGCCCCATCCAAGGAAACGTTTTGCAGTTGATTTTTATTCACAAAGGGTTCTAACTGCACACCATCACCTGTAACGACGGCTTGCCAACGTTCTTTGGCATATTTACCCACTGCCCGGACTACACCGCGACCAACTTTCAGGGCGACATTTTGGAAGTAAATTGTGCGATCGCTGGCGATGATCAATTCCCCTCTACCTGGGTAGGTAGCTTGGGGTACTTGCCACTGTACCGCCGTTCTCACATTGGTGGGAGTACCTGTAACTTGGGCGGTGGCGGCGACTCTGCCAATACGGAAAGTCGGGCTGGAGTTGTAGATTTTAGCGATCGTATCCCCCGCAAAATTCTTGGCAGTAAAAGCCAAATTCAATCTTGGACTTTTACCCACAGATATTTGACCGCCCCCGATTATTTCCCCTCCCACAGTGGTTTCGCCTTGAACATCTCGCAAAGTTAACAAAGCATCATTCGCCGAAAATTCAAACTTACTCGTAATAGTTTTAAAGTTGATTTTATCAATCCGAGCCGTGTTAATTGTGGCAACCGCACCAGAGAGAATCGGGTTTGTCGCTTTACCAGTAATTTGGATATCCGCTTTGAGTTGTCCCGTTACAGGTACAGGTAATTTCAACTTGAGTGTACTTTGGGCATTCGCAACACTCACTGTTTTAATTCGCCCAGTTAACTGAAGGCCTGTTTTACTATCAATAATGCCGTTGGCAACTACCGGAATTTTGCCGTAGTTGGTATTGAGATTATCTAGCCTAATTTCTGTCCCTTTGAAGTAAATATCCCCTTCTGTATTACTTAACAATTGGGGGACGCGGGGAATTTGCAGCGTCACTTTTTGTAAATCGGCACTGCCATACAACAAAGGAGTTTGTTCTGGCGCAAGCTTAACTTGCAAGTCACCATTCACTCTCCCGGCTTGTAAATTCAGCGGTAACTTTACCAAATTCGTAATTGTCGAAGCGAGTAAATCTTGGCCATGCAACTGGATGTCAGCAACTAGAGTTTTTGGACGGAATTGTCCTTTAATAGCCACATTGCCACCGCTTTCGGCCTGTCCCGCCACATCAAAATTCACCAGTTGGTTATTCTCTAACAGTTGGGCAGAACCGTTAAGTTGGGCAAATGTCACTACCCCTTTTTTCTGTTGACTGAGTAGGTTCACTTTGCCATTCCGCAACCGCAGATGATCTAAATCTGTTTTAATTAATCCGCTTTTGCTTGGTGGTGCAATGGTTGTTGTAATCCAACGTCCTTGGTCGTCTTGTTCAATGTAGACATCAGGGTTAACTAAAGTGACATCCAACTTGAGTTGACGGTTAAAAACTAATTGCCACGGATTAAAACCCACTTCTACAGCCGCCACTGCTGCTTTATCGGGGTCTGTAGATGTAGCGGGAATTTCTGAAGCCCCAAAATTTACACCTGTGAGGGTAAAGTTGGTGACTTTTCCCAGTTTGACGGGACGGTTAATTGTATTGGTGAGGCTTTGTTCTGCTAACGGCGCTAACTCTTTGTGGATAAAACTCTGTAACCGCCAAATCCCCAGAATAAGTCCTACTAACAAGACTCCTAACAACGGAATGCCAGCCCGACTTAAAATCAGCAACCACATCCGCACACGGGTACGGGATTTAATTTGACGTTCTTGATGGCGAGAGTTAGTCATGTGGTTTCACTCTATACTTGCTGAACCTAGGGGAACGTGACTGGCACTAACAGCATATTTGTTCACTATGCCAAATTCCAGAAGCCAAAATAATTTTAGACCTGGGAATTTGCAAGACCTTGGTCAACTCATGTTATTCAGGGGAGTTGGGGGTATATTCAATTAAATTTCTGACGATCTGGAAAGTTTGGTGAATAAATTGAGTTCAAGGCTGAGGGAATCTACAGAGAAAGAAGTTACAAAATCCCTGTCCATCAAAATCATTTACCCACAGCAACTAATTTAGTATTACGTAGATTTTTGACGTATTAAAAGTTTCATTTTTTTAAGCAATTTCACTAAAAACAAAATTATATTTTTTGAATGTACGTCGAAAAATATTAAATATTGCCTGCTACTATTTATACTATATTTTTAGCGATTCATAAAGATGCAGTAAAGACTAACAGTAACAAGTGATCATCCAGCCCACCAAGATAGCTGTTATGGTATAAGCTTTCACATTGCACTGTAGAATCTAGCGAAAAAATCTCAAAATTGTTTTACCTGCAAGCTTTTACCTTTATAAAATTCCTTCAGATTCTGCAAAGTTTCGCAAACGTGGCAGACATTGACGCTGATAAAAGCTGCTTAGGGTAGGAACGGGTAAGCCAAATTCCTCTGAGAGTTCTTTCCAGCTAACTTCCGGTGGTAAGCGTTTGAGAATCAATATCTGACAATTTACATCTGGGCGACCTTTAACGTAAGTGCTGCGTAATTCGCCATCTGCATCTGTTTGCGCCCATATTTGCACGTTTTCGAGAATCGGCGGTACTTGGGGTGTAGCTTGGAGATTTTCAGTCAAATCAATAATTTCTCCATTGCCACCTTGCCAAGACTGGCGCACTTGCAGAGGAACTGTTAAGGCTTGTTCTCGATGATAGTTGAGGTAAAAGTCTTGGAGTCTGCGTTTGAGATAAGCATTTAGCCAAGTTACTACAGTCCCATAGCTGGGGTCATAGGTCTGACCGGTTAAGCCATCGCAAATGTTACGACAGAAATATAACCAAGTTTGTTGCAGTGCGTCTTGATAATAGGGAGTGCTTTCTCGCCAAAGTCTACCGGAAGTTAAACGGATGATTTGGGTCAGCAGCTTTTGACGCTGTGGACTTCCAGGAGGATAACCGCAGGCTTGAATAACTAAGTTGCGTAACTCTTCATCGAGTTCCATGATGGCAATTTTGACAAAAAAATAGCAAGAATATACTAAGTATTGCTTACAATGACATCCAAATATTAACCTGATGTTATGAATAGGCCATATTAATAGATAGAAAATTCCATATTTATTTAGCTTCTTGAATCAATGTTTTAGGTAGGGTTGCGTAAAAAGATAATCATTTCTGCACACCAAGCCAGCCAAGCCTTTTCCGTCTGAATACCACAACGGAGAGTGACATATTGAAATTTCAATTCATCTGGTAATTCTTGGGGTTTAAGAAAGAACTTTTTCTCAATTTCTTGATAGACTGCTAACCTTTGTTGGTGTTGACTTTGGTGAGTTTCGAGTTTTGCCAAGATAGTTTCACGGGTTACTAAATACCCAGCATATAGCTTGACAAGTAAATCACTTTTAAATGGGGTTGCTGTTTCGGCTGTCGCAATCCATTCACATAATTGCTGTTTACCTAAGTCTGTGACTGAGTAAATTTTTTTATCTGGGCGATTTTCTTGTAAGACTTTTTCTGCTTGTAGCCAACCTTGTTCTTCTAAGCGATTTAACTCTCGATAAATCTGCTGAAAGCTGGCTTCCCAAAAAAAACCGACTGAACCTTCTACAGATTTATCAAACCTTTTAGCCAAGTCGTAACCGCTACAAGGACTATTGATCAATACTGACAAAATTGCGTGGGCTAAAGCCATAGTTTTTTATTGTTGACATATTCATATAGTTGAATATATCATGTTGATTATATTCAACTATGTGAATAGTAATTCAGTTGAATATAATCAATATTAAGAGAATCTAGCTATGACAAAAATTATGCCAGGACGCTTCACCGCCGAAGTAGACTCACCATTTGTAGTTTTCTTGATTGGGATGCGTGTTAACCAATTTTGGTCTTTTTCTAAATGGCTACCGGTGGCTCAAGCAATGACTCCGATGCTAAAAACTTTAAAAGAGCATCCCGAAAAAGGCTTTTTGGGTGGAGAAATGTTTTTTAAGTTGTCTCCGTTATCGACTTTGATGGTGTCATACTGGCGATCGCTTGCAGATTTAGAACACTTTGCTCGCAATCCGTCTGATCTGCATTTACCTGCTTGGCAACGCTTTAACAAAGCCGTTGGTAATGATGGCAGTGTAGGGATTTGGCATGAAACTTACATCATCGAACCCGGACAGTACGAAGCAATTTACGGTAATATGCCAGCTTTTGGTTTAGCCGCAGCGACAAAACTGGTTCCCATTACCAAACGCACTGATACAGCTAGAGCCAGAGTAGAAAGAATTAAACAACTTTAGATGGAAAAAGGTTCTGCAAGGACAAACTTTTACTTTGATCTGCACAATGATGGCGAGAGATAGAAAGAAAGCCAAAAATTGATTTTTGGTAACTCTCTGTCACAATCCCTCATGGAATCTAGGAGCCTAAATCTATGACAAGCTTTCGCTCAGAAGATGTACAGCAAATTCTTCAGCGAGCAATGGCTGATCAGCAAAAAGACGAATTTTCGGAACAGCAGTTACAAGAAATGGCGGCAGAATTAGGTATTTCATTTATTAGTCTGCAAACAGCCCAACAACAATGGCAGCAGGAAAAAGAAATCATCAAACGGCGACAAAGGTCTAATGCTTACCGCCTACAAAAAATCAAACCACATCTGATTAGTTATCTTGTGGTGAATCTGTTTTTAATTGTGTTGAATTTAACAACTAGTCCCAGTTACTTCTGGGCAATTTACCCGCTATTGGGTTGGGGATTAGGTCTTGGTCTACATATCATCAGCATTTACCTGCAAAAAGATTAGAAATTTGGGAGTGGGGAGTCAGACAAATCAAGGGTTTGGCGGAGGCGGAAGTTCACAGGTGAATGATTGAGGATTGCTATAGCGATATGTATTGTGATTTAGGCAGTGAAATTTTCTTAAATGAGTTAGTGTAGGCAAAGACTTGTATTTGGTTTTTCAAAAAACTTAGGTGGTGTCAGGTGGGCATTAACTACTATCAATATTCTTTATTAATTGAAGGTTTTGGTGAAAATGCCCACCCTACTTGCAGTTCAGAAATCTGATTAAGATTCTGTTTTGAGGGGTACAATGCTACTCATCTGTTCTAGATTTAACACTCCAGCTAATTCCGCCTCTGTCATCAACCCTTTTTCTAAAACAATCTGTCGTAAGGATTTCCCAGTTATTAATGATTCTTTGGCGACTTCCGCAGCATTGAGATAGCCAATATGAGTGTTGAGTGCGGTGACTAAAGCTAAACTACCTTCAGCGTAAGCTAAACAGCGATCGCGGTTAGCAGTAATATTTTGAATGCAGCGTTCTGTCAGCACGGCGATGGTATTGCCCAGAATTTCAATACTGTGAATCAGGTTATAGGCAATTAACGGCATCATCACGTTCAATTCTAATTGTCCGGCTTGGGCGGCAAGGGCGATCGCACTATCGTAACCCATCACCTGAAAACACACCATTGATGTCATCTCTGCCATGACTGGGTTATATTTCCCTGGCATAATCGAAGAACCCGGTTGCACTGGCGGAAGTTGAATTTCCTTCAAGCCAGTTTTCGGGCCAGAGTCCATCAACCGCAAATCGTGGGATATTTTGACTAAATCCTGGGCTAAGTTGCGTAAAGACCCAGAAACATTGACAAATGGTGCCATACTCTGCATTGCTGCCATTAACTGCGGCGCAGGTTCTAAAGGCATATTCAGCAATTCTGAGAGAACTTCCACCACACGGGTGCGATACAAAGGATGGGTATTCATCCCCGTACCCGCCGCACTACCACCCAAACCCAGCACCATCAAATCTCCAGATGCAGTATAGATGCGGTTTTGATGATCTGTGAGGATTTGCGCCCAAGCGGCAAAAGTATCACCCAAACGCACAGGTACAGCGTCTTGCATGTGGGTTCTGCCAGATTTGACGATATCTTGAAATTCTACCGCTTTGCTTTCTAGGGCGGCGATCGCTTTTTCTAAAGCTGGGTGTAATGTATGAGTCAGTGCTAATAAACCACCAATCCGAATCGCTGTCGGGATGACATCATTGGTAGACTGGCCGTAATTCACATGGTCGTTAGGATTAACTTTTTTGTAATTACCTTTTTCGTCACCGAGAATTTCTAACGCCCGATTTGCTAAAACTTCGTTAACATTCATGTGGTGTGAAGTTCCAGCACCAGCTTGATAAACATCTACCACAAATTGGTCGCGTAATTGCCCAGCCAGGATTTCATCGGTGGCTTTGACAATTGCTTGACTAATCTCTGGGGTAATGCAATCTAATTCCCCGTTGACAATTGCGGTAGCTTTTTTAATTAGTAAGCAAGCATCTACGTAAGTATGTAAAGGCTTTAAACCACTGATTGGGAAATTTTCTGTAGCCCGGAGAGTTTGAATACCGTAATAAACGCTACTAGAAATTTGGCGATCGCCCATTGAGTCGCGCTCAATGCGAAAATTTATATTGTCAGTCATAGTATTGTCTGGATGATCTCGAAATACAGATCATGCCACGTAAATGGCACTCTCTGAAAAAGTGCTGAGTTGAAAGTGCTGAGTGCTGAGTTAAAGTTTCGACTATGCTCTATGTAAAAGTTGAACATAGTCGAGATGTTAAACAAGAGTATATTAAATTTATCTCTGGGCTTACTCAGCAATCAGCACGAATAAAGCCCTTTTTACTATGTACAATCTTCCCAACTCAAATCAATTTATTTAAGTTAACCTAAGTTTAAATAAGCACAGGTAAATATTATGATTAAGACACCAACTCGCCGGATATCTTTAGAGGAATTTTTACAATTACCAGAAACTAAACCAGCCAGTGAATATATTGATGGTGAAATAACTCAAAAACCTATGCCACAAGGTAAACATAGCATACTTCAAGGTGAATTAGTTACTACAATTAACGGTGTAGCCAAACCTAAAAAGGCTGCATTTGCTTTTCCAGAATTACGCTGTACTTTTGGTGGACGTTCCACTGTTCCAGATGTCGCGGTATTTGCTTGGAATCGAATTCCTGTAGATGAAAAAGGCAATATCGCTAATTTTTTTTAATACATACCCAGATTGGACAATTGAAATCCTCTCTCCTGAACAAAGTACAACCAAAGTTACCAAAAACATTTTACATTGTTTAAAGCATGGTACGAGCTTAGGTTGGTTAATTGACCCAGATGAATATTGTGTTTTAGTTTATCCGCCTCACCAGCAAATTATATATTTAGAAAACGAAGAAGATATATTGCCAGTTCCCGATTTAGTCAGTGATTTAAATTTGACATTGGGGCAATTATTTGGTTGGTTAAAATTATCTGAATAGAATTCAGGAGACAGAATTCAGTATCAATTCTGTGTAACTGATAAATAAACAAGTTATACAACCCTGAAGATTTTCAATTTGTATATCTTAAAATATCGGATAATTAAGACTTTTTCAAAAATAATGTTTCAAACTAAATCATGACTCTACCTAATTGGATTACTTTTTCTCGCCTTCTCGGTGTCCCATTTTTGCTTTACGGTTTGTATAACCCGACATCACAAGCTAGATGGATATGTTTGGCAATTTTTCTTGTGGCGGCGCTAACAGACTGGTTAGATGGCTATTTAGCGCGGAAACTCAACCAAATTAGTGATTTGGGTAAGTTTTTAGATCCTTTGGTAGATAAATTTCTGGTACTTGCGCCGTTAATGGTGTTGATTGAATTAGGGAAAGTTCCAGCGTGGGGAGTGTTTTTGATTTTAGCGCGAGAATTAGCGATCGCAGGGTGGCGAGTTAATCAAACTACGATTACCGGGGCGAATATTTGGGGTAAGCTGAAGACTGTGAGTCAAATAGCAGCGATCGCATTTTTGATTGCACCTTTATCATCAGAATGGCAAACTCCTGCATTAATCGCCTTTTGGGTTTCTGTGGCTTTAACTTTAATATCGGGGTTAATTTATCTTTTGCCGCCGAAGATAAGTAATGATGAATAATATTGAAACGCAGAGGTAAGCCAAGTATTGACTACTTGCTAATAAAACATTTTAAGCATATCCTCTACCTAAAAGTTCAACTCTTAATTTTCCTTGCTTTAAATAAGCCATATTCACATCAGTTATTTCTAACTCATTCCGCGCCGAAGGTTGGAGGTTAGCTGCAATTTATCCAACGTGAGAATCATAAAAATAAATACCAGGAATTAGATATTTAGATTTAGGAATGGTGGGTTTTTCTTCTATCCCTGTTACCCAACCATCTGCATCAAATTCAATCACGCCATAAGGACGCGGATCTTTTACCTGATAGCCAAATACAAGTCCACCTTCTTTTAGTTGCGCGGCTCTCAGTAATACTTCTCTTAAACCATTACCATAAAATAAATTGTCACCTAAAATTAAGCAGACTGGCTGATTCGCAATAAAATCCTTTCCTAAAATAAAAGCATGAGCCACACCTTCGGGATAAGGCTGTTCAATATAACTAAACTGCAAACCCCATTGACTACCATCTTTTAAAAGTTACTGCAATAATGGCAAATCATTAGGTGTAGAAATAATTAAAATTTCGCGGATTCCTGCCCACATTAAAACAGACAAGGGATAATAAATCATTGGCTTGTCATAAATTGGCATGAGTTGTTTACTGACAACATTGGTTATGGGGTAAAGACGTGTACCAAAGCCACCAGCTAAAATAATTCCTTTCATTTGGCTTGGCGATTTTCGTAGTTTTGTTTTAACCAATTCTGGTAAGCACCTGAACGTACTTGATTAACCCAATTGGAATTATCTAAATACCATTGCACTGTTTTTAGTAATCCACTATCAAAATTTTCTTTTGGTTGCCAACCTAATTCACTAATAATTTTATCGCAATCAATTGCATATCTTCTATCATGGCCAGGACGGTCTGGAACAAAAGTCATCAAAGATGAATGTCGCAAATCAGATTTTGGTGCTAATTCATCAAGAATGGTACAAATTTTTTCTACCACTGTTAAATTTGTTTGTTCATTCAGCCCACCAATATTATAAGTTTCACCAATTTTACCCTTTTGTAAAACCAGATAAATAGCTTCACAGTGGTCAATAACATAAAGCCAATCTCGAATATTCTGACCATCACCATATATAGGTAAAGGCTTACCATCTATAGCATTTAGAATAATCAAAGGAATTAACTTTTCGGGAAATTGATGTGGCCCATAGTTATTAGAACAATTGGTAGTTAAATTAGGTAAACCATAGGTGTGATAGTAAGCTCGGACAAAATGATCAGATGCAGCTTTAGATGCTGCATAAGGGCTATTAGGCGCATAGGGTGTATCTTCTCTAAAAGCTGAGTCTTGTGTGCTTAATGAGCCGTATACTTCATCTGTAGAAACGTGTAAAAACCGAAATTGTTGCTGATTTTGCGGTGATAATTTTTGCCAATAAAATCGAGTTGCTTCCAATAAATTAAATGTACCGACTACATTTGTTTGAATAAAAGTTTGGGGACTAAATATAGAACGGTCAACATGAGTTTCGGCAGCAAAATTAATAATTGCATTTGGCTGGTATTTATTTAGTAAATCACTCACTAGCTCAACGTTACCAATATCTCCTTGCAAAAAATCGTAATTTGGGTCAGCTTGGAGTTGCGCTAAATTTTCTAAATTGCTAGCGTAAGTAAGTTTATCTAAATTAATTATATTGAACCAATTATTTTGCCGAGCTAAAAGAATAAAATTAGCACCAATAAATCCGGCTCCACCTGTTACTAATACTGTCTGCATACAATTTCATCTATAAGAAAATTCAAAAAATAATCGAATAATTTAAGCTAACACGAGCAAAAATCAATAATTAGTTTATCATCTGGATGTTAAGTATGTATCAAAAGGAACTTATAAAGGAATTGAGCGATTGTGGTTACGTTGGTATGATGCAGATGGAAATTGGATTCCTACTCCTGTGGAGCAGGAAAGCCAGAGGGCTGAACGATTAGCCGCAAAGTTACAAGAGTTGGGAATTGACCCCAACCAAATATAAATCGCTACACAGCTTGTAAAATTTCTTCATCCATAGAGAAATCTACTTCCTTCTTATCTCGTCCATTGGCGAGATAATCATTGTTTAAGGAATCTTTTAGCCCAGAAATTAAATCATATTCGGGTTGCCAATTTAATTCTGTTTGGGCTTTTTGTACCGATGCGAAGAAATGTTGGACACGCATCGGGAAAGCTTTGCGCTTGCCAAAATCAAATTTTTTTGGGTCGTAGTGAACTATTTTAATTGCATCTGGTGATTTACCAGCAGCCACAGCACAAGCACGGACTAAACCATCAAAAGTCACAAAGCGATCGCCTGAAATATTATAAATCTGCCCAATCGCTGTTTGATTGCCAATCACCAAAGACATCGCCGTTGCCAAATCTTTTACATGACCCAACTGGGTAATATGTAAACCATTACCCGGAATTGGAATTGGGCGATCGCGCACAATTCTATCAAAAAACCAACTTTCTAAATCGTTGTAATTACTTGGCCCGTAAATATAAGTTGGGCGAATTGAAGTAAAAGGTAGTCCTTTTTCCGCTAAGTAAGCCTCAGTTTCGTATTTACCCTTATGGCGACTCTTCGGGTCAATAGCATCACCTTCAACATGGGGTAATTGGTCAGATTTCAGATAAACCCCTGCTGAACTCATGTAAACAAACTGCTGCACTCGACCTTGAAAAATTTCTGCTAATGGCTGAGTATCGCTGAGTTCTCGACCATTATTGTCGAAAATGATGTCAAAATTTTCTTGTGACAACTTTTCTTTCAGCTGGGCTGCATCCGTGCGATCGCCTATAATCTGTCCTACTTTGGATGGTACCGGACGATTGCCACGATTGAACAGTACCACCTCATGCCCTTGTTTTAAAAGTATTTCAGTTAGGTAAACACCAATGAACCTAGTGCCACCCATAATTAAAATTCGCATAAATTCCCCTTTTGTACCTAATGGAGAGGTTAGAGGTTAAGAAGTTAAAAGTAAAAAGGCAAAAATCAAAACAAAAGAGTCTTTTACCTTTTCACTTTTGATTTGTGACTTTATTTAGTCCCACTCCCTCTTCTGAGGTTATCAGGTTGCTGTATCCCTCTGGAACCACTTGCGGCAGAATTCCGTCTGGGGTTAAATCTGGGGCGCTTCCTCACAATTTGTCTGACTATATTTTCCATCTACTCAAGTTAACTGTGCCCTTGAAATATGCTCTGGTTCATGAGTGGTTAACACCCAAAGCCACCGGTGGTTCAGAATTAGTTGTACAAGAAATTCTGAACCATGTTAATGCCGATTTATATGCGTTAATTGACTTTGAATCCAGCAATTCTGAAAGTTACTTGTACAAACGCCAAATTGGTACAACGTTTCTTCAGCATTTTCCCTTAGCACGTAACGGAGTGCAGAAATATTTGCCTTTGTTACCCTTAGCGATTGAACAACTGGATTTGCGGCAATATGACGTAATTTTGTCTTCTTCTCATGCTGTAGCAAAAGGAGTTTTAACTACACCTGATCAGTTGCATATTTGCTACTGTCACAGTCCTATGCGTTATGCCTGGGATTTGACTTTTGACTATCTGCGTCAAAGTAAACTGGGCAGTGGTTTACCAGGCTGGCTAACCAAGTATCTACTGCATCAGTTACGCCAGTGGGATGTCTTAAGTGCCAATCGTGTTGATTACTTTATTGCCAATTCCCAGCATACAGCCAGGCGAATTTGGCGTTGTTATCGACGAGAGGCCAAAGTTATTTATCCACCTGTAAATGTGGAGGCATTTCCGCTTTTTCTCCAAAAAGAAAATTTTTACTTGACTGTTTCCCGTTTAGTTAGCTATAAGCAAGTATCTTTAATTGTCCAAGCTTTCAATAAATTGCAGTTACCATTGGTCATAATTGGTACAGGTTCAGAAATGGAAAAAATTCGCCAAATAGCCAAACCTAACATAACAATACTGGGGTGGCAGCCTGATGATGTAGTCAAAAAAATATATGGCGCAAGCTAGGGCATTTGTCTATGCCGCTTGTGAAGATTTTGGCATTGCCTTAGTGGAAGCACAAGCTTGTGGCACACCAGTCATTGCTTATGGGGCTGGGGGTGCATTAGAAACAGTCCGGGATGTGCGATCGCACAAAGAGCAAGGAACTGGGATCTTTTTTCCAGAGCAAACAGTAGCGGCCTTAACAGCAGCAGTAGAACAATTTGAAGTCTATCGCAATGTCATCAATCCTGAGTATTTGCGATCGCACGCTGAACAGTTTTCACCGCAAATTTTTGCACAGCGTTATCTAGATTTCATCAACCAGTGCCACAAAACCAGACCATACTTAGCGTAATGGTCGAAATTTGTGTACGGAAATTGTGTATGCTTTTGGAACTTCCCTCCAGAAGCACCTCATTTTGGCTTTAAGATTGGGACTATGTGTGGTGTGGATTATTAAGGAGTATGATGACTGCCCAGAGCTCACTCCTCTCCGGCAAGCGAAGCCTACGGCAAGACGCTAGTTCGTCTAGGCGTACTTTCTTAAAACGTAGCAAAAAAACCAAGACACCCAGGGTAAAACCCCAGGCGCTGTCTGCTCAGGCTTTAAACGGAGAGTTTGTTAAGCGACTATTCGACATCGGGTTTTCGCTGTCAGTACTGATTTTGTTTTTTCCCCTTTACTTAATTTTGGCCTTACTCATTGCTTTTAGCTCAGAAGGGCCGATTTTTTACGTCCAAGAACGGGTAGGTAAAAACTACAGGCGCTTCAATTGTATTAAATTCCGCACAATGGTGAGCAATGCCGACGAAATGCTTATGCAGATGATGGAAACATCACCCCAATTGCGACAGGAATTTGAAAGTAGTTTTAAGCTGAAACATGACCCGCGAATTACCACAATCGGTAAATTTCTCCGCATTACCAGCTTGGACGAATTTCCTCAATTTTGGAATGTTTTAAAAGGAGATATGAGCGTCGTCGGGCCGCGTCCCCTGGTAGCAGAGGAATTACCAAAATACGGTCATCACATAGGACAAGTATTAACAATTCGACCAGGAATTACTGGATTATGGCAAGTGTCTGGGCGTAATGATATTCCTTACCCCAGAAGAGTGCAAATAGACCTGCACTATGTCAAATTTAGAAATTTCTGGCTTGACTTGTGGATAATCCTGAAAACGATTAATGTGGTGATTATGCCTAAAAATAACGGCGCTTATTGAGTCAAAATCAACATTGATCGTAGGTGTCTTATCAGAATTCAGGGGTCAGAATGTGGGAAAATTCATCCAGATTCTTCGCCATCAAGCATACTGAATTGCTTTTAAATTCTGACTTCTGAATCCTGAATCCTGAATTCTGTTTGATAAACCTCTCTAAAATTTTTTAATTAATTCCACTTAACAAAAGTCAAGATTATATAAAGTTTTTGTAAAAATTACGCAACATCTCAGAAATTCTATCCATTCATTGAGTTAACCTACTCAAGTTCGACTTGTTAAGGAATTCTTAATTAAGTATATTTGTTTACGGCAAAATTCTGCTATCAATTAAGACCCGTAAGTTTCCCATTAGGCAATTTAGCCATTTGCTGCTAGGTTGTATCAGTTGGACTGAAACTCTATAGATCAAAAATAACAAGGGATAATTGAGCATGGTGCAAACTAAGCGAGCGTTGATCACTGGTATTACCGGTCAAGATGGTTCATATCTGAGTGAATTTTTGTTAGAGCAAGGTTATGAAGTTCATGGAATTATTCGTCGGACTTCGACCTTCAACACAGACCGCATTGATCATATTTACGAAGACCCCCACAAAGAGGGTGTGCGGTTGTTACTTCACTACGGTGACTTGACAGATGGTACAACGCTGCGGCGAATTCTAGAAGAAGTTCAGCCAACCGAAATATATAACTTAGGCGCACAATCTCATGTTCGGGTGAGCTTTGATTCACCAGAATATACAGTTGATGCTGTGGGCATGGGTACTCTGCGTCTGTTGGAAGCGATTCGAGATTATCAGCGACGCACTGGTACAGAAGTCCGTTTCTATCAAGCTGGTTCTTCCGAAATGTATGGTTTAGTCCAAGCCGTACCACAAAGCGAAACCACACCATTTTATCCTCGTAGCCCCTACGCTTGTGCAAAAGTTTACGCACACTGGCAAACAGTAAATTACCGCGAATCTTACAATTTGTTTGCTTGTAACGGAATTTTGTTTAACCACGAATCACCACGACGTGGAGAAACATTTGTTACCCGGAAAATTACCAGAGCAGTAGCGAGAATTGTGGCTGGTAAGCAGAAAAATTTGTATATGGGTAATCTTGATGCGAAACGAGATTGGGGTTACGCAAAAGATTATGTACGGGCTATGTGGTTGATGTTACAACAAGACCAACCAGATGATTATGTAATTGCGACTGGGGAAACCCATTCCGTTAGAGAATTTTTAGAGTTAGCTTTTGGTTACGTCAATCTGAATTGGCAAGATTACGTAGAGTTTGACGATCGCTACCTACGCCCAGCAGAAGTAGACTTATTAATTGGTGATCCTACAAAGGCAAAACAAAAGTTAGGTTGGGAACCTTCTGTTACCTTTGAAGGATTAGTCGCTCTGATGGTGGAAGCAGATTTACAAGCATTGGGTCACACTTCACCTAATGGTAATGGTTCAAAAGTACCTGTAGATGTTGCTACTATTCGGCAAGAATTGGGCGCTCTCCACTTCTGATTCACACCGCAGAGGATAATAAAAATATGACCGCCTTAGAACTAAAAAACAAAAGGATTCTCGTCACAGGTGGCGCGGGATTCCTCGGTCGTCAGGTAATAGATCAGCTGTGTAAGGCTGGGGCTGATGAGGCAAAAATTACCGTACCGCGATCGCGTGAATGTGACATCCGTGTATGGGAAAACTGTCAACGTGCAGTTGACCAACAAGATATCATCGTCCACCTAGCGGCTCACGTCGGTGGGATTGGTCTTAACCGCGAAAAGCCCGCAGAGTTATTCTACGACAACTTAATTATGGGAACCCAGCTCATTCATGCTGCCTACCAAGCTGGCGTAGAAAAATTCGTTTGTGTGGGTACAATTTGTGCTTACCCCAAATTTACACCAGTGCCATTTAAAGAAGATGACCTTTGGAATGGCTACCCAGAAGAAACTAACGCTCCCTACGGTGTGGCGAAGAAGGCGCTGTTGGTTCAATTGCAATCTTATCGCCAGCAATACGGATTCAATGGGATTTATCTTCTACCTGTAAATTTATATGGGCCAGAAGATAACTTTGACCCCAGAAGTTCTCACGTAATTCCCGCCTTAATTCGCAAAGTCCACGAAGCCCAAATTAACGGAGACAAACAACTCCCAGTTTGGGGTGATGGTAGTCCTACCCGCGAGTTTCTGTACTCTGAAGATGCAGCACGGGGAATTGTTATGGGGACTCAACATTACCATGAATCAGAACCAGTTAACTTAGGTACTGGTTATGAAATTTCCATTCGTGACTTGATTACCCTGATTTGCGAATTGATGGAGTTTGACGGTGAAATTGTTTGGGAAACCGACAAACCCAATGGTCAACCCCGTAGATGTTTAGATACAGAACGCGCCAAGCAAGCTTTTGGCTTTACTGCACAAGTTAGCTTTAGGGAAGGTCTGAAAAATACCATTGATTGGTATCGTCAAAACGCTGCTTAATTACAATACAAATTCTCTAGGCTAAGTATATAGGGACGCTGCATAGCAACGTCCCTACAATTTTTATGGGTCGATTTGTTTCATGGATACAGTTGATATTCAACTAGATAAGGCAAAACTACGTCGTACATTTATCAAAAAACGGCAATTGATGTCTGTTGCAGAATGGAGAGAAAAAAGCGATCGCATCTGTACAACATTACAAACTTTGATTCACTATGATCAAGCAAAGACAATACTTGCTTATTTCAGCTTTCGTCAAGAACCTGATTTAAGTCCCTTATTTGCAAATATTCAATATCAATGGGGGTTTCCGCGCTGTGTTGGTAATTCCCTATCTTGGCATGTTTGGCAATCTGGAGACTCGCTGCAAATTAACAACTATGGTATTGGTGAACCTCATCCCGATGCGCCAACCATAAACCCTAGTGAAGTAGATTTAATTCTTGTGCCTAGTGTAGCTTGCGATCGCCAAGGATATCGCTTGGGTTATGGCGGTGGATATTATGACCGCTTACTCAGTTCTCCTGAATGGGCAAATAAACCAACTGTAGGTATAGTATTTGATTTTGCTTACTTGCCTCAAATCCCTACAGAACAGTGGGATAAACCTCTAAAAATTGTGGTGAGTGAAACTGGCTTGACTGGAAAAGATTAAAGCTTCAGGATAATGAAGACACATAATCAAATATTTTCTATGAATAATCCAGTATCATCTACCACTGAGCAGGAAGCACTGCTCGACGAGATTATAGCAACTAGTCTTCAGGCTCAAAAGCAAACAGGCCCAGACCTCCGCCAAATCCATAGCAAAAGTCATGGACTCCTTTGGGGAGAATTTATTATTGAACCCCATCTTCCTGAAGACTTGAGAATAGGTTTGTTTAAAACCCCTCAAACTTATCCTGTATGGATTCGTTTTTCTAATGGTGGTGCGCCTCAGAAACGTGGTACATTCAACTCCGATAGCCAGCCTGATGTTCGAGGTATTGCCATCAAGGTAATCAATGTAGATGGACAAAAAGTGCTAGATGACGAAGAAAAGACACAAGATTTTATCCTCAACAATTATCCTATTTTCTTGACTAAAGATGTTCGTGATTATGCAGATTTAGGCAAGGCAGGTACTGGACAACTTACGCCAGAGCGAATGGAAGAACTGACTTACGCCTTTGCTATTTTGCAAAAAATTGCTAGTAAGAAGATAGGTAATCCACTTCTAATTCAATATTGGAGTATGGCTCCATTTAAGTTTGGCGATAAATTTGTCAAATTTTCCGTCAAACCACAACAGCCGGAACAACCTCCCGAAACAGTTCCAGAATCGGAAAACTACCTACGGGAATCAATTGTCAAATATTTGACATTAGAAGGTCAAGAAGCCTCTTTTGATTTCCTGATTCAGTTTTATGTAGATGATGAAAAGACACCAATTGAAAACCACGTTCAGGAATGGCAAGAGGCAGATTCACCGTTTATTAAAGTTGCAACTGTGCGTATTCCTAGTCAAAAATTCGATTTTGAAGAACGCAAGCGTTTAGATGAAGGTATGTTATTTTCCCCTTGGCACACACTCCTAGAACATGAGCCTGTTGGCAGTGTAAATCTCTCTCGCAAGCGGCTTTATAGCGAACTTGCACAATATCGACGAGAGCAAATTGCCCAACGCTTGCGGGAACCACAACCGTATACAGTAATTCAAGATCAACCACTGTAAGTCAGATGGAAACTGCTTAAGCTCAGGGGTTATATTATCTTCGGATGTGGCTTAATTATGCAAAACTCTGCACATTCTTGTGGCAGCGTCAATGATAAGCCTTACATCGGCAAGGTATAACTTTTACCTAATAGCTTGCGTCAGAGACAATTGTTTCTGACGCATCAAATGAAAGGTTAATTATGAAATTTTTCAAACAGAATCCCAAGTTGAAGATTGTATTAATTTATATAGTTTTAGGAGCGATCGCACTCATCACTCTCTTCCCCTTACTTTGGTTAATTAGTACTGCTTTAAAATCACCAACGGAAAATATATTACAGTCGCCACCACAGTTACTTCCCAGTCAACCAACACTGGGCAATTTTGCTACAGTGTGGCAATCTTTACCATTTGCTCAATATTTATATAACAGTACTTTGGTGTCTGTATTGACTGTTGGGTTAAATTTACTATTTTGTGCTTTGGCGGCTTACCCTTTAGCCAGATTATCATTTCCGGGGCGAGACTGGATTTTTGTGGCGATCGTCTCAACAATCATGATTCCCTTTCAGATTGTCATGATTCCCCTGTATATTTTGACAGTCCAATTAGGCTTAGTAAACACTTATTGGGGGATGATGTTTCCGAGTTTGGCTTCGGCTTTTGGTATTTTCTTACTGCGACAAGCTTTTATGGGTGTACCAAAAGAAATCGAAGAAGCGGCGCGGATGGATGGTAGTTCTGAGTTAGGTTTATGGTGGCATATTATGTTGCCAGCAGTTAGTCCTGCGTTAGTTACACTGGCAATTTTCGTCTTTATTGGGTCTTGGAGTGATTTTCTTTGGCCGTTAATTGTCATTCAAGACGAAAAACTCTACACCCTGCCTTTGGGAGTAGCAAAATTAGCTGGTACTTTTTCCTTAGACTGGCGCTTAGTAGCTGCTGGTTCGATAATTTCCATCGCCCCAGTACTGATATTATTTATATTTTTACAACGCTACATTGTCCCAACTGAAACTGGTAGTGGTGTTAAAGGTTAATTTGCCTAACAAGCCCCACTTTTATTCAATACCACCCAGATGGTTTTAAATATCAACATCAGGTCATAAACTATTGACCACTTGTGTTGATAATCAACATCCATTTTGACGATAGTTTCAAAATCTTTAATGGTAGAACGACCATTGACTTGCCATTCTCCTGTCATTCCTGGCTTAACTCTTAACCTTTCCCAATGGTGGGGTGCGTAGTGGATGACTTCATCGGGTGTAGGGGGACGTGTTCCAACTAAACTCATTTCGCCCTTCAGCACATTCCAAAACTGAGGAAATTCATCTAAGCTGGTGCGACGCAAGAATTTTCCGACAGGAGTAATACGAGGATCGTCAACTGATTTAAAAATGTGGCCTTGGGCTTGATTTTTGACTAGATGCTTGATTTGGTCAGCATTGACTACCATCGACCGAAACTTCCAGATACGGAAAGGTTTACCGTTAATTCCACAGCGAATTTGCGAATAAAATATCGGGCCGGGATTAGTAATTTTGGTAACAATTGCTATGGGAATTGCCAGCATCGCGGTGATGATGAGTCCAACAATAGCCCCTAAAATGTCAATTAATCTTTTTGTGATGCTAGAGGTTGATTCGTGTAAAGGCTGTGGGACAAAATTAGCGGCTGAATAGTCATCAGCAAAAGCTAACGCATCCACAGTGTATGCACCTGTGCGAGAGGGAAAAGTTGGTAGTGACACCATAAAGATTTGAAGTTAATCAGGGTATCTTAAAAATTTGCTTACATTCATACTGAGTGATAATATAAACAAAAATTGCACTAGTAATAAACTTCACATGCAAAATTTATCCAATCTTTGAATTCACAAGAGTATTGTAAAATTTACGTGTTGAGTGTATAGAGTACATCTAGCTACAAGACAATTAACACCCACATACTAGCTGTAAACCCAATAGTTGCGAGATGTTGCCATAAGAGCGATCGCAGTGGTTGTCGTGCTATTTTTTGAGTGAGTACTATGGTTAACAAAGTAGAAATAATTAAAGTAAAACCTTGCAAAAAGCTGATAACGGCTGTATGTGCTATCAATACAGGCAAATTTCCGCTATTTAACCCAAAAGTTGCTAAAGTTACTGGTAAAATTTTCCCACCTTCTGCTAAACCTAAGTGCAGGTAGTGGGCTAAGTTGCCTCCCAACACCAAGGGTAAGTAGCCATAAGCAAGTTCCTTGAATGATTTCGGCTTGCGTTGAAAATTGAATAGTTGTATCAAAAAATAAGCAGCCCCAGCCACAGCCAAAGGGAAAATTAAGGCAAATAACGATAAACCTAAATGCGGCCAAAATTGCGTTAAATCTAGATGCAGTTCCAACCATGATTGCAATTCTGGTAAACGATGCAGATATACACCACCCAAAAGTAAAAACAATAATGCCACTTCATACTGGCGTGGTACATGAGTTGTCCACAATTCAATTCCAGGGGGACGCAAGTTAAACTCAACGGAACGATGAGGACAGGCTTTTAAACAAGTCATACATAAGACGCAATCTCTGTTGTCTTCTAGCTGGGCAGGATGAGAATATAAAGGACAGCCATTGGTTTCCATACCTTCGCCTTTTTGTGGCCCGCCTTTGTAACATTGATAGGTAGTACAGGTTGCCGAACAAATGCCTTGTTGTGCGCGTAGTTCTGTCATCGAGAGTTTGGCAAATAAACCATTCATCCCGCCAATGGGACAGAGATAGCGACACCAAAACCGCCGTTCAAATATGGCGGAAAAAATCATTGCCCCGGCTGTAATTAACAATAGCAAACAGGCAGATAGGTAAGCTGTATTTTCTAAATGCCAGAGTTCTTCCCAAAGGAAAATTAAGGTAAATAAACCAAATAAAAACCATCCACCCCATTTTTCGGCTGTTTCTCGCGGCCAGCGTTTAAGTTGGCGGGGAAATAACCACAGAGATAATTTTTGAGTAATTTCGCCGTAAATCATAAAGGGGCAAACAGCACACCAGACGCGACCGAGAAAGGGAAAGATAAGTAAAAAGAAAGGCCACCACCAAGCCCAAAATAAATTTAAAGCGAAATTGCGATCGCGGGTTTGCGGCCCCAAAAATAAAATCATAATAATGATCGGAAAAGCAATCACCGTAAAGCCATAGTTAATTTTGTCAGGCCACCAGTCACTGCGGAGAAATTTTCGTAACCCAGAATAAGTATTTAATAAGTTGACGCGAAATTCTTTTTTCTTCGTTTGGGCTGACCAAAAGATTTCTTCGGTTAATTCCTGTCTTTCTCCGGCTTGAACAATTGCCCGTTCAACTAAATTTTTTAACTCTTTGAGATTGCCAGGAAAATCATAAGATTGCAAGCGGCGTAAAGCTTCTGGGGTGATATGAGGTTTTGACAGACCGCGCGATCGCACATACAGGCTAGTGTAATATTCTACCTGGGCTTGAATATCAGCCTTTCGTACTCGCAATGGCGGTACTTTAATTACACGACCTACACAACGTTCAATTTTAGATTCAGTTTTTTCGGAAATAATCAAAATTCGCGCTGGACTGGTGCGAGGTTCGGCTAATGGTTCACCATCACGAGTTACTGGGGTGTAAGTGCCTGTTTTGATAAACTGCACCATTGCTGGTAATAATTCTGGGGGCAGTTCTTGGATATTGTTGAGTACTAAAGTGCCTTCACCCAACCATTCTAAAAGCCCTGCTTTGCCGCCAAAACGACCAAATAAATCGACACCGCTTGTTTGGAGAATGCCACAATTAATTTTAATCATGGGTTCGCGGCGTTGAGGTGAACCGTAGTGAATCAAAGCGGCAATATTATCTTTTTCTAACCCTGGTTCACCGAATATTTCTGTTGACTTGCGGTCGGCTGCGGCTTCTCGTATTTGTTCCCGCAACCTGAGTGCATAGCGACTCGTCCCCACAATACCTCGTTGGGCTTTCGTGACTAAATAAGGACGCAAAGCCACAGAACGTTCTTGTTCGTAAGTTAAGGCTGATGTAACTTGGGCTAATTCTTGGGCTAAAGAGCGAGATAATGCTTGGGTAATTTCGGGATATTGGTTGGCTAAAGCACGAAACTCAGCCGCAGGAATTACCCAGACATGGCATTCTGTGAGGGAAATAATTGTCGATGGTATTAATTCATCTAATAGTAGTTGTCGCAGGTTAATGACTGCCCCTGGTAGAAAGCCACAAGCAAAGGCAAAGTTATTTTTATTGCTGGTATCGCTTTCAATTTGTCCATCTTTGAGGATGTATAGTGCTGCTGGCGGAGTACCTGCGTTGACTAAGTAACTACCTTGAGGTATTGTTTGCAATTCTACAACTTGGGCGATCGCATTCAACGCTGCCGATGAGAGAATTCCTAAAGTGGTACGTTCTTGTAGCCAAATGACTGTTTCTTGTAATGTCATTGTGGTTTTCCCGTGCAAGCTGCTGGCTGTATAAATTGAATTATCCCTGATTGCAATGTTAATTGAGGTATGAAGTTTGAAGTCTGAAGTATGAAATTAATGGGAGATTTTGAGATTTACTTGTGTCACTAGGGAGTAGAGAGTAGGAAAGAAGTCTGGTTTAGCATTACCGTTGTCAAAATAACAGCCTAAAGACTCGAAGCGGCCAGAGGTTTGGAGAGGGGTTGCAACAATAAGTCGTACATCGCGTTAGTTAATAAAAAGTTGTAATTCATTTAAGCTGAACTACTATCGTAAATTTACTGAGACTGCTAATATTCATTTATAAGCTGTTCTGCAATTTTTAAGTTTTAGTGCAACTTGTTTAACCTAAACAAAAATCAATACTTAAAGGTGGTTAGTTGGGTTTTAATAAACCTTGAAAACTAAAAGTTTAGTGTTGAATTTGCAAGTATTACCCAAGTTGAAATTTTAAATCAATAGAAAACCCTAGGTAAAGTACAAGCTGTACTTGGGTATTGATAGTTGTCATAAAAACGAAACATCAGCTAATCAATATTAATCAAAGCGAGATAATTGCCAATCAATATGATTGGTATTTCTGGCTAGTTATTGCTAGTTGCTTAAACAACTGTAAAAGAAAGCTTTGGTAACTATTAAACAGTTTATTGAATATCTGACAAATAAATAATTATGAATACCCAAACAGAGCTTATTTCTATCTTGCTTGTTGATGACCAGCCGCAATTTCGTCAAGGAGTGCGTACACTTTTAAATTTCTACAATATTAGCAGTTCAGTCAAGTTTAATATCGTTGGTGAAGCGGCTAATGTTGAGCAAGCCATTAAGTTGAGCATGGAACAACATCCGAAGTTAATATTACTTGATTTGGAATTGCCACCAGAGAATGGAATTACAGTTTTACAGCATCTCAAGAAGTCATCTTATACCGGAAAAAGCTTAATTTTGTCAGCATATCAACAAGATGAATATGTATATCGTGCCATGCAAGCTGGTGCCTGGGGCTATATATTAAAGGACAAATTAGCCACGCAATTATGTGAAGGAATTATGACTATTGTGAATAATAAAGTTTATTTACCAACAGAGATTGCAACTGTTTTTTTTCGATTATTCCAATACTATTCAGGAACTTCATTAACCTGCAATAGCAAAATCGATTTAACCAAACAAGAGCAAGAAATATTGAACTGGCTTGTACAAGGTGAACCCAATGAACAAATTGCAAAACGCCTTTATATTACTGTGGCAACGGTGAAAGCCCACCTAACAAATATCTTTAGAAAACTTGGTGTTACCAGTCGTACGCAAGCAATTGTGCAGGCTCTAAAATCCGGGTTGGTTTGCCCATGAATAATTGCGATCGCAATTATTCATACTAATTAAAATTAATTTGTATAGAAAAAAGTAAAAGCTTATTACCAATTTGCATTACTTCTGAAAATCAACTGACAAGAAAAGATCATTGTAGGAAACCAAATATGTACACCAGAGTTCAAAGAAACGGTAAATCAGCCGATAATTCATCTACAAAAAACCCGTTTGCACCACGTCCATTCAAAGTGGAAGAAACTTCACTGCAAGAGAATTTGAATGGAGGTGAGGTCATCCAAAATCAAGAATTATCACCAAAACGTAGCAATATTGATAGTAATTATTTGTTGTCGCGCTTATCAGTATTAAAACCAGAAGATGCACCATCACTGCCGCGCCCTGGCATCCAAATGAAGTTGGGCAATGGTGAAGCAAACGAAAGTTATCAACTAGAATATCAGCCACAATCTGCTACTCCACGTTTGCAAATGAAGCTGACGATAGGACAAGCGGGGGACAAATACGAGCAAGAAGCGGATCGGGTTGCCAAAGATGTTGTCCAAAGAATCAACTCAACCGACAATCAGGTTGTGCAGGAAAAAGAAGAGCCGACAGAATCAATTGGGCTGGGTGAGAATTTAGGGTATTCAAGAAAGACAATAGAAGCACTACAGAAACGGCAAGAGCTATTGATCCCTCTGCAAAGGAAGTTGAGCATTAGCCAACCAGAGGAAGAAACAGAAACCACATTATACCAACCTCATAACACCGCAGTTCAGCCATTGATACAGCGTGTGAATGTCGGTGGTATGGCAGCATCAGATGAAGTTGAAGCGGGGATACAACGGGCGAGAAGTGGTGGACAACCCATTGCAGACAGCATCAGAGAACCGATGGAACAGGCGTTTGGGTCTGATTTTAGTGGCGTGCGGGTGCATACGGATGCACAGGCTGACCAGTTGAACCAGTCGATTCAGGCGAAGGCGTTTACTACAGGGCAGGATGTGTTCTTTCGGCAAGGAGCGTATAAGCCAGGGAGTCGAGGGGGGCAGGAGTTGTTGGCGCATGAGTTGACGCATGTGGTGCAGCAAAATGGTAGGGCGGTGATGCGATCGCAGTTACTAAAATTTATGCAACCTACCCAGGAAAAATCAGAGATAGTTGGTAATGAACACAAAAACATCTCAAATCAGACAGGTCAGGCGTTCATCATCCAGAGGTATCTCCATACGGGGACAACGTGGACACAAGACGAAAAAAAATATAAAGACTTAGTACAAAAAGCTGAAGATAGCAAAGATTTGTATGATAATGCGCCAGATTTAACAAAGGATTTGATAAGAAAGTACCTAGACAGTAAGAGCAATTGGGAGAGCTATGACAAAACTAATCCAGAAACACTACATAAGGAGACAAAGAAAACTATTCCAAATACGGAACTTTTGTTATCAATAAAAGCAATCCGTGCTTGGATCAAGAAACTTAACAACAAGTATAATAAATTAGAAAAAAAAGCAGGATTTACTGATCAACATAAATCTTTTGTCACTCCCAAGGAAGCTCATAAAAACAATTGGCAGGATTGGGTTGAAAACCATATAGCAAATATCCCTGTTAATCCCTGGACAGATTATACAACAGAAAAGACTAATGCAATAGAAGCAGCTAAGGAATTAGACAAAGGTGATGATGCTAATAAAAATTATACAGATGCTAGGAATACAGTAAATAAATTTGCGGAAAACGTTAAAATCAACCGAAGTGATATGACCTTCGGTTCACCCATCACTCCTACTTGGACTCAAGAGCCTATCTATGGAACAGGTGAGTCGGTTACTGTTGAGTATATACCTGGTTATTCGATGCCAAAAGGAAGTGGTAATTCCATAACAACACCTATTGATTGGTTTTATGGAGCTAGAAAACATGGTACTGAAAGTTCAGCCCAGTGGGTTAGAGGTCACTTACTTAATGATCATGTCGGTGGGCCAGCAAAGCACTACAATCTAGCTCCATTAGATGAAGGCTTAAACTTAGAAATGGAATTTACTATAGAGTATAGACTCAAACAAGTAATAGCAGAAATGATAGAAGCAGACTTAAAAGGAACTCCACAAAAATATAGCAAAATTAAATATGTGGTTCAATTAGGATCACCATCAACTCGCCAGGAAACAGCCGAGTTACAAACATTAGCAAATGATATCGATACGAAATATGATCCAGACGAAACTGTATCAAGTTTAAAGTTTTCCCAGAAAAATATTATAACAGCATTACAGTTGTGGGGTAGAGATAAGAATGACGTTAAAAAGAGATTAGAAGAAATCGTAAAACTATGGAAAATGGAAGATCAACTCATTCGAGACTGGGCAATTAAACTAGAAATTGAGGAAGTGGGTGGAGAAAAAACGATTATCTACAAATACTTAGAAAACATTAAGCGTAAGAAAAATGATTTGAATGTCAACTCAGAATCTATTACTAATAATATTCAAGATGCCATACCGACAAAAACGCTTGCAGATTCCCTAAAAAATAAAGTTTATTTAGAAGCCAGTTTGGCTAGTTTATCGGAATCTGCTTATCAATTTGTCCAGCAAAAATTGTATACCGAACCAAGATTGCCTGAATATGAACATAGAGTAAGATTAATTGAGAATTGGGTAAACAGCGCCGATGATAAGCAACTCAAGGAAATTGAAAATGCACTTACAGAACTTCAACATCCAGATATGCGAAGAAAAACAAAACATGAAACATCTAATAGCTTTGTTAAAGCGAGAGATAAGTTTTTAAATTTACGGGAACGAGAGCAGGAAGAGGTTAAAAATAACTTAGAAGAGAGAAAGAATGGAATGAAGCGTCTTTTAGAAGAAGATAATTATCCCATACCACCAAATACACCAGATACGCAATTTCTGGCAGAAGAATTACCAGAGGAGATTGAAAAAATAACTAAGAAGTACAAATCTGAAAAGGAACAGGAGAAAATTGAAAAAGAGAACAAGATGGCAGATATAAAACAAGAGATAGCAAGTTTCAAAATATTGATAGCAGAGTCAATCTGGTCGGAAATAAAAAATAAAATACTGGATATAGATTTCCAATATACCATGATAATCGGCATAATAGAGTTTGCAGTGAGGATGGTGGATCATGGAAAACTAGAAGAGGCAGTGGCTCTGATTGCAAATATGAAACAATTGAATGAAGCAGAATACCAAAAAATAATCTCAATCATAGAGAACCAGATAGGGGAAAGTCGGACTATGTCAGACAAAATATAGACAAACAACCATACAAAGGATCACAAAAAAACAGGTGTACGCTGCTGCCATTAACCTACCTTTGTCACATCGGCTTTTACAATAGGGCTTTGATATCCAATGGAAGGAGTGTTGATGTACTTGAATGAAGCTCAAGAAAATGAGTTACTCCTCACAATTAGCTAGTTGAGTACAGTGCGATCGCCTGATCTTGTAGAGTGCGTTACTTCATTAACGCACCGAACCAACCCGCACCCTGCTCATAAAGGCGAGATACGTTATCCAGCATCCGTATAGCTGCGACTTCAGTCGCTTGGTGCAAGACGTGAATATAGTATGAGTAATTGTTTACCCACTAGAGGCTGCTGTATGAGTTGGTCTGATGTGCCTAATCTTTGGGTTCCCTTGGCGCTTTTGGGGTTAATAGTCTTGGCGGCAGTGTTTTTTTAGTCGTAGCTAGAATTATAGGCGATCGCATAATTTTCACATCAATGTGATAACACTGTCACATCTGCTTGCTAATTTAATATTTAAGTAAACAAACAGTTTGCTCCTCACACCATACCGTCTGCCCTTTTGCTGTTTTATAGCACTGGGGCTTATTTAATCCAAAAGTATGAAATTTTTAGTAGTGTCAGTATATACATACATCAGCAATCAGCTAGATTATTTCTCTATCTAATGGAGGAATAAATATACCGAAAATAAGTACTAAATAAGATACTATTCCGATCACCTGACGAACTACAACTTTGAATCTTCTCGTTGCTATTTGGTAACGAGAGATTTTTTTATAGAGGTGATAGGTAGAGGTTAGAGGTTACAGAGTTAATAAATCATATTTTTTCCTACTCTCTAGATTATTAAGGATTACAGTACATACATTGGGCTGGGTCAGCAAATTCTTTACCATGAGGAAATGATTTTTCTTGTTTAAACCCACATTTTTGACATTGATAAATTACAGAAAGTGTCAAACTAGTGGGCAGAGAACACATTTCACATGGAAGCCCGGCGATTTTTTCAGTGATTGCAAAACCGGGTGCAGAACATTGGGGACATAAGCTTTTAATTTTGGTTAGTAAATTTAATGTGGCTTTTTCAATATTATTCATCCGGGTTGGGTTATACAGCGCCCGCATATCTGTTTCTAAATTCACCTGACTATTAACAGAATTATTCAAGGCAATTGTGATGGTTTCTTTGAGTTTCGCTGCTGTAATAATACCCTTAACTATTTCGCGGCAATTATTATCCTTATCTTCCCAAGAGACAACCAGACCATGTTCAGGAAAACCAATTTTTTGAGCAAAATGTTCTGCTTCTTGGAGATTTGCAATTGTTTGATGATTAAAGTTAGTTTCTATAGAAAATTCTTCACCAATAATTTCAATTTCGTTTTCTTTATCTAACAAAAGCACGATTTCGCGGTTAGAATAAATATAAGGTACCATTGGATGAGGGACAAAACTACCTTCACTGGCGATCGCTAAAGTTTCACCTGTTAATTTTAAAGCTGTTTTCGCTTTTAACTTAGCCGCCGCAATTTGAGTTCCAGGGCGTTTGATTTCTCTAGTAAATGTGCCAAAATCATCAGTATTGAAATTAGATGGCACAATAGTTTTAAGATTTAATTCTTGTTCTAATAAGGGAGCAATTACTTTTTCTTTGTGGTGCATTGTCGCAATTACACCCACTCGGTTACTAAATAATTGCTGAATTTGCATTGCTGTGATTATCTCCGATGCTGTTAATCGTTAGTGGCTGATGTGATAATACTAATACCACCATCAGATTCCATATAAGCAAACTTCACCTCAGTTAAAAATTCTACACCTTGCTGACGTAATTTACTCATCAGCTCATCTTCTGTAATCAGGGCTTTTTCTAAATGTCGGTAAATCATTTGTCCATTTTTCACCAACAGCAGAGGTGGAGGATTTAGAAACTTCTGGAACTTCGGCAATTTATAACCCAACCAGTTAAGGAAGTAACTCCAAAAAATTACTGTACCTACTAAAATGCCACCCTCGGTAATTGAAGTGTAGTGACTTGCCATTGCATTTTGGGCTGCTTCGGCAAATAAGACCACTACTAATAAATCGGTGATGCCTAGAGTTCCCATTTGCCGACTAGGAAGAAAGCGTAAAACAGCAAATAACGCTAAATAAACCAGAGACCCCCGAATAAATAATTCTAAAATACTAATACTAGGAACAAAAATTTCTTGCCAGTCAATATATAACCATTTATCCATATTTATGTCTTTGCTTTTGTGAAGATAAGTAAGTTGGTAGAAAAACAAAATTATATTAAGCAAGGTTAATTATCATAAAACCTTCTTCCCTTCTGCCTCTTGCCTTTTGCCAACTACAAATATTTACGTCGCTCTACTTAATTTATTTGCGATCGCTGTTTATTCGCTTAGACTGACCATTATGATTCATGGGGATGGCATTGCGTGTGGGGCGAATCCCACTGCCGTATCTTCTAGCATAAACTTGCGTAAATTCTGCACCAAAAAAGAGAATTTGGGCAGCATAATAAACCCAAGCGAGAATGACTACTAAAGAACCAGCCGCACCATAAGTTGAGCCAAAACTACTATTACCGAGATATTGCCCTAATAAATATCTACCTAAAGAAAATAATAAAGATGTAATCACCGCACCGATTAAAACATCATTCCAAGTAATTTTGACATCAGGCAAAACCTTGAAAATTAACCCAAATAGTAGTGTTGTGATCACAAAAGACAGTATAAAGTTAACGAATTGCCAAATAACATCTACACCAGGAAGTAAATTGCTAAAATAACCGACGATTGCTGTTAAAGCTGTACTAATTATGAGGGTGACGAGGAGTAAAAACCCAATGCCTAAAATCATGGCAAAAGATAAAGCACGCTGACGCACAACATTTTTCACGCCACGTCCTGGTTTAGGTTTTACTTCCCAAATTGTATTGAGAGCATCTTGTAATTCTGTAAATAAACCTGTAGCACCTAAAAGTAAGATTAAAATACTAATAACTGATGCGATCGCACCTGTTTTTGGTTGACTAGCATTTCTGATGGCAATCTCGATAAACTCGGCTCCATCTGGCCCGACTAAGCCTTGAATTTGCCGGACAATTTCACCTCTGGCGGCATCTTCACCAAAAACTGCACCAGCGATCGCAATTACAATAATTAGCAACGGTGCGATGGAAAAAATTGTGTAATAAGCTAAGGCTGCGGCTAACCGCGAAGCTTTATCTTCACTCCATTCCTGAAAAGTTTCTTGAAACAGCTGCACAATTGCTGAAAAATTCATTTACTTAGTCTCCTTATTGGAGGATATCGCTTTCTCCCTTGATATATTTGATAATGATTGGCGAAATTGCGACATCTTCCTAAAGGGGTTTGTGCAGCTTCCCAGAGGAAGGATTTTGAGATGGATACCCGAATTTCTCACGTATGGGTAGCGGCTGGGGGGAGTGTGGGGATAGAGGGGGGAAAGATTTCTTCACCATCCTCCCACTCCTCCCACCCCCCTTGCTCCCTGCTCCCCTGACTCTTTTCACCGGACACGATATTATGAACCAGGAATCGTTATATCTATGGGTGTTACCTGTGTAGCCAACTGCGTCAAAGGTGGTTGAATTGCAGTTTGATTTCCCACTACCAGAGTCACCATATTATTTGGTTTGAGATATTGCTGTGCTACTCGTTGCACATCAGCTGCTGTAGTTGCTGCTACGGCTTTTTGAGCGCGGAACAAAAAATCACGCGGATAACCGTAATATTCGTATATCATCAACCGTGATAAGGTCTGGGCAGGGTATTGAAAACCGAAGACAAAGGAGTTAAGTGTAGATTCTTTAGCTAAAGCTAGTTCTGCTGGTGTTACTCTTTGCTCTTGGATACGCTTGATTTCAATCTGTAAAGCTTTGATGAACTGTACAGTCGCTTCAGAGCGGGTTTTACCATTAGCAACGAAAACTCCGGGATAATCGTAGTTTGGATTCCAAGAAGCTTCTACATCGTAAGCTAACCCTTGACGCGATCGCAATTCATTAAATAAACGTCCACCCAAACCATTTAACACCTGATTCATCACACTCAGCGCCCCATAGTCAGGACTCTCTATTTGTCCGTCTAAGTGTCCCATACGTACAATACTCTGAGTTAATTGCGGCTGACTGACAAAAAAGACACCACCTGTATTTGCTGGCGATACTTGGGGTAATTGAGGTTTAGTAATGTTGGGTTTAGCCTGCCAATCGCCTAACTTAGCTTGGATCAGCGATCGCATCTTACTAGTTTCAAAGTCCCCCGTAATTCCCAAAATTATATTATTAGGATAAAAATATTGCTGGTAAAAGTTCAGCAAGTCTTCACGAGTAATGCGATTTACCGTTGCGTACTCTGCGGTACGCGAATATGGACTATCTTTGCCATAGATTAATTTCAGAAATTCGCGATCGGCAATACTATCAGGATCATCGTTACGACGCGCAATACTATCTTTGAACTGATTCTTAGCCATGTCTAGCTTTTCCTGAGCAAATACAGGTTCTCGCAACACCTCAGCAAACAACCCAAACACCATTTCGATATTCTCGCTCAGTGCTTCAAAACTGGCACTACCTGTAGTATCGCCAATACTAGTTTCTACAGATGCGGCTCGTTGTTCTAACATCTCATTGAGTTCATCCGGGGAATGCTTTTTAGTCCCTCCAGTTCGCATTACTGTTCCCACAACATCAGCTAAACCAACTTTATCGGCTGGTTCCCAGCGAGCGCCTGTACGCACCAATGCTGCACCATTCACCGACGGTAGTTCGTGATCCTCCGCCAAATAGACAACCATGCCATTTTGTAATCTAAACCGCTCGTACTTGGGTAGCTTGATTTCAGGTAGTGGAGCAAATTGCAACTCAGTATAATGCTTTGCCGTTGATGTCTCTGCTATAGTCAAGTCAAAAGTGCCAATTAAAAAAGCAACAGCTAGACTCAAAGCATAAAAAAACCTCTTGCTTTTGAGAATTTTGAACTTTGAACCAAGTCTCAACTGCTGTTTGTTCTGCTCAGAACTTTGGTGATTTCCCTTCTGCTTTCTAGTGTTCACCTTGTACCTGTGCATATCTTTAGTTCCTTTGCATCTTTTGTATTAGCCTGCAACAAACCTGGCGTGTCTCACCTCTGTTGCGGTAACAGCTTGCCAATAGTGCGATTTTCGGGTGAAAATGTTGCCTTTGCCACTCGCTGAATATCAGCAGGAGTTACTGCGGCAATTTGATCCAAATACTTAAACGAATTCCGCCAAGAACCAGTTTTTGCTTCATATTCCGACAATACTCTGGCCATTCCCATATTGGAATTGAGATTACCTAATACAGCCGCTTTGATTTGAGTTTGCACACGTTGTAACTCAGTTGCTGAAACAGGCTCAGTCTTCAATTTCTCTATTTCTTGGTGCAAAGCTGCTGCCAACTCATCTAGAGTATGACCAGAAGTTGTAGTCGTTGAGAAAATTATCAAATTCGGGTATTTATCGTCTGGTACACTAGGGTTAGCAGCAACATCTAGGGCTAACTGTTGCTGTTCTACCAAAGACTTATACAACCGTGACGTACTTCCACAACATAATAAACCGCTAATAATGTCATAAACCGGATCATCTGGATGACTCAGCGCCGGACGGTGATAACCTTCGACATATAATGGTTGAGATTGTAGCCGTAAAGTCACTTCCCGTATTTGTGTCTGCGGTGGTTCCACCGGAATTTGGGAATTTGGTTTTGGTTTGGCTAGATAACGCTCAAAGTAAATTTTTGCCAGTTTTTGAACCTCAGCCGGGTTGACATCTCCGACAATGGCGATGGTTAAATTGCTTGGTATATAGTATGTCTCAAAAAACTGCTGTACATCTTTTGGTGTTAAATTGCGAATATCTTCTTCATAACCAATTCCTGGCCGTCTGTAGGGATGGACTGTAAAAGCTGTCTCTAAAAACTTCTCTGTCATCAGTCCAGTAGGTGAGTTTTCCACCCGCAAACGTCGCTCTTCTAAAATCACATCTCTCTCTTGATAAAACTCACGGCGAAATTCTGGTTCTAGAAAACGCTCTGACTCAAGTGACATCCACAGTTCGAGCTTATTAGCAGGAAGGCTGTAAAAATAAACTGTTTTATCTAAATAAGTAGCAGCATTTAAATCTCCTCCTGTTTGGCTGACAATTTGAAAGAACTCATTTTCCTTAACCAGTTTGGCTGCTTGTGATTCTACTTGCTCAAACTCTGCTTGCAACCTTGCAACCTCATCTTGTTTACCATCGGCTTTTGCGGTTTTAATTTGAGCATTTAACTGTTCCAAGCGGTCTAGTAACGGTTTCTCTGCTTGATAGTCTTTTGTACCAATGCGCGTTGTACCTTTAAATGCCAAATGTTCCAAAAAGTGAGCCATACCAGTTTTCCCATCTGGCTCATCCACCGCACCCACATCTGCATAAGTAACGAAAAAAGCTACTGGCGCTTGATGTCGCTCAAAAACAATAAATTTGAGTCCATTATCAAGACTAAACTTTGTAACTCGTTTAATCGCTCGATCTAAATAAGGCTGTATAGAACTGGAAACTGATGGAGTTTGAGTTGTGCTTATTTGCAGTAGTTGTTGTGGAGGAGATGCTGTCTGAGTTTTTGCTAAAGTAACTTCTGGCACTAATCTCCAGGAGAGAATTGTTAGCATGATCAAGATTGCCAACAGCCGACGCAATCTGACAGATACAATAATTGCCCAAACTGAACTATGAATCAGGCGTTTCAGTTTAGCTAACAGCATATATTTCGCTATTTTGGTAGTAGCAGTTCGACTCAGCTAATCAGCATTCAACTTGGATTTTTATTCACATATTATTAATAGGCAAGTGAGTAGATTCATCCCCCAAATGCTGTATGCTCATGCTTTAGTTTTAATCTGCCTGTAGATAGCTGTAATTCTGCACTGATGGTTACAGCATTCTATCGATGGTGCGATACTGAATGGCTTCGGCGACATGATGAGATTGTAAATCATCATCTCCGGCTAAATCTGCGATGGTGCGGGCAACTTTGAGAATGCGATCGCTTGCCCTCGCTGACAAGCCTAATTTATTGATGGCAGCTTCTAATAAAGAACGACTGGCATCATCTAACTTACACCATTGTTGCAGATGTCGGCTTTGCATTTGAGCATTACACCGCAGACTTGTTTCGGTTTGAAAACGGTGAATACTGCGATCGCGTGCTTGTTGTACTCTTTCTCTGACAGACTTTGATGATTCTCCTGTGGGTTGTTGAGTAATTTCCTCTGGTTTGAGGCGATTCACTGCCACTTGCAAATCTATTCTATCCATCAACGGCCCAGAAAGTTTCGCCCAATATTGTTCTCGTTGTCTGGGTGAGCAGGTACACTGTTGAATAGTATCGCCATAGTAACCGCAAGGACAAGGATTAGTACTTGCCACTAAAGTAAATTGTGCGGGGAAAACAACAGATTGTTTTGTGCGGGAAATTGTCACATAACCATCTTCTAAAGGCTGACGCAAAAATTCTAAAACATCCCGTTTAAACTCTGTGAGTTCATCAAGCGTCAAATATACAATATCTAATAAAGCGATCGCGCTAGTTCATAAGGTGATGCTAAAGTTTTAGACAACAAAAAACCGCGACTTTGCGCGGTTATTGATCGTGGTAGTTGCGATTACGGCTAGACTACCTGCCTTTATTCAAACTGCTTAATTAGATTATCGCGTCAGGAACAATTGTTCCTGAGAGTATCGCACTAGATAATCAGGATTCGCAGGCTTATAGTAAAGAAGTGCTACAGCATCGTATTGACCATCAGGTGATTTGTATATTTCATGTCCCACAAGATCCCATCTATGGTTAGGTTCTCCATGATGTCCTTGTGTGAAGTTTTGCGCTAATTCATGCTCCATGTCAAAAGCTAATTGTTCCATGTCGCACATCCACTGCCATTCTGTGTGCATCCGGAAAGACGGTGTATTGGGTGCGTTTATTTGGAATATTTTTATGCCACCAATTTTCTCTGCTTTGTTTATTTGCACTTTAGTCACCTCCCCCAAAATTAGTTTGTTTGCCTTGAAAAACGCAAGTTACTTGCCCTCTTGATTCAGGAATAACTTTTATTAGACGACCAAAACCACGGTTTTTACCCATTTTTTGACAAGTGCTTTCATCCCCGTAAACAGTGTGTCTGTTCTCTTTTTCGGTATCCCAAGTTGCAAAAACTTGCCCATCCTGGGTGGACTGGATTGCATAAGTTTTCTTCCCCTTTCTGTGACTCCAGAAGTAATAACCAATTCCACCCACGGTAGCTACACCAATCAAAACGCATCCCACGCCCGCAGTCCCGGCACAAAAAGCGGCTGGTGCTAATACTGCGGGATTAGCCTGAGATGGGCGAGGGGAGAGACAAGAGATAGAGATCGCGCCTACGAGTACCAAGCTTGTGAATCTTTTCATCTTTCACCGCCTTTAAACATTTCACAAGCAAGTGCGTACAAATCATCAATTACATCTAACGACTCAGCCACATCTAAAGGCGCGGATCTACCATTGGCCGCACGAATGCCTAAATCAATATGAAACCTGTATCTAAATTCCCTGTACAGTTCTCGCCACGCGTCATTATGTCTAATTGATGTTTTGTGGCAGTACTCGCGGATTAACTTATTAAGGCTCGATCTAGTGGTTTTGACTGGGACTGGTTTAGTAGCTGGCGGAAGTTCTTTGAGTGCCAATTCTGCATCTGATTGAATTTGCTTAATAGTGGCAACATCAGATTTTACTAAATCTAGTTGACGCTGCGTTTCTAGCTGCTGGCGTTCTTGTTCAGCCATTTGTTGCGCGATCGCGGCAAGTATTTGAATAGGAGTCAGGTTAGGCGACGGTTGTTGAACACGTTTCTTAGCTTCCGTGAACGCAGCCACAAGTCCAGACTTGCATTGGACAACTTGATCTGTATTCCGAGAAAGGGTCATGTAAAAAGTAGATTGCTCTTCAGTGAGCCAAGCAAAAACTTCTGGGCGACCACCTTTTGAACCTGTTTCGGGTTTTCCGTTTTCAAAACGGAGAATTCCAAACGCTTGCTCTACTTGAGCTTGATATTTCTTGATGACATTACGAAACCAGTCAGAATGATTTACCCCCAATTCCGTTGCAACTAGCCTTGAATCGATAACAAGAGATCCTTGTATTTCCGTAACTGATAAACTATTCATGTTGACACTGCCCAAACTAGTGTTAACCGCGCCCAGGATGTTGACTGCATCGCTGGGCATATCTTATTATTATTCATGTAATACGCGAAAGTCAACGGTCTAATGAAGTGAAAAAACGAGACGAGAAAAACAGGTTGTTTGTGCAATTAGGCGATCGCCCTTTGGTAATCAAGTCAATCCGCCTCGATCCTGAACAAGTTAAAAAGCTTGAGGCGATGTGCCAGTGTAGCGAGACTTTCGGCGACAAAGTACGGGAAGCGATCGCCTTCTATCTCCAATCCCACCAATAAAAAAAAGAACCACCCCGACAACGGCAGTGGCATCAAGGAATTACGTACACGGACAGTATACCACCTTGATATTACCCTCAATATTAAAACTTTCAGTAATCCTACGCAAAAATATTTTGATTTGCTAGGTTAGGTTTAGGAATAAGTTTGTACTACATTTATGTTCATTTCAGACGATCGCCTGCGGGTTTTGGCGGATGAAACCTACTTTTTAGACTGTGAAATCTCCTACTTAGTCCGCTTGTTGCGGGAAGTGAGATTTTTCAGAGAGCAAGCGCGATCGCCTCTCAATTTATTTTGTTATATGTTTGATTTTATACTATGCGCTAGGATGATCACCTTAAAATCGCCTCCGAAAATTCAAAACTCCAGTCCCCAACGCAATAGTGCATAAAGAATCTCCGGTTGGAAGTATTCGTGATCGTTCCAGATTCAGGTGAACTACCCAAACCCGCTTACGCTGAGGGTAAGGACTTCCGCAGAGTTCAGTTAAATCAACCCCAAGCTTGCCTGCTTAAAAGTAAAATTCCAGTCAGCCCTCAAATACCCCCTTCCAGTCAATCCAGGCAGATTATCAATCCGAATTTCTCCCCACCGTACTGATCCTAATTCCCCGCCAAAACTGACCGTCCCGACCTCTGGTAGACAAAAATCAATCACCTTGATGGGCGCAAAAGTTGTATAGCTGCTTGATTTTGAAATTTCTGCCAACTGCCGGATGATATCAAGGATGATTTTGCGCCTATCTGTGATAGTTGCCCTAAATCCTCTCCGCACTGTGCTAGGGGCATATACGGCTGGGGAGCTAAAGGTGTTACGCAATCCCCCATCCCCAATATTGTCGTTTTCTTGGTCGTAGTCAGGGAATAGTCGTAAATATATATAATCTGTTGTGTCGTCTACTGTATATAGGGTGGGGTCGAACAAGTCAAGATATAATCCTGTAGGGTTTAAAGCTTCCACCGTGGCAGTGCGTACCCGAAGCAATAATCTTTTTCTCACAAAAGGCGCAGTACATTCATGCTCACTAAGATAAGCAATAACATCATCGCGGATGCCCATGATTGAATTAATAATAGAATTTACAAAACTATAGCGCGATCGCTTAACTATCGCATGGCTAAAACAACAAAAAAATTCCCACGAATTAACTGATTTACAACTTAGATTTTGTCATGAATATGCCAAAGATTTAAATGCTACTAAAGCTTACCTTCGTGCTGGATACACCGCAAAATCAGAAGCAGCCGCAGCGTCTGGATCGTCTGCACTTATAAGGAATCCTAAGATTAGGGCGTATCTTGGCGAAATTCTCAATTTATCGGAAGTTTCCGTAATTTCAGAAATTGCCAAAATAGCTTTTGCTAATATTACTGATGTAGCAGATTTTGATTCTCGGTCAATTACTGTAAAGCCTAGTAATACTTTAAGCGATCGCGGTAAAGCTGCACTTCAATCAATTAAATTTACTGAGAGATACACAGAAGATGGGAAGATTTGTACTGTAGAAGTAAAGCTGCACGATAAGCTTTCGGCTCTAGAAAAATTAATGAAGCGTTTGCGTATGTATCCCAAGGAAATGACAACTATGGGCGCAGTCACCCACTTACTTTCCCAAGGGTTGCTAACAGAAGAACAGGCAAGGGTAATTGTTGATGGCGTTTCCGGGATTGAAGAAGGCTTGCGATCGCTTACTGAGCGACAGCCAATCGACGAAGACTAACGTTGTTAAAAGTAAATTTATAGAAGAATGCTATCAACAGGGCGGCAAGTCTTTTGTCGCAGCAGTAGAAAAGTGGGGAGTAAATGAGAGAGGTGATCGTCTTACCTTACTTCCTTGGCACAGGGAATATATAGAATTGATTGGTGATTTTCGCGTTGCTGAGACTCTAACTTCTGGTGCAGCCCAGGTGGGTAAAACCCTAATTCACACGCTTTTAGTCTGTTACTGCATTACAGAAGGTGGATTGAGTACAATTTGGTCTTATGATTTAGAACGCTCTCTTGATATTCAAGTCCCGACAAACTTTCGTCCTGTAATTAAAGCGTGGCTCAAAATCAGAGGGATAAAGACCAAATTGGGAGAGGGTACGCAAAATAATACCATTTTCCAAGTCAAAGGAGCTACTGCTCAATTTATCCATGTTTCCACTTCTAAGATGCGAGACGCGGACGACGGAAAAGCAGCTGTAGGCGGTGTTGCTGCTGGCGTATCCCGTGACATCTTATTTAAAGAAGAGCGATCGCAATATCCCCCAGGTGCAGGAGATCCACTTAACCGCAGACTTGATGCGGGGCGATTACCTTCACGTCCCATTCGTGAACTTGGTACGCCAGGGGCGGGGAATGGGATTGAGGCAGAGATAGTTAATGCCGACTACCATTTTTACCCCCATTACCGATGTCCTAGCTGTGGAGAAGAGTTGCCTTTACACCCCAAAGGGTGCTTGCTTAAGTCACTGAACAAAAAATATTTATCTCCCAGTGGCAGGCCATTGGACTGGTTTCGTGAAAACAATGAAGCCTTTTTTGGATGTCCTAGCTGTGGCGATCGCATTTCTGACGAAACTAGAAAACAAGCTTGGTTTCGTTGCCTCAAGACTGGTGTTGACTTACGCGATTTCTTGGATTCACTTCCCCAAGGTGTCCCCTACAAACGCCTCAAGGTTGGGATAATTCTCTCGCCCCTGCTGCGAATCCGGCAAACAAATCTAGCCCAAGAGATGATCAATGAGGGGTTATCTGTTCTTAATACCGATGACTGGCAACAGCAGGGATTGGGTGAACCAAGTGAAACTAGTTCCACAGGTGTAACATTGGAAATTTTGAAGGGTGCGATCGCCTTACCTCCACCTCCAGGTAAACCAGAATTTACTTTAGTAGGTATTGACCAAGGGCGATCTGAATATTGGCTATGGAAATGCGCTTATCATCTCCCTGTTAATTGGCGATCTCTTCCCACTGCCCAAGTAATCGATCAATCCCGTCGCCATATATTATTCGGTGGTGATGTAATGAAAGGCGAAATCCCCGATTTACTTGACAATGTTGACTACGGCATTATCGACAACGAACCAGATATTACCGCCGCCGCCGAACTTTGTTCAATTACTTGCCTAGAGATGGGCGATCAGCAATCATCGTTGCTAGATGCAGTAAAGGAAGGCGTGGTGCGAGAAGGTGGAAATGAGCATAAATGCTGGAAACTGCGAAACGAAAAGTTTTTAAAAACAGTCTTGCATGGGTTTTTGCTGGGCAAATACCACCTACCCAATGAATGGGAACAGTGGATCGGCAAACCTACAGAGCGATCGCCCCTGATCCACTTAACCGCACCTAGTTTTGACCCCAGCAGTGGAAAATGGAAACGTCCCAAGAATCATGTAGATGATTTGTACTATGCAGCAATGTTTTGTGAGGTAGCATTTTACTTGCATCTGCTACATGGGCAGAAGCAAAGCGGGTTTGATTTGTGGTCAGCGATGGCTGATCAATAATCAGGATGCCAGGAACAATTGTTCCTAGTATGGGTTGGCTAGGCATGTCGTGGATATTGGCAACGAGAGAGGTGCGATACCTACGGCACGCAAGGGCGGCGATCGCCTATAATCTCTGTAAAGTGCTAAATACTCAGCACTCAGCACTCAGCACTCAAATGTCAGAAATTGAACGGCTAGATGCCTCTCCATTAGAAAATGTCTTCCTCGGAATTGGTACAGGGCGCGACCCAAACGAACACAATAGGGTACGTAACCTTAATGGCTTTTACTCCCGTGAAGCACTAGAAGCCTGCTACATTTCGTCATGGGCTTGTCGCCGTGTTGTAGAAATCATGCCTCGCCTGATGTGCCGCAAGTGGGGGCAAATGACCTTTGACGGAGAAACAGCAGAATCAATACAAGAACGAGTCAAAAAATATTCTTCTGATCTAGTGAAATATTCGGATGATTTAGAGTTACTTGAATCAAAAATAAATCTGATTCAATGGATGGAGAAAAGACACAAAGAGTTATGTGTCAGGAAGAAATTTAAGCAAGCTCAGAACTGGGCAAATTTATATGGCAGTGCCTATATTTTATTGGTGGCGAATGACGATGAAGATTATAGTCAACCACTGGAAGTCAATAATTTATCAAAAATTGAGCAACTAATTGTCCTTGATGGCTACCAAATATATCCTGATGGGGTTAGCAATTACGAACGAATGAACCCGGAATATTACTGTTTATATACTGGTGTTTTATCGGACGCAAAAATTATCTTGCCCGATAATTATAAGACTAGTAATAAAATTCATAAGACTAGGATTTTAGAGTTCATTGGTAACGAATTGCCTTTTAGGGAGCGTAGTAGAAACAATGGGCGCGGCGCATCAGTTCTAGAACCTTTTATTGACGTTTGGCACAGATTTTTTAATGCCTACGCCTCAATTTCCCGTGTATTAACAAACTTTAGTGTTTTTGTTCACTATATCGACGGTTTGTTTGACCAACTTTGGCAAGGTGGGCGTGAGTCCCAAAGAAAGCTATCTGAAAGGCTTTCGGTAAACCAAATCAGCATGAGCCTGTATAAAGGCTACGCCGCCGACAAAGAAAAAGAGAAGATGGAATTTATCAATAGAAATCTCTCTGGTGTTAGCAACGCGGCTGAGTGTTTAAAAGATGAACTAGTGGCCGCCAGTGGTGTAACTGCTTCTGTCTTGTTTGGACAGTTTGCCGCCGGGCTTGATGCTAGTGGCAAAATCACAGGTGAACAACGCTTTCTTAATGATTTGGTGGAAGAAGCGCAACAGGATAAATTCACCGACAACATTGACAGGCTCAATGCTTTGTTGTTATCTGAAGATGACACGCCAGAGGACGACTCTAACCACGGGTGGAACTGGATCGCTTTATATACTGAATCGCCCAAGGAAAAGGCAGAAATCACCAAGATATATGCTGAAGCTGACAAGATTAATGTTGAGTCCAGTTTATTGGTTTCAGGTGGCGAGTCAGCGCCATCCGCTACCCAGCAACCGAAAGAGGTGGAGGAACCGGAAGAAACAGAAGACAGGATGGATGCTGTTAGACTATCTAATCTTGAAAAAGTAGGTGGAAGGGTGCGCTATAGGGGTAAACTGTATGCGCCAAATAAGCCGTATAAGGTAGGCGATCGCTACTACGTCCTCGCTACCAAAAACGGGTTTGTGCAGTTGGTGAATTTCTCAAAGGACGATGTAGACAACGGTGTCTATGCTGATAACCCTTATAGTCCCACTTATTGGGCGAATCTCTACTTCAGTTTTGCAACTCCAGTGACCGATGACTCAACCCCAGTCAAAAAAATCATTGACTGGCAAGGTTTTAAAATTGGCTTGCAATATCTTCCTTTTGAGATGCGGCATAACAAAATGCTAACCGCAGGCTATGGGCATTTCCAAAAAACCAGGGGCGCAGACAAAATGGCGGTTGATTGCTATGTTGGCACTAATTTAAAATCACCTAAGTTATTTGTAATTGAGCAAATGATTGACGGGGAATTTGATGAAGAAAAGTATGTGATTGGTGTTAATTCAATTGAGGAAGCACGTCAAATTTACCTTGAAGTGATGCCAGAAGAAATGCTCGGTAGTATTAGTGAGTGCAGTGTTGAAGAATTAAGAAGACTGCGGGTGGATGCTAATTTAGTGACTATTCCAGGTTATATATTGTCTGAAGAGGAATTTGGCGCGATCGCGGACATTGGCGATGATGACGTAAAAGAGGCGGTTACTAATTGGAAGGCGATCGCGCCTAGTGCTTACGTTAATATTTTGAGTGCAGAATAATGCAAAATAAAAACCTCCTGCCTCCTGCCTCTTGCCTCCTACTTTCACTTGACGCTGCTACCGATAACCCCAACTTCAAATGGGAACCCCAAACCCGTCGCTATCGCAATAAGCTCACCGGGAGATTTATTTCTAAAGAAGCGGTTTACACCCTCACATCTTCACGCATTGAATTAGCAAAAACCGATCTAAACACGCTAGGACAATTACTCCTAGACGGTAAAATCAACCTCAAATCCTGGCAACAACAAACAGCAGAAACACTAAAGATACTCCACACCCAACAATATTTATTAGGTGTTGGCGGACAGAAAGCTATTCAAAAAAATGATTATTTAGAAATAGGTAGAGAGCTTAAAAATCAGTATGGATACTTGCGGAACTTCGCCATTGATTTAACCCAAGGAACGATGACTGAGGCGCAATTCAAATCACGGGTTTCAATGTATGCCGATGCTGCAAAGGTGTCTTATTTTCAAGGCGAGAAAGTAGCAGCAACACGCGCAGGATTTAGCCATGCAAGACGAATACTTGGAGTCGCAGAACATTGTAGTGATTGTCCCGCGATCTCCTCTCTTGGTGTTGTACCAATTTCAGAACTAATTTTGCCCACCCAAAGATGTAGCTGTAGAATCAGGTGCAAATGCCGAATCGAATACCTAGAAGATCCTAGCCAAGCATTAGCATCTTAACTTCACCATAAAACCTGTCTCCTTGTCTTCTATTTGCACGGTACTCTTGATGTTCCACCCAAATGTAGACAACCCAAGGAGCAAAGACTTTGATTGTTAATTCAAATAAAATTAATAGCGAGACAATCAAAGCAATCATTACAAAAGATGGCGATCGCATGGCTAAGTTTATTAAATGTTCTTGTGAAAATGCTAAATATAATTCCTATTCCCAACACAATAGCCCAGTAAATATTGATTTGGCTTGTCAGATCGTCAAGGGAAGAGCTAATGCTTACCCCGATAATCAAGGAGCGCCAACTATTGCTTTTGTGGGGATTAACATTGAATGGGTATACGAAAAGGAAGAAGATAGAGACGCTGACTACGAAATGATTTTACAAAAGTTTGGTTGAGGCGATCGCTCTTACTTTGATGCTTTAAGTCTTGGGACAGTTTTTTTGAGCTGGAACTGCGCGTGTAAACCAACAGGTAACAACCATTATTAAATTATATGCCAGAACAATACCCCGCCTACGTTGATACCACAAACTTATCAAAATTTGCTTTAAGGCTCAAGGAAGTTCGCAAGTTAGGCATCCTTGATATTTACCGCAGATTCTATCAATACTACAGAACCAAGACCCGCGATCGCTACATTAAAGCATCCCTGGAGACAGCCTACGCACCCAGCAGCATTGGCCGTCGCAAGCGTAACGGCACAATCATCAGTGAAGGTTCGCTATTTGGGATTGACACCACAGCGATGTTTAACGATTACACCCAAAACGTGAAAATTGATGATTCAGGTTTACGGGTATGGAGCGAGCAATATTACGCTGGGTTTGTTGAGGTTCTCTTTCAGGAGAAAGGCCCGTTTGCACCAGAAGGCGTATTATTTGTTGACGACAATGATTTGATTGAATTGGAATTAATCATTCAAGAAGAGTTGATTGAGGCGTTTGATAGTATCTTAGATGCCGAGTATTAAGGCAATTTTTTTTTCTAAAAAACCTGATTTTATTGTCTGTGCGATCATGGGGTAGCTCAATTTACAAACCCCTATGCCAAATCAATTATATACAGGAACTAAAATGGTCACGGATGTGTTCATCTGTGACCTAGAAAATTCTAATAGAGCAATTGTTCTTCCCAATCCCAGCGAAGTCACTTTTGATCAAGGGATTGAAATGGAAGAAACAATGGGAGTGACCCCATTGGGAGAAATGCAATTAGTGGATTTATACCCGCGCCAGCGCAACCCCAGAATTCAAATGACATTCCCCAAGAAAACGCCAGAAACATTGGGGATGAAATTTGGCTACCGGATGGAAGCTGACACTGGAATTGCCGCAGCAATCAGACGTAATGGTGTGCAAATTGATCGCAACTCTTACCCGGCTGCTGCAACTGGTAAAGAGGGGTTTGGAATACTTGCAGACGCAGAAGGGGCGTTCGCTAGTTACTTAGATGAAAATAATATTTCTGTCCCCCTAACTCAAGGAACGTTTGCCACATTTGATAATGCTGATGAATTAACTTTTGCTGTCGGGCTGAATGGGGCTTTAAAATTTACGGATGATTTAATCGGGAAATACGTATCTTATGAAATCCCCTACACCTTAACAGACGGTGTAATTATGACTGAGAATCTATTTAATAGATTCAAGCCCACGTTGGTTGTGATTCAAAACGACTTAAAGATAGTATCCTTTGAATTTCCAGAGGCAATTGTAGATCCTAGTGATGGTGAAATTAATTTCAATGAATCACAGCTTCAAATTACTATGCGGATTACCTATAACGGTACTGGTTGTCTACCTGTAAAAGTGAAACATTTAGGACAAGCAAGGCAGTGTGCTGATGCAGCTTAAAAAGAAGGCAAAAGTAAAAAGGTAAAAGGCAAAAACTTTTAACTTATCATGCGTAGCCTCCTCGTCAAATATCCAGGGGATTTCGCTATTGTTGGGCCAGTGAAGCGCGATCGCCTCTACTCTTTTGAACTGTTGATCAATTATCTGCACCAGCAATGGCATATTACCCATTCAATAACAGAATCAGTCCTTCAAATCAGCGATCGCCTATCTTCTTTGTTCCCTCGACTAGACAAGCCTGGACATTTCGGTTTTAATACGCGATCGCTCACACAATCCGAGTTTGAATCTTTGTTTTTAGCTCAAGTAATTAACGAGGAAATGCGCCCTTGTAAGTTAATTGAACTGCACACATTCAAAGAGGAAGGTACAAGGAGGAAAAAGGAAGGAGAAACACTAACCCCCGGTGATATTCCAATCAAAAGCAGTGGACTGCCCGACGCTGATTTGTTTGCTTCTTTGGTGGCAATTGACGAATCTATAGAAGGTGCTTTATTGATGTGGAGGCAGTTTGATAGTGAGTTCCTATCTCGATTCATCTCCCAATTAAATGAGCGCCGCCGCGATCCACAAGAGCGAATGAATGAGTATCTCAAAGATAGATTTAATGAGTGGAAGCAACAGAATAAACAAGAGTATTACAAGAACTTGGGATTTAATTAATGAGCGACCAGTTTATTGATATTAGGAATAGAAGCTATAAAGTTGAACCCGTAAGTAAAATTTACTTTCGTGGGCTGACTGAATGTTTACGTGATTTAGGAGATGTAGATTTACTCTCCAAGTCAGCCAAAACCATTAAAAAAGTCATCATCCCCACCATCCCCGATGAGATTATTAATCGCGGCGATGGGGATGAAGAATTTTATCTATGGCAACCCTCGGTAGAGCCAGAAGAAATCAACGACATCATCCTTAAATGCGCTCGTTGCTACCGCTTGCAGAAACTTGAGGAAGCCAAGTCTAAGGGTGACGAAGGCGCGATCGCAGAACACACAGAAGGACTGGCAATTATTGATAAATACCTCAATCCAGAAGGAATTATTACTGTTGAATCAAAGGTAGTTGAACCTTCAGTTGAGGAACTGCAAGCCCGAATTAAGCAATTAGAGGCAGTCAACGGCACTTCGACCTAATTTCAGACGCGATCGCTTCTATCTCTTGTTGGTCTTTAATTGTTGTGTCTCCAGCGTTTAATTTGCGTTCCTGTATTTCTCTTGTCACCCGATGATGGCAATCATCCACCTTGGGTTGAGATAGCCACCAAACCAAACCAACCAAAGAAACAACTCCAATCACAGACGCGATCGCCCAGTCTATTTTGCTGGGTTTTTTATTAATAGCCATTATTCCGACCCAAGTTTATATTTATTATTCCCAGGAGTTCCGTTATGGCTGACAAAAAAGTAGCAATTAATGTACAGCTTAAACTGGACTCTGAAGAATTTAGTCGCAAGGTCGAGGGGCTATCCGGGTCATTCAGTCCGATAGAAGTCCCGATTAAACTACAAAAAATAAATACTGGTATTGGCCCTGTTAAGGTCAAAGCCGATTTAGACTCTGGTGTATTAAGCGCCAGCTTAAAAACAGCTTTCGGTGCTGTTACCGCAAATTTGGGCGAAGACATTGGTGACAAGGTAAGTAGGTCGATTGAAAAAATCAAGCCGTCTGCATTTAGCGGGATAGTCGGCGCGATCGCATCCCCATTTCAAAGAATCGCTACAGGAGCATTAGAAGGTATTGGGCGGGAGATGTCCGCTAAATTGGGACAGGGGTTAGCTAAGGGTGTAGAAAAGCAAGTTGCACCCGTGATTGGGAGTTTTGATTTACTTGGCGAAAAACTAATCACCACAGCAGCACCGCGCCTTGGCAACACTATCGGCGGCAAGTTAGCCAAATCCTTGTTTGACAAAGAATTCATTAAACAGGCTCAGTCTGAGTTTAGGCAGTTTCTCGGCAGCACGGTAGGAGAAGCTGATGCTTTGATTGCTAATCAATCACAAAAAGCTAGAGTAAAGCAATCACAGCAGGCGAATTTAAATCTG